>JAMLJB010000002.1:300000-469547 GCA_023953835.1 Rhizobiaceae bacterium | reverse complement strand
AGACCTTTCTCGTAAACGTCCTTGTCCATCAATTTCTCCATCCGATATGGGTCGTGCTCCGGCCTCGCCGGCATTTGGCGGGCGCGGATCCTCAAATCATTCCGTTGGCAGGGACCACCGCGCTCAACGCGGCCTCCAGAAGCATGATCGCGTGCAGCTTTGCTGCCCTTCATGCGGGCGCTGGCGGATAGTTACCTCGCGTCCGTATTTGAAACAGATCGAATGGCGATGCAAATGCCCGTTCGCCAACTTGGCTATCTCGTTTGCGCATAGCCGGTCGCGCCGCAGTTCCCCGCAACCGGAAATGCCGACTCAAGATCATCACTATGTCTGCGAAGCATTGGCAACGGGCGGCATCGCTCCTAGTGTCCGCACGCTGGCGCGCAATGCCAGACGCACGGCCACCGGAGGACACGCATTCGCGGCAGGGGGCGTGCGTTAATTTCGCGGACTGTCTCGTTGATGATTTACGATTTCATTATTGTGGGTGGCGGCGCTGCGGGATGCGTGCTGGCAAACCGCCTGTCGGCCCGCAGCCAGAACAAGGTCCTTCTTCTCGAAGCCGGCGAAGACACGCCCGAGGGCAGGGTTCCCGCCGAAATTCTCAGTTCCTATCCCGGGCGCGCCTATCTCGGCCCCCGCTTCACCTGGGGCGACCTGAGGGTCACGACCGCGCGCATCTCGCACAACGATCCCGGCAGCTCAACGCCCCAACTGCGCAAATATGAGCAGGCCCGGGTGCTGGGCGGTGGGTCGTCGATCAATGGCCAGCTTGCGAACCGGGGCACGCCGGACGATTACGACGAGTGGGAGGCGCTGGGCGCAAGCGGCTGGGGCTGGAAGGATGTGCTGCCCTATTTCAGGAAGCTCGAGCGCGACATCGATTTCAACGGCCCGATGCATGGGACCGAAGGGCGCATGCCGGTCCGCCGCATCTTTCCCGACTCCTGGCCGGAGCACATCAAGGCGGTGCGCAAGGCGATCGAAGCGGCCGGCTTCGACTACAGGCTCGACCAGAACGCCGAATTTGGAGACGGCTTTTTTCCCGCGACGATCTCGAACCTCTACGACCATCGCGTTTCCTCGGCCATGGCCTATCTCGACTCGGGAACGAGGCAGCGCGAGAACCTGACGATTTCGACCGGCACGGTCGTCAACGGGCTGGTGATGGAAGAGGCCCGATGCGTCGGTGTGACCGCACTGACGCCGGAAGGTCAGCGCGAGTTTCGCGGACGCGAGGTCATCCTTTCCTCCGGCGCGATCTATTCTCCGACGCACCTTCTGAGGGCGGGAATAGGCCCCGCCGGCGAATTGAAAGAGCTTGGCATTCCGGTGATCGCCAATGTGCCCGGGGTCGGACAGCATCTCATGGACCATCCATGCGTCGCTGTCGCCGCTTTCATCCGTCCGCATGCGAGGCTGAACGGCATCACGCGCCGCCACATGCTCACCATGTGGCGGTACACGTCCGGGCAGACCGAGTGCCCGGCGGCGGACATGGCGGTGTTCCCGGTGTCCCGCACCGCGTGGCATGCGGTGGGCCGCCAGATCGGCTCGATGAATATCTGCGTCTACAAGACATTTTCCGACGAAGGACATGTGAAGCTCAGGACTGCGGACTGGCACGACCAACCGACGGTAAATTTCAATCTTCTTTCGGACAGCCGCGATTTGTGGCGCCTGATGGACGGGCTGCGCCGCGTTGCGCGCATCTATGCCTCGAAGGAGATGCAGGCGGTCGTCGCGGACCCGTTCCCGGCTGTGTACGGGGAGCGGGTGCGGCAGGTCGGCACGATCAATGCCAGGAACAAGATCCTGACGGGGATATTGGCGCGGCTCCTGGACGGGCCGGACTATCTTCGCCGCGGCCTCATCGAGAAGGTGGTGGCGGACAGTTTCACGCTGGACGGCATTCTGGCCGACGACGAGGAATGCGAGGCATTCGTGCGCAAATGCGCCATCGGCGTCTGGCATGCGTCGTGCAGTTGCCGCATGGGCGACAGCGCCGATCCCATGGCCGTCACGGACAATCAGGGACGCGTGCGAAACGTCGCGGGACTGCGCGTCGTCGATGCGTCCATATTCCCCGTGGTTCCGAGGGCAAACACAACCTTGCCGACGATCATGGTGGCCGAAAAGATCAGCGACGCCGTCGTGAACGGCAATTGAACGAAGCAGGGGGAGCGTGGCCTGAAATGTATGATCTGGATGGAATCAGGGTTTTTGACATTCATCACCATGTCGGCTCGCTGGGCGCCTATTTCGGCGACCGTTCGGAAAGCACCTCCTTTTCCGACGAGAGCATCGCGCAGGATTGCGAGGCCCGGCTGCGCTACATGGACAAGTTCGGCATTTCGCAGGCGCTGCTCATGCCGGCCAACGGCTATGCGCAGGCCGCCGGAATCGCCGACACGAAGAAGCACAACGATCATACGGCGAAATATCGCAAGCTGATGCCGGACCGCTTTCCCGTCGCCGCCGGCACCGTCAGCGCGCTCGATGGAGCGCAGGGGCTGGACGAGATCGACCGCTGCATCGACGAACTCGGGTTTCAGGCCATGGCCTGGCATCACCGCTTCCAGGGGTCGGTGCTCGACCATCCGATGATGGACGCCTTTCTGGAAAAGCTCCAGAGCAAGGGGGTTCCCGCGATCATCCATATCGTGACCGGCTCCACGCTGGAGGCGCCATGGCGTCTGGAACTGCTGGCGGAGCGCCACCGGGAGGTGACGATTATTGCGCTCGACGGCTTCTCCTGCCCCAACAATGCGCAGTGGATGTCGCTCATTGCGAGCAGGCATGAAAACATCATCTTCGATACCGGCGTGCTGACATCGGCAGGACATTCGCTTGAGAAATTCGTCAAGACCGCTGGTGCGCACCGCATGCTGCTCGGGACGGATTTTTATACGAAGCCGAAGCTTTTCAGCTTTCCGTTCCCGCTCGCCGAAGTCCTGCATTCGGATTTCACCCATGAGGAAAAGGAAGCGATCCTCGGCGGCAATGCCCGGCGCCTGTTCGGCGTGTCGTGAAGCGGCGCTTCGGCTTTTCGAGGATTTGAACGCAGCGAATTACAGGCTTGCCAGGGAGGTAACGTCCAATGGATAGCGTCAACCTTTACATAGACGGGCAATGGCGGCGGGGCCGGGGATCGGAAATCGCCGTCGTCAATCCAGCGACCGGCGAGCGGATCGATGGCGTTTTCGCGGCGACCGCTGAGGACGTCGACGACGCGCTGGCGTCGGTGGGGCGGGGCTTCGAAAGCTGGCGCGCGCTCGGGCCGCTCGAACGAAGCAACATGCTGCGCGCCGCCGCCGCGATCCTGCGGGCCGAAGCGGATGACATCGCCGCCGTCCTGACCGCCGAGGAGGGCAAGCCGCTGCGGGAGGCGAGGGGCGAGGTCATGGCCAGCGCGGAGGCGCTGGAGTGGACCGCCGAGGAGGGCCGCAGGCTCTACGGCCGAACGATCCCGGCAAGGGTTCCCGAGACAAGCCAGACGGTCACATATGAACCGATCGGCCCCGCGCTGGCGCTGACACCGTGGAATTTTCCGGTGTTCACGCCCGCCCGCAAACTTGCCGAAGCGCTCGCCGCCGGCTGTTCCGTGCTGTTGAAAGCAGCCGAGGAAACGCCGCGCAGCGCGGCGCGCGTCGTGGACGCGCTGCATCGCGCGGGCGTTCCTGCCGGTGCGATTGCGCTGGTCTATGGCGACCCGGCGGAAATCACCTCCCGCTGCATCGACTCTCCCGTGATCCGCAAGGTGACGTTCACTGGATCGACGCGCGTCGGACGCCTGATCTCGGAAGCCTGCGGCAGGCAGCTCAAGAAGGCGACGGTCGAACTGGGCGGCCATGCGCCTGTGCTCATCTTCGACGATGTCGAGCCGGAGGCCGTCGCCGCGCTTGCCGTGGCGGCGAAGTTCAGGAATGCGGGCCAGATCTGCAACTCTCCCAGCCGGTTCTACGTCCACGAGCGGATCTACGACCGTTTCGTCGACAGCGTTGCGGGCAAGGTCTCGAACCTTCGCATCGGTGATGGCGTTTCAGACAGCACCGAGATGGGGCCGCTGGCCAATGCGCGCCGCGTCGAGGCGATGGACCAGCTCATCGCGGATGCGGTGTCGCACGGCGCGCGTGTCGCCGCAGGCGGCAGGCGGCATGAGAACGAGGGCTTCTTCTACCAGCCAACCGTGCTGGCCGACGTGACGGATGACGCCGCGCTGATGACCACCGAACCGTTCGGCCCGGTGCTGCCGGTCAGCAGGTTCGGTTCCGCCGAGGAGGTGATCGCCCGGGCGAACCGGAACCCCTACGGTCTCGCGGGCTATGCGTTCACCTCGTCGCTGGCGACAGAACGGCGCGTATGCGACGCGTTGCAGGTCGGCGCGCTGGCGATCAATCATTTCGGCGTGGTGTCGCCCGAAGCACCCTTCGGCGGCGTGAAGGACAGCGGTCTCGGAAGCGAGGCCGGGATCGAGGGCATCCGCGGCTTCCTCGTGACGAAATACGTCACCAGCAGGAGCCGGGTGGCCTGAGCCCGGTTACCGGGTTATGCCGGTTCGAACTTCACCAGTGTGACGTCGTCGGTGACATCATCGAAATGGACCTTCACGGCCATGTCGACGCGGATATCCTCGTTCGGCACGGCGACGATGTTCGAATAGAGCTTCGGGCCTTCCTCGAGCTGGACGATCGCGACATTGTAGGGAACGTCGTTCGCGAATCCCGGAAAATAGGCCTTGTGGAACACGCCGTAGGACCAGACCTTGCCCCGCCCCGACGCCTTCGTCCATTCCAGCGCTTGTGCGCCGCAGGACATGCAGCGTCTTGTCGGGTCCGCGCTGCAGTGGCCGCAATTGCCGCATTTCAGAATACGCAGCTCGTGCGCCTTCGCGCCCTCCCAGTAGGGGGCGTCAAGCGCGTCGATCTTCGGCAGCGGTTTTGCATAATCGCTCATTGGGGTTCAGCTCCGTAGATGATCGATGTCACGATCGGGGCGGCCGAGAGGAACTGGATCAGCCCGGCGCCGGGCACCTGGCGCTGGTCGCACTCTCCCCGAATCTGCCGCACCGCCTCGACGTTCAGCGCCCATCCCTGCATGTAGCTTTCGGACAGGTGCCCGCCGCATGTGTTGGCGGGATAGCGGCCACCCAGCGCAAGATGGCCTTCCTGAACCCACGGACCGCTTTCCCCGTGCGGGCAGTAGCCGAAGCCTTCGAGGCTGAACAATACGGTCGGCGTGAAATTGTCGTATATCATCAAGGCGTTCATGTCTTCGCGCGTGGTGCCGGCCATGGCATGCGTCTGCTGCCCCACGGTTTCCATCTGCGCGAACCAATAGTCGTCCGGCGGCATGGTGGACTCCTTGAAGGCGGTCGCCTCGCCATATCCGCGAATATGGACCGGGGGCTTTGCAAGATCTTTCGCCCGCTCGGCGGATGTGATGATCATGACGACCGCGCCGTCATTGATGAGGCAATAGTCGAGAAGCCTGAGCGGGTCGCAGATGAAGCGGGACCCCAGATACTCGTCCATGTCGTAAGGCTGGCGCATGACAGCGCCGGGATTGAGGGAAGCATGCTTCCTGAACGTTATCGCGACCTCGCCGAGTTGCTCGGCGGTCGTGCCGTACTGGTGCATGTGGCGGCGGAACATCATGGCGTGCATCGCGCCGGGTGAGGTCATTCCGTAGGGGAACCAGCGGCCCGCGCCGCCGCTGCCGTAATTGTCGTTCTCGCCGCCATATATCTGCCCGGCGGTCCTGCCGACATTGCCGTAGACAAGAGCGATGGTCTCGGCCATGCCGGTTGCGATCGCCGTGGCCGCAAGGGGAATGGCCACGCCCGACATTCGACCCTGCGAAGGGTAAGTCGCGATCAGTTTCGGGTTCATTCCCGCCAGCTCGCAGAACCGCTGGTAGTCAGGCGCACGGTGAATGATGATGCCGTCGATTGCCGACTTGTCCAGCCCGCAATCGGCGAGAGCATCGTGGAAGGCGGACAGCGTCAGGTCGTAGACATCATTGCCCGGCGCTTTGCCGAATTTGCTGTTGGCCACGCCGACAACAGCCGCTTTCCTGTTGTTGGTGGAGATATTTCCGAGAACCATTTGCCTGCTCTCCCCATATTTCTGAACTGCATCAATCGCCGTAGCCGCCAACCGGCATGCCGCGCACGTCGGTCTCGACCGCGAACAGCCCGCCCTCCAGCGGCTCGTCCGTCAGGCCTTCCATCGACGTTTCCGTGGCGCTCGTCACATAAAGCGTCGAGAGCGTGGTCCCGCCGAAGCAGCAGCTCGTCGGATTCTTGATAGGTAGGCGGATGTCCTGCGCGAGCCGGCCGTCCGGGTCGAAGCGGGCGATGCGTCCGCCGCCAATCATGGCGCTCCACAGGAAACCCTCGGCGTCCATGGCGCAGCCGTCCGGGCGTCCGGCTCCTTCCTCATCCACGCGAGCGAATGTGCGCCGGTTGGCGGCGACGCCGGTGGCGAGGTCGAAATCATAGCGATGAATGGTCCGGGTGCGGGTGTCCGTGAAATACATGCTGGTGTAGTCCGGGCTCCAGGCCAGCCCGTTGCCGAGCGTGAAGGGCGCATCCACCTGCTCGACGTTGAGCGCCGCATCGATCCTGTAGAGCGCCGCCGCATCACTTTTCAACTGCCGGTCAAGCGTTCCGACCCAAAGCCGTCCCCGCGCATCGCATTTCGCGTCGTTGAAGCGCTGGTCGCCCATGTCGAAGTCGAGCGTGAGGAATTGCGGTTCCGCATCAGGGGTTTCGAGCACCGCAAGCGCGCTGCGAAACACCATAAGCAGCCCGCCCTTCCTGCGCGTGACGACGGCGCCGGGAATCTTCGGCAGCGCGCGCGAGCGATGCGCGCGCGTGCGCATATCCATCCAGTGCAGGCTTACCTCGCGAATGTCGATCCAATAGAGAAAAGGGCCGTCCTCGACCCAGAGCGGAGATTCGCCAAGCTTGTCGCGAGTATCGCCGATACGTTCTATGGAATACCGGAGCACTGGCCTTATCCGCGTATTGGGGGCATCCGGTAGGCCTATTGCCGACGACACCGCCACACAATGTCTGAACCGGCATTTTGCCTATGCCGAAAGCGGATAGCCGGAAAGGTCTCTTTCCGCAGGCGGCGGGGCGAATGCATCTCATTTTGAGATAATCCAGATCGCGCTCCACGCCTTTGTGGCGCTGTCAGTTGGGACTACGGTTAGGTAGCAGACCATGCCAAGTCTGAATTTCAAAGGGAGGAAAGTATGAAGTTCCGTGAAAGGTTCATCGCGGCTGCGCTGGGGCTGGCTGCCCTGCCGCTGAGTTATGCACCCGGTTACGCCGAGGACCTGACGGTCGGCGCGCTTTTCCCGCTGAGCGGGCCGGTCGCTGCGCAGGGCGAGGATTTTGCCTCCGGTTCGGATCTTGCCGTCGAGCACATCAATGCCGACAAGATCCTGTCCGGCAAATTGTCCATTCGCTACGAAGACAGCCAGGCAATGCCGCAGGTCGGCGTGGTGGGCATGACGAAGCTCGTCAATGTGGACCAGGTCAAATATGTGCTGACGGCATATACCGGCGTTTCAAAGGCGATCGCGCCTCTTTGCCAGCGCAACGAAGTCGTCTGCGCCAATGCGGGCGGCCTGTCGCCGGACCTCGCGAAGCTCGGCGAGTATTTCTGGAACGTCATTCCGCTGGTGGATCAGGAAACCAAATCCCTCACCTCCTATCTCGTCAACAAGCGCGACCTGAAGAAGATCGCCCTCATCTACATCGACGATCCGTCAGGCGTCGCAATCCGTGACCTTCTGACGACGCAGTTGAAAGAGGTGGGCGGCGAACTCGTCGCATCCTACTCCCTGCCTCCGGAAGCCCAGCAGTTTTCGGGCATCGCCGCGCAGGTGCGCTCCCTCAACCCCGACGCCATCTATCTTGCGACCTATGGCGACCAACAGTTGCAGGTGATCAAGCAGCTCCGCGACAATGGCGTGGACAAGCAGTTGCTCACCTATTCCGGGAACTCGTGGCCGGCAGCGTTGCAGTTGCCCGAGGCGCAGGGAATGATCATAACCTCTGAAAAAGTCGACTACACATCGGACGACCCGGTCACCAAGCGGTTCGTCGAGGACTACAGGAAGAAGTATTCGAGAGATCCCACGCTCGTCAGCACGAACTACTACAACGCGATCATGCTCTATGCCGCCTTGGCAAGCGCCCTCGAAAAGGAAGGCCTTGAGGTCAACGGCGCCAATCTGCTGAAGAAGCGTCTGGAGATCGGAACGTTCAAGCTGGCCGGCGTCACCGTGACGTTCCAGGAGAATGGAGGCGTGACGGTTCCGATCCGGATCAATGTCGTGAAGGATCAGGCGCTCTCCCCGATTGCCGACAGCGGTGCGGATTGATAGGACCGCCGAATGCTGCTGTTCCAACTCGTTATTAACGGGCTGCAGGTGGGTGCGGTCTACGCACTCACCGCCGCAGGCTTCTCATTGATATTCGGTGCGACACGGGTGTTTCATGTTGCCCATGGCGCGACATTCGTTCTCGCCGCATACATAATCTATTTCATGCAATTGCACGGCTTCGGCATCGGCCTTGGGATCGCCGTCGCCTGCGTGGTCGCGATCCTGTTCGGCGTCTGCATGGACGTGCTGGTGTACGGACCGATCCAGAGGCATGAGGGTTCGTTCTTCACGGTATTCGTCGCCTCGTTCGGCGTGGCCATCGCCGTGCAGAACTCGATCGCCATGATCTTCGGACGATCCTTCGTGACCATCGCGACGCCGCTCAGCCGCTCCGTCGAGATCATGGACGGCATATATGTCGCGCCCTTGACCTGGGTGGCCTTCGCATGCGCGGCCGTGATCTTCGCGATACTGGCCGGATTGAACCGGACACGCAGCGGAGCGGCCTTGCGCGCGCTTGCGGACAATCCTGAACTGGTTCGGGTTTTCGGGCTGAATCCTCGCCACATTTCCCACTATGCGTTCGCCCTCGGGTCACTGCTGGTGGTACCGGCCGCCGCGATTGCCGGAGCAACGTCCGGGCTGAGCCCGAACATTGGAAACCATGTGATGCTGATTTCGCTGGCCGCCACGATTGTCGGCGGCGTGGGGTCCATCGTGGGGGCGCTGCTGGCGGGCCTGCTTATCGGACTGGCCCAAAGCCTGGCGCTTCTCGCCTTCGATTCCGCCTGGACCGAGGCGACGACGTTCGCGGTCCTGTTCCTTTTCATCATCTTCCGGCCCTACGGTATTCTCGGCCAGAAGGTGAGCAGCCACTGATGTCCTGACATGACAGCCTACCTCATCAACCTTGCCGTATTGACGTGCATCTATTCCATATTGGCGGTGACCCTCAATTTCATCATCGGGTATGCCGGCATATTCTCGGTGGCGCATGCGGTTTTCTTCGCGATCGGCGCTTATACGGGCGCGCTCATCGCAATCCACTATTCGACCTCGATCTTCATACTGATACCGGCGGCGATGCTGGTGACGGGCGTCGTGTCGCTGGTGCTGGCCCTGCCGGCGCTGCGGGTTCGGGGCGAGTATTTCGTCGCCGCCGCGCTCGGCCTGCAGATGGTCGCCGTCACGGTTTTCTCGCAGTGGAAATCGGTCACAGGCGGCTTCGGCGGGCTGATCGGCATTCCGCCCGCGACGGTTTTCGGGTTCAGCGTCCAGAGTCCCGTTCAGGTGCTTGTGCTGGCCCTGGTCATCCTGTTGCTCGTGATGGCAGCGATCCGCCAACTGGTTAGGTCCAGCTTTGGCCGCAGTCTGATGGCCATACGTGACAGCGAGTCCGCCGCGGCGGCGGTGGGCAAGAACGTGCCGGCCATCAAGACCGCGGCTGTGGTCATTTCCGCCTCGCTGGCTTCGACGGCAGGTGTCGTCTATGCCGTCTATATCTCGTTCATCAATGTCGAGAGCTTCACGCTCGACATGTCGGTGCTCATCATGGCGATGGTGATCATCGGCGGCGCCGGGACCCTGATCGGGCCGATTGTCGGCGCTGCCGTGCTGATGGCCGTTCCGGCTGCGCTGACATATCTGCACTTCCTGCCTTCGACCGATGTCGGGTCCTTCCAGCAATTGCTGTACGGACTGGCGATGACGCTGCTGATGATCTTCCGTCCCGGCGGCATTGCGGGCAAGCACAAGAGGTCGGGCGAAAATGTCGACGGCTGAACCTGACAATGTGCTGCTGAGCATCCGCCATGCCGCCAAGGCTTTCGGCGGAGTGCATGCCATCGACGATGTGTCCCTCGACCTGAGGGCCGGCATCGTGACGACCCTCGTCGGCCCCAACGGCGCCGGCAAGACGACGCTGTTCAATCTCATCACGGGCCATCTGGTCCCCGACGGCGGCACCGTGCGGTGGCTCGACAAGGACCTGATCGGCGTTGCGCCGCACAACATTGCGAGGATGGGGATCGCGCGGACATTCCAGGACCTGCGGCTGTTCGATCATATGAGCGTGGAGGACAACCTCCTGACGGCGATCGAGCCCACCATCCTGCCCTTCGGCGCCGGAAGCCTGACCCGGGCCGAAAAGAAGGAACGCCTGAACAGGATCCTGGATCGCACAGGGCTGACGCAGAGGCGTTCCGCGCGGTCGATCGACTTGGCCTATGCCGAGCGAAAGTTCCTGTCGCTTGGGCGGGCCATGATCACCAACGCCAAGCTTTGGCTGCTGGACGAACCGGCTTCCGGGCTCGACCGCTCTTCCTACGACCGCTTCCTCGACATTCTGCGCGACGCGGTGAGCGCCGGCGTCACGATCTGCATCATCGAACACAATCTCGACATCGTCGTCGGCATCTCGGACCGGATAGCGTTCCTCGATCGGGGGCGTCTGCTGGCGGACGATGAACCGAAGAAGGTGCTGAGCAATCCCGAGCTGGCCGCGATCTATTTTGGGGATCGCAAGACATGAGCGCTAAAATTCTCTCGGCCCGGCAGGTCTGCGCCGGCTATGGCGGCCGCGAAGTGTTGACCGATGTCGACATCGACCTCATGGAGAACGAAGTTCTTTGCATGATCGGTCACAATGGCGCGGGAAAATCGACGCTGGTGAAGGCCCTTTTCGGTCTTCTCGACCTCAGCAAGGGACGTATCGAGGTCGATGGCGTGGACGGCGCGAGGCGGCCCGGCGACATGGTGCGCGCGGGGATCGCCATGGTGCCGGAAGGGCGCGGGATATTTCCGAGCCTGACGGTTCGCGAGACGATGATGATGTCCATGCGGGCAGCCGGCACGGCGAAAAGCGAGCACAAGGACCGGGTGGATTGGGTGCTGGAGGTGCTTCCTCCCCTCAAGACCTTCCTCGACCGGCGCGCCGGAACGCTTTCGGGCGGCCAGCAGCAGATGGTGTCCATCGGTCGCGCGCTCCTGAACAGGCCGCGCGTGCTTCTGATGGACGAGCCTTCGATCGGGCTTGCGCCCAAGCTCTTCCAGGACCTGCTGCAGCCGATCCGTGCGTTGCAGCTCGAGCGGAAGATGTCGATTCTGATCGTCGAGCAGAACGTACACGAGGCGCTGCGCATCAGCGACCGTGTGGTGGTGATGAAATCGGGGCGGATGATCTGGAACGGCCTGCCCGCGGAACTCGACAGCAACGCGAAACTGATGGAACTCTATTGATCTCGAACGACCGGCGGCGTTCGGGTCTTGCCGATGAAGTGCGGGTTCGACGACATCGGGTCACCGGCTCGCAATCGACAGAAAAGCCGTATAGAACCCCGGAAGCCGATTTGCCGGAACGCTTTCGTCGGACAGCTTGAACGGGCAATGCGATGCGGCCTTGATCAGGAGCCTGTTTTGTCGGGTCTATTCGTATGAACCTGCGGCAATTGCAGTACTTTATCGCCGTGGCGCGCAGCAGATCGTTTTCGCGCGGCGGCGGCAGTCTCGACGTGGCGCAGTCCGCCATGAGCCGACAGATCCAGACGCTGGAAGAGGAGTTGTCGACCACGCTTCTGATCCGGGACAGGCGTGGGCTGAAGCTGACCGAAGCCGGCGAACTCGTCCTTGAGCATGCAGAGATCATTCTGGAGCAGGTCCGCCTGTGCCGGGAAGACGTAAAGTCGAGGGCGAACGTTCCGCGCGGCGCATTGCGGATCGGCGTCGTGCCTTCGCTCGGCACCATGCTCATGCCGAAAGTGCTGGTTGCATTCAGGGACAGCTATCCCGATGTCAGCATCCACCTGCGATCCAATTTCAGCGGATTTCTGGTCGACTGGCTGAACGCCGATCTGATCGACCTTGCCGTCATGCACACGCCATGGCTGTCGACCAACTTCATTGCCGACCCAATCGTGGTCAGTAACCTCGCTGTCGCCCTTCCGCCGGAACGGGCGCGGCGCAGGCTCGACATCGAGATCAAGGATCGGTACGACATCGCCGACATCGCCAGATTGCCGCTGATCGTGCCGAGCCGCGACCATCCGCAGCGGCTGCTTCTGGAGCGCGAGGCGGATGCCAACAAGCTCGATCTCAACATCATCCTCGAAGTCGACGATCTGGCCATGGTCAAGATGCTGGTGCAGGACGGCATGGGCTGCACCGTCATAAACTACCACACGGTGCACAATGAGGTGGTCAACGGCCTGCTGCGCGTCGCGCCGCTCAAGAAGCCCGGCATCAAGACGGATTTTTCCATCGTGACCCGTGACGACAGGGCCGTCACCGCCGCAATGAAGGCAATGATTTCCAGCATCAAGAACGAGATGAAGAAACTGGCTCGCTCGGGCGAGCTTCCGGAAGAGTATTTCCGCCTGAAAGGCACGGAAAGCTGAGACGTGAAGCGAAGCCTTTGCCGGGCGAGTGAGTGTCGGATGAGCGAGACGGTGGCAAAACACGATCTGGACGAGCAGCATCTGCGCGGCTGGATCGGTCGCGAGCAGGTCGCCTTCGACATGGTCACCGCCGATCTGGCACACAAATTCGCCATGACGTTCGACCGCAGCCAGGACGTCGCGCACGGCGCGGCTGTCATGCGGCTCCTGCATTTCTGCCTTGCCCAACCGGCGGCCCCGACCTCCACGCTCGGTGAGGACGGTCATCCGGCGCGGGGCGATTTCCTGCCGCCGGTTTCCCTGCCGCGTCGCATGTGGGCCGGCGGAAAGCTGTCATTTGCCGGCGAACTGCACATTGGCGACACCGTGCGGCGCACCTCTCGCATCGCCGATGTCACCATGAAGCAAGGCCGCAGCGGTCGGCTGTGCTTCGTTGCCGTCGATCATGTGATCGAGGTCGACGGCAGGGAGTTGATTTCCGAGCGGCAGGACCTCGTATATCGCGCCATCACGTGGTCCGCCGTGGCCAAGGCCCACGACCCGGCCCCGCGCGGCGCGCATGTCCGAAGCGTCGATCTGTCGACGCCGCTCCTTTTTCGTTATTCGGCGCTCACGTTCAACGGTCATCGTATCCATTACGACCAGCCCTACGCGACACAGGTGGAGTGCTATCCCGGCCTCGTGGTCCACGGCCCCCTGCAGGCGACATTGCTGGTGGATTTCGCGACCGCCATCCATGGCCGTCCGCCGAGCCGCTTTTCCTACCGGGGCCTGACTCCGCTCTTCGCGGGGGAGCCTGCCCAACTCCATGCCCGCGAAAACGACGGCAGGCTCGAACTGTGGACCGCCCGCACCGGGGGTCCGGTGGCGATGTCGGCCGAGGCTGAATGGGACCCGTAAATCGATAATTTCATCGCGTCGCTTCGATGACGATCAAACAGTCCACCCGGCGAGCGGGGAGCCGACGGCCGAACGCTATTGGTCGGCCAGCCGGTGCAGCATCTCCTTCGCGCTCATGCCGACCATTGCGCCAAGGCGCGCGGCCTGTGCGTTGACCCGTGAGATAACGCCCGTCTCATAGGTCGATGACGCGTCTCCGATGCGCGCCGACATATGCGAGACGGTGAAGGCGGCGATGGCGCGCGCTTCCAGTACAGGAAGCCGCCCCGCGCCCGCGTCGTCGAGACCGAACCCGGCATCGTTGAAAACGCCGACAAAGGCGTCCGTCCGCAAGGCTGCGGCAGGATCGCGGCCAACGAGGCCGCCATGCGAGCCGGTCACGACCAGTTGCCCCGCATCGCTCTCATGCACCAGCGAGGCCGAGTCCAGCAGTACGATGCGGCGCTTGCCTTGAAACGGAGCTTCGCGTCGTGCTTCCTGCTGCGCGGATGCAGGCCGGCGCAGGTCGAGCGATGCCGCCCGCAGCAAATCCGCCGCCTCCGCGCAAGCCATGCCTTCGCTGACGCCGAACCTGCCGGCGAGGTCGTTCATCGCGCTGACCACGCCGGTTTCCAGCATGCTTTGCGTGTCGCCGATCCTGCAACTGAGATGGGAAAGCGCAGCTCCCGCCATATTGTGGCGCTGGAGATAGTCGAGCGATGCGATGCCCGCCCGCTCCAGCCCGATGCCCGCATCGTTGAAGATCACCGCGCGCAGGCCCGCCGCGACGGCGAGGTAGCCTGAATAGAGGCCGCCATGGGAGCCGCAAACCACAACGCGTCCCGCTGCGAGCGGATCGATCTTGGTCACGGTGTCCGCACGACTTATGCCTTGATCGGCGGGGTTTGCGGACGCCGGATCGCGTTTCAGCAGGGTGTCGCCGGTGCTGCGGTCCCGGTTCATAGGACGGGAAGCTGGCTGCGGATTTCGGCGGCGGTGGCAAGCCTGCCGCCTGCGGCTTCGATGGCGGCGACGGCGTCGCGGGTCCATGCGAGGTTGGGACGATCCGTGCCCAGGGGCGCGTCCTCCAGCCCGACGCGCAGATGGCCGCCCCTCTCGACGGCGTATCCCACCACGGAGCGGACATCGACGCCAAGGCCGGACACCATCCACGGCGCCTTGCCCGCCTCGTCCTCCAGCAGCCTCAGATAGCTGTCGATGGCATAGGGCGCGGGCGGATAGCCGAACGTGTACTGGTCGGAAAACATGAACCTGTAGATGGCCTGCCTTGCGCCGGGATAGCGGCGGGCAAGGGCTGCGCCCAGCCTTATGAAGCCCGGCTCATAGATCGCGTAGCTCGGCGCGAAGGCATATTTCTGCGCAAGCGCAAGGCCGTGGCGCAGATGCGTCTCGGGATTGGGATAGACGAAACCGAGCTGATCCTTTTCGATGTCGGAATAGAGCGCGAAATTGCAGGAGCCGGGGTCCACGACCGACCATTCGAGCAGGCCCCGGCGGGACAATTCCTCGACCGCGGCGAAACGCTCCTGCGGCGTGCAGATTTGGGGGAGGTCGACCGAGCCGACAAAGGGCAGCGTCGGGTAGACGATGACGTCCACCTGCTCGCGAATGCCCTCGATGATGCGCGCATAGATGTCGGGATCGTCCTTCTGTCGGCCCTTGACCGGGTCGTAGGCGTGGACGTGGATGATGGCTGCGCCTTCGCGCGCGCAGGCCACGCCCTCGGCAATGATCTCCTCCGGCGTGACCGGAATCAAAGGCTGCGTGTCGCGTCCCCACGGACCGTTGACCGCGACTTCAAGCCAGGTCCCATTCCCCATTGCTTCTCCTCCGGATGTGAGCTGACCGTCAGCCGGTGTGTAGTCCAGACCGCGACCCAGTTCAAGAGAAATCTCACGATGTGAAATTTAGTCTCAAAAATCTCTTGATTCATTTCGCGCCTTCGGGCATTTTTCAAAAAATGCTCACGAGACGCTAAGGGAGGAGTTCCGTGAATAAACTGCTGCTATCTGCCGTTGCCATGCTTGGCATGGTGTTATCATCGGGCGCTCAGGCCCAGGACCAGCCGCTGCGCATCGGCGTCTTGACCGACCAGTCCTCCTTCGCATCCGATCTTTCGGGCAAGGGGTCGGTCGTCGCCGCCCAGCTTGCGGTCGAGGATTTCGGCGGCAAGGTGCTGGGCCGCACCATCGAGGTGCTCGACGCCGACAATCAGGCGAAGCCGGATATTTCCTCGACCATCGCGACGCGCTGGTACGACAATGAAGGCGTCGACGCCATTGTCGACGTGCCGCCCTCGTCAGCCGCGCTGGCCGTGCAGGCCGTTGCGCGCGATCGCGGCAAGATCGTCATGTTCTCGGCTGCGGGCGCGGGCGACCTGATCGGCAAGCAATGTTCGCCGACCGGCTTCCAGTGGACCTTCGGCGCGCTGCCGATGGCGAAGTCCGTGACCTCCGCCGTGCTGGCGTCCGGCGGCAAGTCCTGGTTCTACCTCACCTCCGACTATGCCTTCGGGCACAATCTCGAAGCCAGCTCCAGCAAGCTGGTCGAGGAAGCGGGCGGCAAGGTGCTGGGCGCGGTGCGCCACCCCATCGACCAGAGCGACATGACGTCGTTCCTGTTGCAGGCGCAGAGTTCGGGCGCCGATGTGATCGGCCTCGCCAATTCGAACCAGCCGTCCATCGCCTCGGTCCAGCAGGCGGCGGAATTCGGCATCACCAAGGGCAAGCAGCGGCTCGTCGCAATGGCGCTGCTCATCACCGACGTGCGCTCGATCGGCATTGAAAAGGCGCAGGGTCTGCTTCTGGCCGAATCCTTCTATTGGGACATGAACGACGAGACGCGGGCATTCTCCAAGCGGTTCGCGGAGCGCCGCGATGGGCGCATGCCGACCATGACGCAGGCCGGCGTCTACAGCGCCGTGGCACACTATCTGAAGGCCGTTGCCGCAGCAGGCGTCACCGACGGGCCGACCGTCGCCGACAAGATGCGCGAGCTTCCGGTCAAGGATTTCATGACGGACAACGCCCGCATCCGCAAGGACGGCTGGGTCAACCGTGACTTCTACCTTTTCCAGGTGAAGAAGCCCGAGGAATCGACCGGCCCGTGGGACCTCTACAATCTTGTCCAGAAGATCCCCGGCGACGACGCCGCCCCGCCCATGGAAGGCTCCGGTTGCCCGCTGGTTGAATAGCGGTCTGCGCGAGGCTACTGGTAGTTCAGGACGGTTTGGTCACGCCGGAGCGCTTCGCCTGGAAGCGCTCCGGGACCATATGCCGGGAGGTAGACGATATGGTTCCGGCGGACAGGCCGATCGCGCTGATGGCGCGAGGACTGACCAAGGAGTTCAAGGGTTTCTTTGCGGTCAAGGACCTGGACATTTCGGTCCGCGAGGGTTCCGTGCATGCCTTGATCGGCCCGAACGGGGCGGGCAAGACCACGGTCTTCAACCTGCTCACGAAATTCCTGATGCCGACGCGCGGCTCGATCAGCTTTTTCGGCACGGACATCACCGGGCTTCCGGCGGCGGATGTCGCGCTGCGCGGGCTGGTGCGCTCCTTCCAGATTTCGGCGATCTTCCCGAACTTCACGGTGCTGGAAAACGTGCGGGTCGCGCTGCAGCGCAACCACGGGCTCGGCACGCAGTTCTGGCGGCCGCAGAAGGTGCTGCGCGCGCTCGACGAGGAAGCCTGCGAGCTGATCGGCTCGGTCGGCATGCTGGCGATGCGCGACGTGCTGGCGGGCGAGCTTCCCTATGGCCGCAAGCGCGCGCTGGAGCTTGCCACCACGCTTGCGCTGAAGCCGAAGGTGCTGCTCCTCGACGAGCCGATGGCGGGCATCGCGCATGAGGACATCGGACCCATCGCGGAGGTCATCAGGCGCGCCTCGCGGGGCCGCACCGTGGTCATGGTCGAGCACAATCTGTCCGTGGTGCAGGACCTGTGCGACTTCGTCACCGTCCTCGAACGGGGCCGCACGCTCGCGGAAGGAACCTATGCCGAAGTGAGCGCCGATCCGCGCGTGCTCGAAGCCTATATCGGGGCCGAGGATGACTGAGGCGGCGCTGGAACTGAAGGCCCTGCGCGCTTGGTATGGCGAAAGCCAGGTGCTGCACGGCGTGGACATGACCGTCCCGAGCGGCCAGACGGTCACGCTTCTGGGACGCAATGGCGTCGGCAAGTCGACCACGTTGAAATCCATCATGGGCGTGATCGAAAAGCGCGACGGCGACGTGCTGCTCAAGGGCCGCTCCATCCTGCACCTGCCGCTGCATCAGGTCGCGCGGCTGGGGCTCGGCTATGTGCCGGAGGAACGCGGCATCTTTGCCAGCCTGAACGTGATGGAGAACCTGACATTGCCGCCCCAGATCGGGCAGGCCGCCTATACGACGGAGGAACTGCTGGAGCTTTTCCCCAATCTCAGGGAGCGCGCCGGCAGCCAGGGCACCAAGCTTTCGGGCGGCGAGCAGCAGATGCTGGCAATCGCGCGCATCCTCAGGACCGGCGCCGACATATTGCTTCTCGACGAACCGGCGGAAGGGCTTGCCCCGGTCATCGTGCAGCGCATCGCGCAGGTGATCCTCGGCCTCAAGCAGAAGGGCATGACCATCCTTCTCGTGGAGCAGAATTTCCGCTTCGCCCGGAAAGTCGCCGACCATTTCTACCTGATGGAGGATGGCCGCATCATCGACAGTTTCCCGGCGGACCAGCTTTCCAGCCGTTCCGAAGCGGTCAACCGGGCAATGGGTTTGTGAGGTGAGGCGGTGACGGAACTGTTCAACATTCCGATACAGGCATTCTACGTGCAGATCCTGATCGGGCTTATCAACGGGTCGTTCTACGCCGTGCTGAGCCTCGGGCTGGCGGTGATCTTCGGCATGCTGAACGTCATCAATTTCGCGCATGGCGCGATGTACATGCTGGGCGCGATCTTCAGCTGGATGATGCTGACCTATCTGGGGATCGGCTACTGGCCGGCCCTTGTGCTCGCTCCTCTGCTCGTCGCCGGCCTTGCCGTGCTGATGGAGAAGTTCCTGCTGTCCCGGCTCTATGCGCTCGACCATCTCTACGGGCTGTTGCTGACCTTTGGCGTCGCGATGATCGTCGAAGGCGGCTTCCGGCACTGGCTCGGAACCTCCGGGCAACCCTATCCGATGCCGTCGGCCTTCGAGGGGGTGGCGGATATCGGCTTCATGATGCTGCCGCTCTATCGCGGCTGGGTGATCGTCTTTTCCGCCGTGCTGTGCCTCGCCACATGGTACCTGATCGAGCGCACGAGGATCGGCTCCTATCTGCGCGCCGCGACCGAGAACCCGACGCTGGTGCAGGCTTTCGGCGTGAACGTGCCGCTGTTGATGACCGCGACCTATGCCTTCGGCGCGGCGCTGGCGGCGATGGCCGGCGTGCTCGCGGCGCCCATCTACCAGATCGGCCCGCTGATGGGGCAGAACCTGATCGTCGTGGTCTTTGCGGTCGTGGTGATCGGCGGCATGGGGTCGATCATGGGAGCCATCGTCACGGGCTATGCGCTCGGCGTGATCGAGGGGTTGACCAAGGTGTTCTACCCCGAAGCCTCCAGCACGGTGATCTTCGTCATCATGGTGCTGGTCCTGCTGACCCGGCCCGCCGGCCTTTTCGGGAGAGCCTGACGATGACCCCGCAGCCTCTCTCGCTTTCCCGGTCCGATACGGACAGTGACGGCGTTCGCGCGCCGCTTGTCGCCACTGTTGCGGCGATCGTGCTGCTCACGGTCGCTTATATGCTGGTCTATCCCGTATTCGTCATGAACATGCTGTGCTTCGGCCTGTTCGCGGCGGCCTTCAACCTTCTGTTCGGCTATGCCGGACTGATGTCCTTCGGGCATGCCGCCTTCTTCGGCGGGGCGGCCTATATCACCGCCTACACCGCGAAATACTGGGGGCTGACGCCGGAGCTTGCGATCCTGCTCGGCGTGCTGTTCGCGGCGGCGTTCGGCGTCGTCGTCGGATACCTGGCCATCCGGCGGCAGGGTATCTACTTCGCCATGATCACGCTCGCCATCGCGCAGATGTTCTATTTCTTCTGCGTGCAGGCGCCGTTCACCGGCGGTGAGGACGGCATACAGGCCGTGCCGAGGGGCCGCCTGCTCGGCCTCGTGCCGCTCGACGATCCGCGCTTCATGTATGCCTTCGTCTGCGCCGTCTTCCTGCTCGGCTCGCTGGCCGTCTGGCGCATCGTCAACTCGCCCTTCGGCGTGGTCATGCGGGCGATCCGCGAGAACGAGCCGCGCGCGATTTCGCTCGGCTACCGGGTCGAGCGCTACAAGCTTGCGGCATTCGTGATGTCGGCGGCGCTGGCCGGGCTGGCGGGCAGCACGCGCGCCATCGTCTTCCAGCTCGCCTCGCTGACCGATGTCGGGTGGCAGGCGTCCGGCCATGTCGTGCTGATGACGCTGGTCGGCGGCGTCGGCACCATACTCGGGCCGATTGTCGGCGCGGGCGTGGTGGTGAGCCTTGAGAACTATCTCGCGACATCCGGCCTGCCGATCCATGTCGTGCTCGGCTTCGTGTTCGTCTTCTGCGTGATGTTCTTCCGGCGCGGCATCGTGGGCGAGGCGGAGGCGCTGCTTAGCCGCCTTCGCCGCAGAAGGAGCTGAGCGGCGCTCAGGCGTCGGGCGCGCAGATGCGCTCGACGCTCTTCTTCACCTCGCCGAGGTCGAAGATCCGGTCCATCCATCCGTCGCGGAAAATCACCGGCTGTGCTTCGTCGATGGCCTGCAATGCCCCGTCGGAGAAGCGCGCGCCGGGCAGTTCGCCGAACAGGATGGCCAGTTCCACGCGGATATGGCCGTAGATGAGGTCTATCGCCGCCTGCCGGGGCACGCCCATACCGATTGCGTGTTCGGTGGCGTCGCGGATGGCGGTGCACAGCGTGGCGGTGGTGGACTCCGACAAGGCAGGCTCCAGAATGGCCATCTGCTCCACTGTGCAGCGGTGCGAGCGGCCAACCGGCGCGAACATCGCCCGCGCCACCGCCTCGCATCTGGCGTAGTCGGCCTCGGGACCCTGCATCAGCGCGCAGACGATGTGCTGCATGGCGATGCCGCCGATGAAGTCGCGCAACGCCGGCTGCGTGGTCTCCTCGATGAAGAGGGGCGGGTGGCAGGGATGGGTGACGAAATAGGTGATGTCGTCGCGGCGCGGCATGACGCCCGCATAGGGCGCGGCGGCGTCCAGCACGATGACGCAGGTTCCGGGCCGCAGGTCGCCCACGAAACCGGAGAGCACGCGCGAAATCAATGAATCCGGCACCGCCATGATCACGATGTCAGCATCCGCGAGGGCGTCCGCCTGCGGCACGGCATCGACGCCGAGTTCGCTCTTCAGCCAGGCGCGGCCCGTTTCGCTGATCTCCACATGGCTCACCGAAAACGGCGATTGCGACAGACTGCGCGACAGCCGCGCGCCCATCTTTCCTCCGGCACCCAGCAATGCGAGCTTGGTCATCTTGATCCTCCCGGTCAGAGCGTTTTATGCCGCCGCCTTGCCGGCGACGTCGAGTGCGACCTGCACAATACGGTCGCGTGAGATCGTGATTTCCGATTCGATGGCCGGTGAAAAGGGCACCGGCACGCGCGGCGCGCCAAGACGGCGCACCGCCCGGAGCGCGCCGGGTCCCAAGGTCTCCGTCACATGCGCGACGATTTCCGCGCCGAAGCCCGCCGCGCTGACCGCCTCATGGACGACGAGCAGCCGCCTTGTCCGCGCCACCGAATTGCACACCGCGAACCTGTCCCACGGCCAGATGGTGCGCAGGTCGATCAGGTCGGCCTCGACGCCCTTGGCCTGGAGTTCCTCCGCTGCCTCCCTGCAGCGCGGAACCATGGACGACCATGTGACGATGGTCAGGTGGTTGCCGTGCCGCAGATGGCTGGCCTCTCCGAACGGGATGGGCTCGATGGGATCGGCGACGGGCGCCTTGTCGGTGAAGAGCAGCTTCGGCTCGAACATGATGACCGGGTCGTCGCAGCGGATGGCGGAGACCAGCAGGCCCGCCTCGTCCTGCGGGGTGCTGGGCGTCGCCACGATCACGCCGGGCAGGTGGGCAAACCATGCCTCGAGCATCTGCGAATGCTGGGCTGCCGAATTGCGCCATATGCCGAACGGCATTCGCACCACCACGGCGGGCTTTGCCTGTCCGCCGAACATGTAGCGGATCTTGGCGATCTGGTTGACCAGTTCGTCCATGGCGCACATGGCGAAGTCGAAGATGCGCATTTCTATGATGGGCCGTGTGCCGACCAGCGCCGCGCCAAGCCCCGCGCCCATGATGGTCGATTCGGATATCGGGGTCGAGCAGATGCGGTCGGGGCCGAATTCGTCGAGGAAGCCGCCATACTGGCCGAACAGGCCGCCGCGCGCGACGTCTTCGCCGAGCACCCAGACCCGGTGGTCGCGGCGCATTTCCTGAAGCGCGGCAAGGCGCGCCGCCTCCACGAAGCTGACGGACGCCGCCTCCACAGCCCTTGCGTCCGCTTCTACCTGCGCCATGCTTCCGCTCCGATGTCCTGAACGTCGCTGAAGGCATCTTCGGGAAGCGGCCACGGGGCCGCCTGTGCGAAGCGCCTCGCTTCCTGCATCTCCTGCCGGGCCGCGCGTTCGATTCCGTCAAGGTCGCGCTCAGAGCAGCCCTCTTCGAGCAGCAGCGCTCGCAACCTGCCGATCGGCTCGGATTGCCGCGCGCTCTGCACTTCCTCCTGCGACCGCCACGCGGCGGCGTCGGTGGATGTGTGGCCCATCAGCCGGTAGGTCTGCGCGTGCAGGAAGCGCGGCTCGCCGGTCGCGCGGATGGCTTCGACCAGTTCCGCCACGGCCTCGTCCACGGCCACGACATCGTTGCCGTCGACCGAACGTCCCTCGACGCCCATGCTTTGCGCGCGCGCCACGATGCCGGGGCCTGCCGTCATGGTGGCGGTCTGCGTGAAGGCCGCGACGCCGTTGTCCTCGCAGACGAACAGCACCGGAAGCCGAAACAGCGCGGCCCAGTTGAACCCTTCGAGGAAGGGCCCGCGATTGACCGCCCCGTCGCCGAAGATGCAGACGACCAGCGCCTTTTCTCCGAGCAGCTTCAACCCCTGCGCGGCGCCGACCGCAATCGGTATTCCACCCGCCACGACGCCGTTCGCGCCGAGCATGCCGACGGAAAAATCGGCGATGTGCATCGAGCCGCCCTTGCCGCCGCAATAGCCGTCGGCGCGGCCATAAAGTTCGGCCAGCATGCGCTTGGGGTCCGCGCCCTTGGCGAGCACATGGCCGTGGCCGCGATGGTTCGAGGTCAGCCGGTCGGCGGTCTCCAGATTGATGCACAGGCCGGCGGAAACCGCTTCCTGGCCGATGGAGACATGCAGCGGTCCGGCGATCTCCTGCGCCCGATGCGCGTCGAGCGCCTCTTCCTCGAACGCGCGAATGCGCCACATCGTGCGGAACAGTTCGAGCCTGCGCGGCACAGTGTTCCTCAACGCAAATCCTCCTCCGAAATGTCCACGGGGAGCCGCGACACTATCATGGTCGCACCGATCCGCCGCCTCCTCGGGCATGCGATGGCCCGTGCGAATAAAGCCTTGCCAACCGTGCCGCCCCGTGTTTCATTTGTCAAGATGTTATCTCGCTAAGTGAGAATACGACTGCGAGTGGGAGGAATTATGACGACAGGCAATTCGGTTCGGACGATGACGGGAGGCGACGCGCTTGCCGAAATGTTGAAGCTCGGCGACGCCGGCCCGATCTTCGGCATGGGTGGCTTCCAGCTCCTTCCTTTCTACAATGCCTGCCGGGTGCTCGGGCTGCGCCACATCCTCATCAATGACGAGCGCTGCGGGGCCTTCGCCGCCGACGCCTATGCGAGGATCACCAACCGCCCCGGCCTGTGCGACGCGACGCTGGGCCCGGGCGCAACCAATCTGGTGACCGGCCTTGTCGAAAGCCTGAACGCGGGCATCCCGATGATCGCCATAACCGGCAATACGAATCGCGCGCATTCATGGAAGAACATGACGCAGGAGGCGCGGCAGGTGGAGATCCTGACCCCTGCCGCCAAGGAACTCATCCGGGTGGAGACCATCGAGCGCGTGCCCGAACTGGTGCGCAGGGCCTTTGCGGTCGCCACGGGCGGACGGCCCGGCCCGGTGGTGCTGGATGTGCCGGAGGATGTCGCGCATGCCGAGCATGATTTCGACGTGGCGGATTTCTGGCTGGATCCGGCCACGCTGTCCGCCCAGTCGCGCCGCACACGGGCAGAGGCCGCCGCCGTCGTGCAGGTGGCGAAGCTGCTGCGGGATGCGAAGCGGCCGATGCTTCTTGTGGGCGGCGGCATTCACATCTCGCAGGCCTGCGACGCGCTGTTGAAGCTGGCGGAGGAGCATGCGATCCCGGTTGCCCACACGATGTCGGGCAAGGGGGGCATCCCCTGCGTGCATCCCTTGTCGGCGGGCCTGTTCGGGCGCTATTCGCGCATCGCGAACGAATTGATCGACGGCTCCGACCTGCTGATCGTCGTCGGGTGCAAGCTGGGCGAGATCGCAACGAAGCGTTTCCAGCTTCCGGGTGGCCATGTGCCGGTGGTGCATGTCGATATCCTGCCGGAGGAACTGGGCCGGACCACGCGGGCAGATGTGCCGATCGCGGCGGATGCAAGGACATTCCTGGAAGACCTCGCCGACGAGCTTGGCAACGGCGCCGCCGGGCGCGCGCTGCGCAAGGATTATTGCGAAGAAGTGGCAAGCCGCATGGCCGCCTGGCTTCAGGGCGCTTCCGAAAAGCTGCATTCCACGGAAAAGCCGATCAATGTCGGCAGGCTGATGAACGAACTCAACGTGCTGCTGCCGGAGGACGCGGTGGTGGTTGCCGATGGCGGCTTTGCCGCGCACTGGAGCGGACTGCTGTTCGACACGAAACGGAGTGGCCGCCACTTCGTCGCCGACCGGGGCTTCGCCTCCATCGGCTACGGCGTTCCGGGCGGCATCGGCGCGCAGCTCGGCGTCGGTCCCCGTCGACGCGTGGTCAGCCTGACCGGCGACGGCGGCTTCAACATGACCATCGGGGAGCTGGAGACCGCACGGCGAACAGGCGCGAACTTCGTGACATGCGTGTTCAACAACGCCGCTTCCGGTTATGTGAAGGCGCTCCAGCACGCGGTCTACGGCCCGGGGAACTACGAGTCTTCGGACCTTGTCGAGATGGACTATGCGGGGATCGCCAATGCCATGGGCTGCCGCGGCATCCGCGTCGAGGACCCCGACAAGGTGGCCGACGCGCTTCGCGAGGGGCTGGAAAACATTTCGAGCCCGACCGTGATCGACCTTGTGGTGACGCGCGACCCGTCGAAGATGTTGCCCGGCGTCGACAACCGTACGCTCAAGGTGGAGAAGGGGGATCGCCCGGTCTGAGTTCTGGCCCTGAATCCGGGCTGTTCACTTTGCGGCGGACGCCGCCGCGCGCGATCTCGCCATTTTTGGACGACTATGAGATGTATGGGCTAGGGAATCGCATCTCACAGGATGGGACATCGTCGTGGAAGGCGTACAAAGTGTAAGGCGAGCCAGCGCGGTGCTCGACGTGGTGGCGAAGCACGGCGAGAAGGGCTGCCGCCTCTATGACGTGGTGAGGCAGACCGATCTCGGCCGGGCCACGGCCCATCGGTTTCTCAAGGCGCTTCAGGAAGTCAGCCTGATCGACTACGATCCGGAGCGCCAGACCTACTATCCGGGGTTCCGGCTCATCACGCTCGCAAACGCCGCCTCCAACCGCTTCGGCATCGCGCGGCGGCTTGCCCCCGCCATGCTGCGCGTCGCCGAAAAAACCGGCGACACGGTCTATCTCAGCATCCGCATGGGCGACGACGCGGTCTGCATCGCCCGCGAGGAAGGCACCTATCCGATCAAGACACTGAGCCTCCAGCCGGGCGACCGGCGACCGCTCGGCGTCGGGGCAGGCTCGCTGGCGCTGCTCGCCTTCCTGCCCGACGAGGATGTGGAAAGCATCCTTGCCGCCTCCGGCGACCGAATGGCGAAGTTCGGCTTTGACGCGGCCTCGATCCGCGAAATGGTCGCGCAGGCGCGGCGGCAGGGCTATGCGCTCAATCCTGGCAGGATCATCAAGGGCATGAGCGCCATCGGCGTTCCGGTCTTCAAGGTCGGCTCTACGACCGTCGCCGCGCTCAGCGTTGCCGCGATCACCGACCGCATGTCCGAGGGCAGGCTCGCCGAAATTGCCGCGATGCTGCATGAAGAGGCGCGCATGGCCCAGCTCGACCTCAAGTCGATCGCGGACACGCTGCCCACGCCCTGACATTTCCCTTCGACATGCGCCTGACCGGACCGGCAAGGCCGGGCGCATCGTCTTGACAGTACCCCTCATTGATTTCTAGTCTCATCAGATGGATTCATGTCTCGGAATATGAGACATGGGCTCGCGCGCCCGGAGGAGGATGGAAACATGCAGAAGCAAGCCGCGATGGCTTTGAGCACGGAAAGGGAGGGTTATCCCTGGCCGGACATAAGCCCGCTCTTTCCGGGCTTCACCGAGCGCACCATCGATGTCTGCGGCGGCGGCATCCGCACGCTCGTCGGAGGGCAGGGCGACCCGCTGCTGCTGCTCCACGGCCACCCCGAGACGCTGGTCCAGTGGCAAAGCATGGCTGGCGAACTCGCGCGCTCCTTCACCGTCGTCATGACGGACCTGCGCGGCTATGGCCGAAGCTGGAAGCCCGAGACGACCGCCGACCACGAACCCTACACCAAACGCGCGATGGCGCGGGAGCAGGTGCTTGTGATGCGCGAACTCGGCCATGAGCGCTTCGCTTTCATCGGGCATGATCGCGGTGCGCGCGTCGGCCATCGCATGGCGCTGGACTGGCCGGACGTGGTGCAGCGCATGACGCTGATCGACATCGTGCCGACGGCTTCCATGTACGGGAATGTGACCCGGGAACTCGCGACCGCGCTGTGCCACTGGTTCCTCGCGATCCAGCCCTATCCGTTTCCGGAGAAAATCATCGGAGGTGCGCGCGACACCTATCTCGACGCAATTCTCTTTGGCCTGAGCAAGGCGGCGCATCCCTATTCCGAAACGGCGCTCGCGGAATACCGCGCGGCCTACAACGATGCGTCGATCCACGCGATGTGCGAGGACTACCGGGCAGGCGCGACGACCGATCTCGAGCACGACGCTGCCGACGCCGATGCACGCATCCGCTGTCCGTTGCAGGTGCTATGGGGCAAGCACAGCCCGGCGGGCCGGTTCTTCGACCCGATGGCGGTGTGGCGGACCAAGGCGCTCGATGTCGTCGGAAGGCAAATGGACTGCGGCCATTTCATCCCGGAGGAACTGCCCGCCGAACTGCTGGCGGAAATCGTTCCGTTTCATTCCAACCCTTGACACAGGTAAGTTTCCCGCCGAGTGTATCCCACAAAGCGGTTTTATGTCTCACTAAGCGGAACGCCTTGGCGGCGCTTGCGAGCCAATTTCAGGAGATGCCCGGCGAAAAGGCCGGAACCGCGTGGGGGAGCCAACGCATATCGACCGGTGATTTGCCGTGGCGGCAGGCCGGTCCATCCAGGGAGGAAATCTTGATGCAACACCAACTTTATCGTCGCCTGCGAAACCTGGCCCTGACGCTCGTCACGGTCGCTGTCGTCGGCGCGTCGCCTGCGGCCATGGCCGCCGATCCCGAAACGGTGAGCGTCGGCATCGGAACGCGGTCGCTGGCCAGCCTGACGTTCCAGATGCTGGACACCGACCGCGAGATTCTCGCCAAGCACGATTTGAAGGCTGGCGAATTCGAGTTCCTGAACCAGAACAATTGCATCACCGCGCTGATCGGCGGCCAGATAGACGTGTGCCAGCACGCCACCACCAACGGCATCGACGCGGTGGTCAACGGCGCCGACTTGAGGGTAATCGCGGCGACCACGGCCCCCATCACCGAACTGATCCTGTCCTCGAAGGTGGCCGAACGGCTCGGGGTGACGGAGAACGACCCCATCGACGTCAAGCTCAAGGCGCTCAAGGGCCTGCGCATTTCGGCGCTCGGGCTGCATGAGGCGACGCTTGACCTGATGCTTCGCTCGGTCGGCATGTCGGTGGCCGACGATGTCGAGGCCATGAAGCTCTCGGACCCGCTCGCCATGATGGAAGGCATCCGCAACGGGCAGATCGACGCGGCGCTGTGGTCCGTCGGCTCGCTGAACGATCTGGTCGCGGACAAGTCCGGCATCAGGCTCATCAGCATTCCGCGTGGCGATTTCCCGGCGGCCGTCGGCATCCCGCTCATGGCGGTCTTCGTGCGCGGCGACTGGTATGAGGCCAACAAGGAAAAGGCGCAGGAGATTCACGATTCGGTGGTCGACGCCGTGGCGCGGCTCAAGACCGATCCCGCCGCCGCGACTGCGGTGAAGCAGAAATGGCACGAATCCGTCAGCGACCGGATCTGGAGCGAGAGTGTTCCCGAGGCCATCAAGGTTCTCTATGATGACGGAGCGGTGAGTGCGCAGGATTGGGCGACGCTTCTCGACATGAACAGCAGGATGACCAAAGCTGACCCTCAACCGGCAGCCTACGACAAGATGGTCGCCGAGATGGCCCGCCGCCAGTAGCGGGCCGTCGCCGAAGAAAGCCGCCATGCTTCTAGAGATTGAGAATTCCTGGTTCGGCTACAATGAGGAGGAGCCGATCCTCGCCGATTTCAGCCTCGGCGTGGATCGTGGCGAGTTCGTCGCGCTGCTCGGCCCGAGCGGTTGCGGAAAATCGACATTGCTGAACCTCGCGGCGGGGCTGCTGGTGCCGCTGGCCGGCGAGGTGAAGTTCGAGGGCAAGCCGCTTCGGGGCATCAATCGCAGGGTCGGCTACATGACGCAGGGCGACACGCTGCTGCCCTGGCAGACGGTGGAGCGCAATGTCGGCCTGCCGCTGGAACTGGCCGGGATGCCGCTTGCCCGGCGTCAGGAAAAAATCGCCGAGATGCTGGAACTGGTCGGCTTGAAGGACGCGGGCAGGAAATATCCGTCCGAACTGTCGGGCGGAATGCGGCGCAGGACGCTGCTTGCCCGCAGCCTGATCTACGACCCGCCGATGTTGCTTATGGACGAGCCGTTCGGCGCGCTCGACGCCCAATTGCGCGAGCTGATGCATGCCGAACTGCTCAACACGGTGGAGAGGGTGGGCAGCAGCGTGCTGTTCGTTACGCACGACATTGCCGAAAGCGTGATCCTCGCAGACCGCATCATCATCCTCGGCAACCGCCCGCTGGTGATACTGGACGAGGTGAAGCCCGGATTCGGCAAGAAGAAAGACCTGGCCAAGGTGCGCAATTCTCCCGAATATGCGAAATGTGAGCAGCACCTGCGCCGCGTGATGTCGACCATCGTGCATCGCTAAGGGGAGCGAGGAGGAGGAGCCATGAGGAGCACAGCCACGGCAGGCAGCGCCGCCGCCGCGCCATATTCGGTGTCGGAAGCCGGCAAGAAAGCCCTGCTGCACGCGCCGAAGCGCGTGAGCGCGAAGCGGCGGCGGCTTGAAAACCTCGCCCTTCAGGTGATCCTGCTGATCGTCATATTGTGCCTTTGGGAATATGCGGCGGATCGCTGGATTCCCGCGCTCTACATCAGCAAGCCGTCGAGGATCGGGCAGACCATGTGGCAATGGCTGAACGACGGCACCTACCTGAAGAATACATGGGTGACGCTTGAGGCGACGGTCTACGGCTTTGCGGTGGGCGCAATCGGCGGCATCGCGTTCGGATATCTGACGGGTACGTGGGTGAGGCTGGGCGAGGTGCTCGATCCTCTCGTGACGGCGCTCTACACACTGCCGCGACTGGCGCTCGCCCCGCTCTTCCTGCTCTGGTTCGGGCTTGGAATGGAGTTCCGCGTCGCCTTCGCGGCGACGATCGTTTTCTTCCTCGTGCACTACAACACGCTCTACGGCATCCGCGAGGTGAACGCGGAGCTGATCGCCGCCGTCAAGATCATGGGCGCATCGCGCTATCAGCTTGCGACGCGCGTCATCATCCCGTCCGCACTGACCTGGGTGGCGGCGGGATTGAAGATTTCGGTGCCTTATGCGCTGGTCGGCGTGGTCGTGGCCGAGATGCTGGCCTCCAATGAGGGCCTTGGCTACCTGCTGGCGCGCAATGCCGACCAGTTCGCCGCGCACGGAACGTTCGCTGCGATTGTCGGCGTGCTCATGATCGCGTTCCTGATCGACTCGCTGGTCAGCCTCGTGACGCGCCGCGCGCTCAGGTGGAAGAAGGCCGGTCTTTCCACGGTTTAGGGCGTTTCGTCCGGCGCGCTCTGGTGCGCGCCATGCGGGGCGGTATAAGTGGCGATGACCACGCCGCGCCCCGTTCCTCCCCCGATGACCGGCCTCAGCAGGGCGGAAGCCCGCGAGAGGCTTGAGGCCGAAGGCTACAACGAACTGCCCCGCGCCGCCCGGCGCACCACCTTGCGGATCATGCTGGAGGTGCTGCGCGAGCCGATGCTGGCGCTGCTTCTGGCGGGCGGCCTGATCTACCTGCTGCTCGGCGACCTTCAGGAGGCCTTGATCCTGCTGATATTCGCGGGCATGTCGGTGGTAATCACCGTTGTGCAGGAAAGCCGCACCGAGCGCGTGCTGGAGGCGCTGCGCGACCTCACCAGCCCGCGCGCGCTGGTTATCCGCGACGGCGAGCGGCAGCGCATCGCGGGCCGCGAGGTGGTGCGTGGCGACCTCGTGGTGCTGGGCGAGGGCGACAGGGTGCCCGCCGACGCGCGCCTTCTCGAAAGCCACGATTTCCAGGCCGACGAATCGCTCCTGACCGGCGAATCGATGCCGGTGCGCAAGGTCGCGGAGCCGAATGAAACGCAGGCGCAGCCGCGTCCGGGCGGCGACGGGCTGCCCTATGTCTATTCCGGCTCACTGGTGGTCAGCGGCGCGGGCATCGCCATGGTTACCGCGACGGGGGCGCTGAGCGAGATCGGCAGGATCGGCCAGTCGCTCCACGAGCTTGAAGCCGAGCCGCCGCGATTGCAGGCCCAGACCCGGCGCCTTGTGCGGCTTTCCGCCGTCGGCGGCGGCATTGTGAGCCTCCTGGCGGTAATCCTCTATGTGACGTTGCGGGGCGGCTGGCTGGACGCGGTGCTGGCCGGTATCACCATCGGCATGGCCATGCTGCCGGAGGAGTTTCCGGTCGTGCTCGCCGTGTTCATGGCGATGGGCGCATGGCGGATTTCGCGCGCAAAGGTACTGACTCGGCGCGCCGCCGCAATCGAGGCGCTGGGTTCGGCGACCGTGCTGTGCACCGACAAGACCGGCACGCTGACAGAAAACCGCATGACCATTGCCGAACTGCGCACGCCGGGGGAGGGCGCGCTGCGGCTCGGCGACACGCCCGCCGCGAGCCTTGAGGGCAGCTTCCGCGACCTTGCCGCCGCAGGGCTCATGGCCAGCGAGCGCGACCCTTTCGACCCGATGGAACGAGCCTTCCACGAGCTGGCGCGCGAGCGGCTGGCGGCTGGCGGCGCGGTCCCGGCGCAGGATTGGAAGCTGGTGCGGGCCTATGGGCTGCGGCCCGACCTGCTCGCCGTCACGCAGGCGTGGCGGCCGGGCGGAGAGGGGGATGCGGTCGTGGTCGCGACCAAGGGCGCGCCCGAGACCATTGCGAAGCTGTGCCGTCTCGACGCGCGGGCGAGTGCCGCCATGACGCAATCCGTGGAAGAGATGGCGGCTGCGGGCCTGCGGGTGCTTGGCGTGGCGAAGGCGTCCCACGCACAGGGTGAGTTGCCCGGCTCGCCCCGCGATTTCCGCTTCGATTTCCTGGGGCTCGTGGGCCTTGCCGATCCGCTGAGGCCAAGCGTGCCCGCCGCCGTGCGGGAATGCCGCTCGGCGGGCATCCGCGTGGTGATGATTACGGGCGACTATCCGGCGACGGCGGCGGCAATCGCCCGGCAGGCAGGGCTGGAGTCCGGCGAGGCGCTTTCGGGCCGCGAGATCGAAGCGCTTGACGATGCGGCGTTCGCGCGCCGCGTGGCGGATGCGGATATTTTCGCCCGGATCATGCCCGAACAGAAGCTGCGCATTGTCCAGACGCTCAAGGCCGGCGGGGAGATCGTCGCCATGACCGGCGACGGGGTCAACGATGCGCCCTCGCTCAAGGCCGCGCATATCGGCGTGGCGATGGGGGGCCGCGGCACCGACGTGGCGCGCGAAGCCTCTTCCATCGTGCTGCTGGACGACGATTTCGGTTCCATCGTCAAGGCGATCAGGCTTGGGCGGCGCATCTACGACAATCTGCGCAAGGCGATGGGTTTCATCTTCGCCGTGCATGTGCCGGTCGCCGGTCTGGCGCTGCTGCCGCTGGCCTTCGGCCTGCCTATCATTTTCAGCCCCGTGCACATCGCGTTTCTGGAGATGATTATCGACCCCGTCTGCTCGCTGGTCTTCGAGGCGGAGACGGAGGAGAAGGACGTGATGGACCGCCCTCCGCGCCCGCCGGACGAGCCGCTGTTCTCATGGTCGCTGATCGCGTGGAGCGTGCTGCAGGGCGGGCTGGTCTTTGCGCTGGTTGCGGCGATCTACCTGATGGCGCTCCGCAACGGCCTGTCGGCGGACGAGGTCCGGGCGCTTTCTTTCCTGTCGCTGGTGCTGGCCATCGTGAGCCTTATCCTCGTCAACCGCTCCTTCAGCTCCTCGCCTGTCACCGCCTTGCGCCGCCCCAACCCGGCGCTGCGGTGGATCCTGCTCGCCGTGGGCGCAATCATGGCGGCCAGCCTGCTGGTGCCTTCGCTGAGGGAATTGTTCCGCTTCGGATCGTTGCATCGCGACGACCTCGCGCTGGCGCTGGGCGCAGGCGTGATGGTGTTCGTCCTGCTTGAACTGGCCAAGCCGCTGTGGCGCAGGAGCCTGCGTTACTGAGCGCCGCGTCGATGCGGTAGGTCAGGCGTGCAGCGCCCAGCTTTTCAGCGGCCGCAACTGCGGCGTCTTCTTGTGCATATGTTCGCCCATCCGCCCGAAAAGGCGGTCAAGCTCGGCGATGCCCTCGAACAGGTATGGACCCTTGTTGAGCATGACGCATTCGGCGCGAACCGCCATCGCCGCGTCCGTCATCTCGCCGCGCGAGGGCACGCCCTTCTTCATATAGCTTTCGAGCACCTGCGTCGCCCAGATGACGGGAACCTGCGCGGCCTCCGCCAGCCACAGGATTTCCTCCTGCATCTCGGCAAGACGCGCAAAGCCAATCTCCACCGCGAGGTCGCCGCGCGCGATCATGATCGCGGTGGGCTGCCGCCCAGCCGACCGCACCAGCATGTCGGGCAGGTTCTTCACCGCGCGGTCGGTCTCGATCTTGAGGACCAGCCCGAGGCTGCGCCAGTCGTCCGGCCTTTCGTGCGAAAGCGCCTCCTGGAGAAGCACCACATCCTCGGCATCCTGCACGAAGGAGAACTCGATGCCGTCGGCATGGCGGGCGACGAAGCCGAGCGCCGCGAGATCGTCGTCGGTCAGGGCTGGCACGGTGAAATCCGTATCGGGGAAGTTGATCCCCTTTTCCGTCTTGAGCTTGTAGCCCTTTTCCTCGGGCCCGGCGACGATGCTCGCCACGACGCCCCAGGGCTCGCGCCGCACGACATGGGTGTCGAGCCTGCCGTCATCGATGAAGATGCGGTGCCCGATGTCGGCTGCGTTCAGCGCCTCCGACAGCGTGCATTCGATTGCCGGCAAGGACTCGTCCGGGTCGTCGAGCCGCCCGGGCAGGGTAATGGCAAGCTCGCCGCCGACCGCGACGCGCTTCAGTCCCTTGACCTTGCGGACATTGCCGGTGCGGATTTTCGGACCGGCGAGGTCCATCAGCACCTTCATGCGCCGCCCGGATTGTTCGGCCGCGGTCTCGACATTGGCGATCATCCGCGCCCATGCCTCTTCGCCGTCATGCGCACAATTGATCCTGACCGCCTCCACGCCCAGCTCGGCCAGCCGCAGCAGGAAGCCGACATCGTCGGCGGCCTCTGAAGGGAGCGTGACCATCAGATTGACGGGGCTGTGATGGCTGCGTTCGCCGAACAGCTCGCGGGTGCGCGCGGCGATGCGCTCCTCCCCGGCGAAGAAGGCGGGGTCGGCCTTGAGGGTGGGCTGCTCCGCTCCGTTCAGGGCACGCAGCACATGGCGGACGGCATCGAGCGTCGGCAGGACGCGACCTTCCGCGCGCCCGAGCGAGGAGAGGCCGACCGCCATCAGCCGCCGCTGGAGCGGCCTGATGTCGTGCGCGCGAAAGGCAAGGTAATGCGCGAAGTTCTCCGCGCTCTCAGCGAAATCCTTGCGGTCGATCCAGCCGCTCCACCGCTTGGTCAACTGGCGGGCGTCGGCGACCACAGCCGTGCGCAGCGCCTCCACATCCTCAAGCAGTTTGGAAAGGTCCAGATCGTCCATGCCGCCCTCGTTTTTTGGTGACCCTAGGAAACTCAGATGACAGATCGATGAAGGGGCCGGACCCCAGCGCCAGAAGCCCGCTAGCGCCAGAAAGGCTTTGTATCGGCAAAGGCGTCCTGGGCCTCCGCTGCCGCCTCGACCAGAAGGGCCTTGTTTCCCGCAGCCGCAAGCCTTTCCGCGCCGGGTTCACTGTCCAGTCCCGCGCGGGACAGCACGGCGGCGACGGAAGCCATGTCGTTCAGCGTGCCGAGCCTGTCCTGCAACTGCTCCAGCTCGGCGATCAGGCGCGCATATCGCCGCCGCTGGCGCTTTTCGGTGAACAGCGGCGCGAAAAATTCGGCGGCATAGCGCAGCTTCTTGGCGTCCTTGCGCACCTCGTGGCGGGCCTCATCCCCAAGCCGGGCAAGGTCGCGCCCGCCCTTCCTGACCTTGCTGCGGAAGCGGTCGAGCGCGGCGCCGGCGAAATCGCGCGCGTCCCCGCTCTCCGAAAGGGGGCCGGTGGCCAGCCATTCCGAAAGGTCGAGCATCAGCGCACGGGCTCGCGGCGAGTCCAGCGCGGCCTCGGCCTCGTCATATGCCGCGTTGCGGGCGCGCTCCAGCGCAGCGCGCATGCCGTCCGCCCCGGCGCGGGCGACAAGTACGTCCAGGTCCCGTGCCGCGCCGAGTTCGTTGGCCAGCCATCGCAGTTCCTCGTTCAGGCGTGAGGACCCGGCATCCCCGATGATCGGCCTGTGGATCGCGAAGGCCGAGCGCAGGCGTCGCAGCGCCACGCGGGCCTGATGCAGCGCTTCCGCGTTGAAGCGGTCGACCAGCGCCTCATTCAGCCGGAAGTGGCGCGTGCAGGCGCCTGCGATGAGCCGGAAGGCCGCGACGGCGCTCATATCCGGCGTCACCGCGACCGGCTCGGACTTGACGGAGCGCTGTAGCGGGCCGATCAGCCGGTATCCGCGCTCGGCCTTGCTCACCACGCCGATCCGCATAGGGACGACTTCCCCGATGTGGCGCGCCAGCGCATACAGCGCCTCGGGCGGTCCCGCCTTCAACTCCATCTCGATCTCGCAGATCGGTGCATGGCGGTCGGCGGCCACGACCTCGCCACGGTCGAGCACAAGTTCCAGCGTGGCCTCGTTCGTTTCCACCAGCCAGCTTCGCCGCTCGACGTGAACCTCGAAGGCGGGCCTGACCCGGTCGACCACATCGCCCAGCAACGCCTTGACCGGCGTGGTTTCTTCCAGCACCGGCACGTCGCCGTCGACGGGCTGCTCCCATTCGGGCCGCACGAACAGGCCCGCCGGAGGCCCGCTCGCCGCCTTGATCGTCTGGATACGGCGGTCGCCCGCCCGGCGTATCCGCAGCGAGAAGCCGCCGCGCCTGAGATCCTGCGCGCTCGTGTCGAAATAGATCGATTGCAGTCCGACCTTTGCGGGTTCGCCTGAAAGCAGGTCGAAGCCAAGCAGCGTATCGGCTGCCTCCGGCGTCAGTTCGAGCTTCAGTTCGATTTCCTGCGCCAATGCCGACCTCCCGCCGCTTCGCGTGCTCGTCCTATGTCCATAGCATCGAATTGTTGCAGAAAATCCGCGCCCGAATTGCCAAGGTTCGTAGCTTTGGTCAGTTCTTGGCCAGTGACGTCGATCCGCGGGCGGTAAAGGTGGTGGGCAGCACGACGTGGCGCGGTTCGGCATCCACCCGGTCCAGCATGCGGTCGAGCAGGAGGCTCGCCGCGATGCTGCCCATCTCGCCATGGTCCCAGCCTTCGATGCTGATGGCCGGGACGTGGAACTCGGCCAGTTCGGACTGTCCGGCCCCAATGATGGAAATATCGTCGGGTATGGACAGGTTGCGCGCCCTGACCGCTCGGATAACCCCTGAGAGCATCTCGATGCCGCCCGCGATGATCGCGGTCGGTGGGGTGCGGCTGCCGAGGATCATCGAACTCGTCCTGAAGCCGTCTGCCGAGAGGAAGCTGCCGGTGTGGATCATCTTTTCATCGACCTTGAGGCCGCGCTTCTCGAACGCTGCCCTGTAGCCGCGAATGCGCTCGCGCGCGGGCAGGATCTGCGGCTGGCCGGTCAACAGCGCGATCCGCTCATGGCCGAGGTCGAGCAGGTGCTCCGTCGCCGCCTGCAGGCCCTTTGCGTGGTCGGCGACGACCGCATCGGCCCAGAACGGCTTGTCCCGGTCGACTACGACGATGGGGATGCCGAGGTTCTTGAGCATGTCGTCGAACTGCTGGTCGACCGACGAATAGGCCCCGAGCATGATGCCGTCGATCTGGCGGCTGTGCATGCGCTTGATGAGCTGGATTTCTGTTTCGGGCCGTCCGTCGGAATTGCTGAGCAGCAGCGAATATCCCGCCTTTTCCAGCACGCGCTGCGAGGAACGTGCAAATTCCGCCATGGCCGGGATGACGATTTCACGAACGATGCACCCGACCGTGAGCGTGGTCCGGCGACGCATGCTTTGCGCAGCGGCGTTTGGCTCGAAATCGAGCTGCCGGATGGTGTCCAGTACCTTGGCGCGAAGTTCCTCGCCCACGGTATTGCTGCCGTTCAGCACACGCGAGACTGTCCCGATGGACACTCCGGCTGTTCGCGCCACGTCCCGGATTGTCGGTTTTTCCTGCGGCATATGGGTCGGACCGAAGAATGATCGAAACTGGCTACGACTGTCTGCGCAATCAGACCCGGATGCCGTTCCGCGTGTCAGGGGCGGCGATGCGGCGGCGCAAACTCATCAGGCTCTCCGTTTCGGTGCGAGGCATGTCACGGACACTAACCGCAATCCGGCTGGACATGCAAATCCAAAGAGGTCGCCGTCTCGCCGCCGAATTCGCCCCGGATTCGCTCACTCGGAGAGTTCCAGGCCGAAATAGAACGGCTTGAGACCGGCATCCAGCATGGAGTTGTCGCAACTGAACATGTCCGCGTAGAACAGGATATACGCTTCGAGCGACCTGCCAGGGAAAGGCATGCGGGGCGAATGGACCGTCACAGTGCTGACCACCTTGTGGGGAAAACCAAGCTCCTTCAGCATCATTCCGCCGACCACGCCGTGCGGGATTTCGGAGGCAAGTTGCGCATAGCGGGCCTTGTTGCCCTCGCGCTCGATCAAGAGCGGCTTGTCGACATCGTGCAGGATGAGGATGGATGCCAGCGTTTCAATGTCCGCCTTCTTGCCCCACAGGCGCTCGGCGATGGCGGCCAACTCAAGCCCGATCCGCGTCGTCTCGTTGACGTGGTCGATCAGCCGGAAGCGTGGGTTGAGCACATCCCACGGCACCTCGTCGAGGCTTCCATAGGGGCTCGATTCGAGCGAACTGACCCATGCGGTGACGATCAGTTCCCGCGTCTGCGGCGACACAAGGTCGAGGCCGTGCAGCGCGGCCTCGACCGACCGGCGCGCCACCTCGCTTCCGCGCGTGATTTCATAGCTCATCTTGTCCTCCAATCGCCTGTTGCCTTGCCGCTCAGACCATCACCGCGCGCAGCATGGCGAGATAGTCGTCGCGGGTGGGTTCGCGCGGGTTCGTCGCATGGCTGTGGTCGGCCAGAGCACCTGTAACGACATCCTGCAACTGCGCCTCCACGACGCCGAGCTTTGCGAGGCTGGTCGGGATCGACAGCCTTTCGTTCAGCCGCTCGACGCTTTCGGCGAGGTCCGCGCCGGCGGGCAGACCGATGGCCCGCGCCAGCGTCTCGATCTTGGCAGCGGCGGTGGCCGCGTTGAAACGCAGCACGGGCGGAAGCAGGATGGCGTTCAGCGTTCCATGGTGCAGGGAGGGCGATTTCAGCGCGCCGAGCGCATGGGAAAGGGCGTGCACGGCGCCGAGGCCCTTCTGAAAGGTCAGCCCGCCCTCAAGCGCACCCATCATCATTTCCCAGCGCGCCTCGCGGTTGCTTCCGTCGGCGCAGGCGGCCTCGATATTGCTCCAGATGCGCCGTGCGCCGTCCAGCGCGATGGCGTCGGCTGGCGGGTTGACGCGCGGCGACAGGAAGGTCTCCACGCAATGCGAGAACGCGTCCATGCCGGTGGCCGCCGTCAGCGCGGGTGGCAGGCCGAGCGTCAGTTCCGGGTCGCATATTGCGCGGCGCGGTATCAGGTAGGGGCTGATAAGCCCGACCTTGCGGCCATCGCTCAAGGTTATCAGCGATGCCCTGCCGACCTCCGACCCGGTGCCCGCCGTGGTCGGCACGGCGATGACCGGGTGCACCGCAGGCGTGATGCGCGCCACGCCGCCTTCGATCGCCGCATAGCGCGACAGCGGGCCGCTGTGGCCGGCGAGCAGCGCGATCGCTTTGGCCAGATCGATGGGCGAGCCGCCGCCGACCGCGACCAGCCCGTCGCAGCCTTCCGCCGCATAAAGCTCCAGCCCGGCGAGGACCGCTTCTTCCGTGGGGTTGGACGGCACGTCGAGGAAAGCCTTCGTTCCCTCGGGAAGCAGCGACAGCAGCCGATCCAGCAGTCCGGTCTTCTCAAGGCCGCGATCGCTGACGAGGAGAGGCCGCTTCACGCTGACGGCCGCGAGTTCGGAGCCGAGCGCACCGACCGCGCCGAAGTCGAAATTGATGTTTGTCAGGTACATGATGTTGGGCAAGGCAATCTCCGGCGGTCCTGTTGTGCGGTTGGGCGGGGGATCAGAGTTTGATCGTCACGCATTTGACCTGTGTGTAGTGCAGCAGCGCCTCGACGCCCTTCTCGCGTCCGTGACCACTCTGCTTGTAGCCGCCGAAGGGCGTCTCCACCCCGCCGGCATAATATTCGTTGACGAACACCTGCCCGGCCTCGAGCAGCGCCGCCACGCGATGCGCCCGCGAGACGTCGGAGGTCCACAAGCCCGCAACCAGCCCGTATTCACTGGCGTTGGCGATGCCGACGGCTTCAGCCTCGTCATCAAACGGCATCACCGATGCGATGGGGCCGAATATCTCTTCAGTCGCCGTGCGCGCGTCGGCGGCAAGCCCGGTGACCAGCATCGGGCGAATGAACCAGCCGCGTTCCGCCGCCTGCGGGTCGGCTACTGCGCCGCCCTCGATCACCTCCGCGCCTTCCTCGCGCGCGATGCGGGTGAACGCCTGCACGCGCTCGAACTGCGCTTTGGTGATGATGGGACCCATCGCGGCCTGGTCGTCGGCGCCGACGGCCACCTTTGCGATGCGCTCCCTGAGCAGGCCGAGGAATTGGTCGTAGATGGAGCGCTCCACGAGGCAGCGCGTTCCCGCCGAGCAGACCTGCCCGGCATTGAATGTGAAGGATTTCACGACGCCATCGGCAGCCTTTTCGAGATCGGCGTCTGCAAAGACGATGTTGGGCGACTTGCCGCCGAGTTCGAGGCCGATGGGGATGATGCGGTCGGCGGCGATGCGGCCGAGCACGCGGCCCGTCCCGACCGACCCCGTGAACGCGATCTTGCGCACCAGCGGATGCTCGGCCACCGCCGCGCCTGCTTCCGGCCCGGTGCCGGTCACCACGTTGAACAGACCGCGCGGCAGCCCGGCCTCTTCGACCGCGAGCCGCGCCAGCTCGATCAGCGAGACGGAGGTGAACTCCGACGGCTTGGACACGACGGCGTTGCCGCTTGCCAGCGCAGGTGCGATGCCGCGCGCGGCCTGGTTGAGCGGTGCGTTCCACGGCAGGATGATGCCGACTACGCCGAAAGGCTCGCGCCGCGTGTAGGAATGGTAGCCTGCGCCAAGGTCGACTACTTCGCCGCGGCAGGCATGGACCATGCCGCCGTAAAACTCGAAATACTGCGCCGCCGTCTCGATTTCGAGGCGGGCATGCCACAGCGGGCGGCCCGTTTCCGAACGCTCGATCTCGACAAGGTCCTGCTGGCGCTCGCGCAACAGCCGGGCGATGGAGGTAAGTATCCGCCCCCGCTCGGCGGGGCGCCTGTCGCGCCATTGCGGCCACGCTTCATGGGCCGAACGCACCGCCGCATCGACATCGGCGGCGTTTCCTCGCGCAATGGTGAAGCTAGGCTCGCCGGTCCGGGGGTCGAACTCCTGGAGGAAAGCGCCTCCCGCGGGCTCCGTCGGCCCGCCGTCGATGAAGTGGTTGTGCTTTGTCTGGATTGGTGAAGACACGGACGAATTCTCCTCCCGCGCGGATGGCCGCAGATCAAGGTCGCGCCAAAATAGGCAACGGCTTCAAAAATGCAAGAAAACGTTTCATCAAAATGCGCGAAGCGTGACGCCGACCGTTCCGAGCCCGTGGAAATGCGCTTCCGCCGTGGCGGGAACGCGCGTCCAGGTCAGCCCTGTCAGGCTGCCGGTGATGACGAGCGTGCCTTCGGAAATGTCCTGCCCCGGCAGACGATCGTTCACATAGGCGAGCAGGGGCAGCAACGGGTCGCCGGACGGATGCCCCGCCTGCGACGACGTTTTCGGAATGCCTTCGATGGAAAGCGTGACCTCGACGGACGACAGGTCGGCGCTTCGCCACGCCTTCCATTGCGGGCCAAGGACCAGGCCGCCATTCGACATGAAGTCCGCAACCCGGTGCAAAGGCGGCGCTGATTGGTAGGAATTGAAGCGGCTGGTGACCAATTCCATCGCCAAAAAGGCGTCAATCGCCTCGCAAAGCGCGTCCCGGCCAAGCGGATACTCGGAACGGGCCACGTTCCTGCGGAAGCGGAAGGCGAGTTCGGCCTCGATGCCGACCGGCTCGTCGCCGATCCGCGCGGCGCTGCCGGAGGTGAATATCCGGCCGGGCAGGATTGCGCCCCAAGCGACACCCTCGGGCAGGGTCGCCACCTTCCACGCTGTCGGCGTCTCGCCGCCGCGCCTGACGATCTCGTCCTGGATCGCCAGCGCCTCCGCAAGCGTCCGAGGCGACAATTCGTCGGGCAGGCAGGGGAAGCTTTCCCTGGCATGCGTGGCAGCGAGCATGGCCGCCGCTCCTGCGATCCTGTCCATTCCTCGCATCTTCTCCCTGCTCGTCCACGATTTAGATGAAACGTTTTCTTGACATAGTTTTCATCCAGATACTAGGTTGGCGCGCACTGCGGGGCCGACCGTCGGGAACCGCTTCGCGTGTTTGGGAGGACGCCCGCATGAAAAATGGCGCGGAAGCGATAGGGACATTGCAACAGGGGGCATTCATTCCCTGGTTCGAGCAATGGATAGCACGCATATTGGGCGCGCTGATCGCAGTCCTCGTGGTTGTTGAAGTGCTCGTCCTGTTTGCGGGGATTCTCGCCCGCTACGTGTTCCACCTGCCGCTCGTCTGGTCGGACGAACTCGCCTCCACGCTCTTTCTGTGGCTGACCATGCTTGGCGCAGCGCTCGCCCTGATGGGCAACGAGCACATGACGATGTCGGCCCTTGTGAATACGCTTTCGGCCGAGCGCCGCGCGTTCATGGCCAAGCTCGCATGGATCGGCACCTTCGTATTCTTTGCGCTGCTGCTGGTCCCATCCATCCACTATGTGCAGTCCGAGGCGAGCGTCATCATGCCGTCTCTCGGCGTAAACCAGTCGTGGCGGACCATGGCCATGCCGACCGGCATCGGCCTCATGCTTCTGCTGTCGGCGACCCGCCTGATCTCCGGCTGGGACCGGCAGTCGCTGCTCGCGGCGGCCATCATCGCTGCGCTGATCGCTGTGCTTTGGCTGCTCCAGCCGCTGTTCCCGCCGCTCGGCAAGATCAACCTCGTCATCTTTTTCGCGATCCTCGTTCCGATTGCTGTCTTCGCGGCGCTGCCGATTGCCGCCGCGTTCGGTCTGGCGACCTTCGCCTACCTGACCTTGACGACCCGCGTTCCGGCGGAGGTGATCGTCGCGCGCCTCGACGCGGGCATGTCGCACCTCGTTCTGCTGTCGGTTCCGCTGTTCATCTTCCTCGGCATGCTGATCGAGCTGACAGGTATGGCGCGCGTCATGGTGGCATTCCTCGCCAGCCTGATCGGCCATTTGCGCGGCGGGCTACACTATGTGCTGATCGCCGCAATGTATCTGGTGTCGGGCATTTCGGGTTCGAAGGCCGCCGACATCGCCGCCGTCGCCCCGGTGCTGTTTCCCGAAATGGAGAAGCGCGGCGCGGATCGCAACGAGCTTGTGGCGCTGCTCGCCGCGACGGGCGCGCAGACGGAGACGATACCGCCGAGCCTCGTGCTGCTGACCATCGGCTCGGTGACGGGCGTTTCGATTGCCGCTCTGTTCACGGGCGGCCTGTTGCCGGCATTCCTGCTCGGCCTGATGCTGTGCGCCATGGTCTGGTATCGCTGGCGCGGCACCGAGATCAACATTCCACGAGCTTCGGGGCGCACCATCATCCGCAGCTTCGTCATCGCGCTGCCAGCGCTTTTCCTGCCCTTCGTGATCCGGTTCAGCGTTGCGGAAGGCATCGCCACCGCGACGGAGGTCTCGACCATCGGCATCGTCTATGCGAGCCTTGCCGGTATCCTGATCTACCGCGAGTTCGACTTCCGGCGCATGGTGTCGATGCTGGTGCGGACCGGCTCGCTGTCGGGGGCGATCATGCTCATCATCGGCGCGGCCACGGCGATGGCCTGGGCGCTGACGCAGTCCGGTTTCTCCTTCCTGCTGGTGCAGTCCATGTCCAACCTGCCGGGCGGCGCCTACACCTTCCTGATCGTCTCCATCGTGCTGTTCATCATCCTCGGCAGCGTGCTCGAGGGCATTCCGGCCATCGTGCTGTTCGCGCCGCTGCTGTTCCCGGTCGCCAAGGCGCTCGGCATCAACGAGGTGCACTATGCGATGGTGGTGATCCTGGCCATGGGCCTCGGCCTGTTCGCCCCGCCCTTCGGCGTCGGCTTCTATGTCGCCAGCGCCATCGGCAAGGTCAGGCCGGAGGACGCGGTGCGCCACATCTGGCCGTTCATGGCCGTGCTTCTGCTCGGGCTGCTGATCGTCGCCGCCGTTCCGTGGATTTCGACCGGCTTCCTGTAGGCGCCGCTACCGGCCCTTGAAAACGGGCTTGCGTTTTTCGTTGAAGGCCAGAACGCCTTCGCTGCGGTCCTCGGTCGGGATCGTCCGGTAATAGGCTTCGAGGTCGAAGCGATAGCCTTCCGCAAGCCCGACATCGCCGGAAATGGAGATCGCCTTCTTCGCCTGCGCCACGGCAACCGGCGCGTTGGCGCAGATGCGCCGCGCCGCCGCTGTCGTTTCCTCCATCAGCGCGGCGGGCTCGCAGACCTTGTTGACCACCCCCCAGGCCAGCGCTTCTTCCGCCGTGAACGGCGCGCCGGTCAGGATGACCTCCTTGGCCCGCCGCATGCCGCTGGCGCGCGCGAGATTCTGCATGCCGCCTGCGCCCGGAATGATGCCGAGCGTCACTTCCGGCAGGGCGAAGCGAGCGGTGGCCGCCGCATAGGAGAAATCGAAGGCCAGCGCGAGTTCGCATCCGCCACCGAAGGCCGCGCCGTTGATCGCCCCGATGACCGGGATGGGACATTCGAACAGATGGCGGACCAGTTGCTCGGTGAGCGCGTGCTGGCGGCGCCATGCCTCGTCGGTCATGCCCTTGCGCTCCTTTAAATCCCCGCCCGCGCAGAAGATGCGCTCACCCGCCCCGGTGACGATGATGCAGCGAATGCCGCGCGGCTCGACATAGAGGTCGGAAAACAGCGTCAAGAGGTCGCCCAGCATCGCCGTGTTCAGCGCGTTGCCCGCCTCGGGCCTGTTGAGCGTGATGGTGAGCAGGTGGTCCTGTTCATGTAGCAGGATCGTCTCGAAATGTCCGGTCATGGATTGCTCCCCTGCGCCGCCGGGTCGTGTTCGGCCTTGTCACGGAAGACCCGAGGTATCCCGGCCCTGCCGAGCGCACCGCGCAACGGTTCCGCAGGCAACGCCCGTTCCAGCACGAGGCGGGCCTCAAGCAGCTTGCCAAGGTCGATCCCGGTCCGCAATCCCATGCTTTCCAGCATGTAGACGAGATCCTCCGTGGCGATGTTGCCGGCAGCGCCCGGCGCGAAGGGACAGCCGCCGAGCCCGCCCAGTGCGGAATCGAATCGCCGGATTCCCTCTTCGAGGCCCGCGAGCGCGTTTGCAAGGCCGAGCCCGTATGTGTCGTGCATGTGAAGCGTCGACAGCCGCGCACCAAGCTCGCCGCGCACGGCGCGTACGGTTGCGCGGATCGCCGCCGGGTCCGCATAGCCGACGGTGTCGGCAAGCGCCACGCTATCCGCGCCCGCCTCGGCCAGCGCCACGGCGACCTTGACCACCCTTGGCAGCGGCACGCTTCCGTCGATCGAGCATCCGAAGGCGGTGGCGCAGGCCGCCAGCGTTTCCATCGGCCTTGGCTGGGCGCGGACCCACGCTGCGATCAAGCCGAATTCCTCGACTTGAGCGAAGGTTCCCTTGTTGGTGTTCGCGAGACTGTGCCCCTCGCTGACGGACACCGGCACGACAATCGAATGGACGCCCGCCGCATGGGCGCGCTGGGCACCCTTCAGGTTGGGTACGAGCGCCGCGACCCGTATGCCGGGCAGGCGCGAGAGGACCGAGCGAACGATTTCGCCGGTATCTGCCATTTGCGGGACGAGCGCGGGGGGAACGAAGCTGCCGACCTCGATGGTGCGCAGGCCGGCTGCGGCGAGGCTCTCGATCCAGCGCAGCTTGTCCGCCGTCGCCATGATGCTTCCGGCGATCTGGAGACCGTCCCGGGGGCCGACTTCGACAACCGTGATGTCTTCGGGCATTGCGACGGCCTCAATAGGAGCGCGGTAGCCCCAATATATGCTGGCCGATATAGGCCAGGATCAGGTTTGTCGAGATCGGCGCTGTCTGGTAGATGCGCACCTCTCGCCATTTGCGCTCAATGTCGTATTCGCGTGCATAGCCGAAGCCGCCATGGGTCTGCAGCGCCGTGTCGGCGGCGAGCCATGTCGCCTCGGAGGCGAGCAGCTTCGCCATGTTGGCTTCCGCGCCGCAGGGCTGGCCCGCGTCGAACAGGCTGGCGGCCTTGCGGCACATGAGGTCGGCTGCCTCCAGCGCGACATGGGCGCGGGCGAGCGGAAACTGCACGCCCTGGTTCTGGCCGATGGGCCGCCCGAAGACGTGCCGCTCATTGGCGTAGTCGACGCCCTTGCGCAGCAGCCAGCGCCCGTCGCCGATGCATTCCGACGCTACGAGGATGCGCTCGGCGTTCATCCCGTCGAGAATGTAGCGGAAGCCCTTTCCTTCCTCGCCGATCAGGTTCTCGGCGGGCACAAAGAGGTCGTCGAAGAAAACCTCGGTCGTGTTGTGGTTCATCAGCGTCTTGATTGGCTGGATCTTGACACCCGTGCCCAGCGACTCGCGCAGGTCAACGATGAAAACGGAGATGCCGTCGGTGCGCCGCGACACGCCTTCCGCCGGGGTGGTGCGGGCGAGCACCAGCATCAGGTCCGAATGCAGAGCACGCGACGTCCATACCTTCTGCCCCTTGATCACATAGCCGTCGCCGCGGCGCTCGGCGCGCGTCTTGATCTGGGTGGTGTCGGAGCCGCTGGTTGGTTCGGTGACGCCGAACGCCTGGAGCCGCAATTCGCCGGACGCGATCAGCGGCAGGAAGCGGCGCTTCTGGTCCTCGTTGCCGTGACGCAGCAGGGTACCCATGATGTACATCTGCGCATGCGCCGCACTTGCCACGCAGCCGCTTGAGGTTATCTCCTCGAGGATCACGGCAGCCGCCCGCAACGGCAGGCCGGAGCCGCCATATTCCTCGGGGATCAGCGCGCCCAAAAAGCCGGACGCCGTCAGCGCCTTGACGAATTCGGTCGGATAGGCCTCCTTCTCGTCGAGCGCGCGCCAGTATTCGCCGGGAAATTGCGAGCAGATGCGCCGCACCGACTCGCGCAGCTCCGGATAGTCCTCACCCAGTTCGACTTCGACGCAAGAAGACATGCTTTTCAAGATCCTGAAATCAGACCCGGCGTGCGCCGGCCAGCGAAGCGGCGCCCGCCGCTTCCTGTGGGGCAAACGCGGTTTCCGCCTGAAGCTTTGATTGTCCAAGGGCAGGGGCCTCGGCCTGCGCGGCGAACCGCACGCCGTCGAAGGTCAGCGGAATGCCCATGGTGACGAGTTCGCTTTGCCCGTGCGGCACGCCCATGTTGAGGGCGAGCGTCTGTGCATGCGCGAGAACGCGGTCGACGGTCAGCAGCGGCGCGGAGGGAACGCCTTCCGCGTCGAGCGCGGCGCTGAGCCGCGCCATGTCGAACCCGGCGATGGCCGCCTCGATGCCGGCGATCAGTGCGGCGCGGTTCTTCACCCGGTCGGCGTTGGTGCGATAGGCGGGGTCGTCCGCCAGTTGCGGCTGCCCGAGCGCACGGCAGAGCCTGCCGAAGAGATTGTCGTTTCCTGCCGCGATCATGATCCATTCGCCGCCGACGTTGAAGGCCTGGTAGGGCACGATCTCGGCGCTGCCGGAACCCTGCGGCCCGCGCACTTCGCCCGCCGCCGCATAGCCGGCGAGCGGAACCGTCATCCACGACAGGCCTGTCTCATAGAGCGATGTCGAGACGACCGCGCCCTTCTTGCGGTTTTCCCGCTCGAACAGGGAGGCGAGCAGGCCGATCACGCTCCACATGCCCGCGCCGATGTCGACAAGCGACACGCCGACGCGCACGGGCGAGCGGCCCGCCTCTCCGGTGACGCTCATGATGCCCGTCGATGCCTGCGCCAGCGGGTCGTAGCCCGGCTTGCGGGCCAGCGGCCCGACCGGCCCGAACGCGCCGATATTGCACCAGATCAGCGACGGCTTGGCCGCGCACAGGTCGTCCGCGCCGATCCCGAAACGGTCCAGCACGCCGGGCCTGAGGTTCTGGATTACGGCGTCGGCCTCGCCAAGAATGAGGTCGCGCAGCCGCCGCACGCCTTCCTCGGTGCGGAAGTCGATGGCGACGCTTTCCTTGCCGCGGTTCAGCGCGGCGAAAAGCGAGGAGGTGTCGCGCCAGAAGGGCGGTCCCCATCCGCGCGCATAGTCGCCGTCGGCGGGGTTCTCGACCTTGACCACCCGCGCGCCGAGGTCGGCAAGGATCATGCCCGCGAAGGGAGCCGCGACACTGTGGCCAAGCTCGATCACCGTGCAGCCGGCAAGAGGCCCCGTATCGTGCGCCGATGTGTCTTGCATCTCGATCATGACCAGGGTCAGGACCTGTTGATTTGGACGAAATGGTGTGACGCCATCCGGTCCGATACGAGGAGCAAGGACGAAGGAAATGTGAGCATTTTCAAGTTCCTTGCGACGAAGTTGCGGGCCGGATGGCCCACATCCGAAGGACACCGGAACGGCTGCAAGCTGCCGCGTCGAACCGCCCGGACGATGGAACCCCATCGACCTTCGCGCTTCTCCTTGCATCTTCTTGCCGTTTCAGGTGCCATTTCATTCAAATCAACAGGTCCTGACCCTAGGTCTTAGGATGCCCCGAAACCCCTGTCAAGAAATCGTTTCATCAATATCGTAATTCGGCTAGGCTGATAAAATAGCAGCCGGAACGGCCTGCCCGAAGGAGGAATCACCATGATGCCCGTGCTCGACCATATTCATCTGAAGGCAAATGCGGCCGATCCGGTTGCCGCTTTTTTCGAACTGCTGGGGGCAACGCTGGTGCGCAGGGAGTTGCGCCAAGGCAAAGTGCGCATCGGGCTCGACATCGGCGGAACGAAGATTTCCGTAGACGAGGACGCGGTCGGTGAAAATCGCAAATCACCCTTTGGTTACAATCATATAGCGCTCTCCGTCAGCGATGTAGATGGCGAGATCGAGCGACTGAGAAATGGTGGCATCACCGTTTCGACGGAGCCCTATTGGCCTCTGCCGAATATAAGGGCGGCCTTCGTCACAGGTCCCGAAGGCATCGTGGTGGAACTCATTGACCGGCATGCAGACCGGTAGCCTCAGCCTGGCTGAACGCCGTCGCGGCCGATGCAGGCGACCCGTGAGCGAACAGCTTCGCGGACGCTGCGCGGGATAGTGCGGGTGGAGAAATTCGCTTGGCACTGACAATGATGAAACGTTTTCTTGACAAGTGGCCCGCGCGAACGTACTGATTGCCCCGGACTGTTGGATATCGGCCCCAATGTCCGGGGCGCCGGTTTGCTGTTTCTGTTGGGTGGAAGCGCAGCCGGGCCTGTGGCGCCATGAGGTTGCTCGACAGGGCCGGTCGAGCGATGGGAGGATTTCAAGCATGACATTCGATATTTCGAGGAGAGGGCTCCTCGTTGCGGGAAGTGCGCTGGCCGTGCTGCCCTTTTCTTCACGTTTCGGCCATGCGGCGGAAGTGACCTTGCGGCTGGGACACTCGGCGCCGGTCGAGCATCCGTTCCATATCCGCGTCGCTGAGGCCGCCGAGGCGATTGCCAAGGAGACCGATGGCAAGGTTGAGCTACAGATATTCCCGGCCAGCGCGCTGGGTGGCGACAACGACCTGATGTCGCAGACCCGCAGCGGCGGTCTCGATTTCTGCCAGCCTACCGGACAGATCCTGTCGTCCATCCTGCCGGTGGCCGCGACGCCTGCGCTCGGCTTTGTGTTTTCGGATTATGATGCGGTCTGGGCAGCGCTCGACGGCGATCTCGGCGCGCATATCCGCAAGGAGATCGAGGCCAACACCGGTCTCGTGCCTATGGAGAAGATCTGGGACCTCGGCTTCAAGCTGCTCTGGACGGGCAGCAAGCAGGTCAGGACGCCGGAAGACCTCGTCGGCCTGAAGGTGCGCGTGCCGGTCAGTCCGGTCAGTGTCTCGCTCTACAAGGCACTGCAGGCCAACCCGGTTACCATCCAGTTCTCGGATGTCTACACCGCGCTCCAGACCAAGATGGCGGACGGTATGGACCTTCAGGCGAGCTATTTCTACATCTCGCACTTTTACGAGGTGCAGAGATATTGCGCGCTGACAAACCACAGCTGGGACGGCCAATGGCTGTGCGCAAACAAGGCGATGTGGGAGGGGCTTACGCCCGAAATCCGCGATGTCATCGCCAAGAACCTGAACAATGCTGCCGTGCTTCAGCGCGAGGATCTCGTCAAGGTCAGCAGCACCGTTGTCGAAGACCTGAAGACCAAGGGCATCGAGTTCAACGAGGCTGACACGGCGGCCTTCAAGCGCAAGCTCAAGGAAGTCGGCTATTACGACGAGTGGCGCAAGGAGCTCGGCGCCGACGCTATCGGATTGCTCGAAAAATACAGCGGCCCGCTGGGCGGCTAGGCGCGTTCGCCGCTTCCGGTCGTATCCTTCCCAAGACAACCCGCGAGCCTTCGGACCGTTTCGGTCCGAAGGCTTTTTTTGCCATATGGCTGCGTGTCAGGAGGAGGGCGTCTGGCGGATGAGAAAATCCTTCACCTGCGCGATGACCGAGGCCTTCAGGTCCTGTCCCTTCCATGGTGCGATGGCTTCGGTCTGCGGCGCAAGGCGGATGATCTCGTCGGACACGTGCTTGGGATGCATGGTGTCGTTGCCCGGCATCAGGAGGATAGGTTCCTTGCAGGTGGAAACGAATTCGCGCGAGACGGCGAACAGGAAATCGCCCGCGAACAGGCGTTGGCGGAACGGCCCGACCTGCGCCTGATCGACTTCGGGATAGGTGCGTACGAGATCGGCCCAGCGGTCGGCTTCCTCGTCTATGGCGGCGCGGTTTTCGTAAAACCCGACGGGGTTCTGGAGGACATAGGCGCTGACGAAGCCGGGCCGCGCCTGACCGAGCGCGAAGGCGAAGGAAACGCCGATGCAGCCACCCATCACATGCGCCTTCGTCACGCCGAGATGATCGACGAGCTTCGTGAAATCCGAAACATAGGTATCCCAGGAATCGTTCGGCCCGATGGCGCCGCGCGAGGCGCCCGCATTGCGGATGTCGAGGGTGATCAGCCGGAACCTGTCGGCCAGCGCCTCGATCGGGTCTGCAAAATCCTGCGGCGTGTCTGGTTTGGCAGGGTTGCGGCGCCAGCGTTCTATACGCGAGTTCAGGAAGCCCGGCGCGAACAGCACGACGGGATAGCCGCTGCCATATTCCTCGTAGTGGATGCGGGCGTCATCAAGCAACAGTTCGGGCATGTCCTTCTCCCTCATTCGAAATATGGTTGGCGGCCTGCCTCACCTGCGCGGCGTCAGGTGACCGGCGACAATCCGCCGTCGACATTGATGGCCGTGCCGGTGATGTAGGAGGCGGCGTCGGAAGCGAGGAAGCAGGCCAGATTGGCGACTTCCTCCGCCTTGCCCAGGCGCCCGAGGGGAACCAGCCGCCCCCGCTCGGCGATGAACTCATCGTAGCTGTTTGCGCCCGACGCCTTGAAGAGCCTTTGCCACTGGTCGCTTTCGACATAGCCGATGCACAGCGCATTCGCCGTCACGCCGAACGGCGCGAGGTCGAGCGACATGGTCTTGGTGAGCGCGATGCCGGCGGCGCGGCTGACGCTGGTCGGCAGGTTGGCCGGCTGCGGCGCCTTGCCGAATATGCTGACGATGTTGAGAATCCTGCCCCATGCCTGCTCTCTCATGTGGGGCAGGACGGCCTGCGCGAGCTGGATCGCCACGCCGACCTTCTGGTCGATGTCGCTGCGGAAATCGTCCATCGTCAGTTCGGCGAATGGCCGGCGCATGGAAGAGGCGGCGTTGTTGACGAGGATGTCGACGCCGCCGCGCGCGGCGCAGATGTCGGCCAAGATGGTTTGAAGCCGCGCGCTGTCGCGCACGTCGCAAGCGCGCACGTCCAGTTCGAGGCCGTGCGTCTCGCGTATCTCGGCGGCGGTTTCGTCGAGCACCTCCTGCCGCCGCGCGAGCGCCACGACATGCGCCCCCGACAGCAGGAACCGTTCGCAGATGGCGCGCCCGATCCCCTTGCTGCCGCCGGTGACGAGCGCGGTCCTGCCTCGAAGCGAGATATTCATGAAGGCTGTCCCTTCTCCCTTGCGCCTTCGGGGAGCGCCGCCGAGAGGCTGGTCCTGAACTCGACCAGAAGCGGGCCGCCGTCATGCGCGACCGCCCGTTGCAGCGCGGCGTCCACCTCCGCCTCTTGCTCCACGCGCATGTAGGCGCATCCGTGCGAGCGTGCGAAAAGATCGAAGTCGGGGGGCGACAGGTCGGTCGCCGAATTGCGGCCCGGATAGACCCGCTCCTGGAAGGCACGGATCGAGCCGAGGGAGCGGTTGTTGGCCAGCAGGAATGTCACCGGGACCTTGCGCGCGACGGCGATTGCAAGCTCGTTGCTGGTCATCAGGAAGCCGCCGTCGCCCAGAAGCGCCACGACCTTGCGGTCGGGATAGCGCAGCGCCATGGCGATTGCCCCCGGTACGCCGAAGCCCATGCATCCGGTGACGGTGGCTAGCAGGAGCTGCGGCGGTTCGTAGCGGAAATGGCGATACATGAGCGCAGCCGACATGCCCGCATCAGTTGCGATGATGCCATCGGCGGGCATGTGTTCCTGCAAACGCGCGACCACATTGCCGAAGACGATGCCATCGTCGGACGTGCGCGGACGCCACGCGGCGATGGCATCTCGGTGGGCGGCAAGCTCGCCGGTCCAGCCGCTCCTGTCCGGTGCGACAGCGGGCGCGCGCCCGGCATTGACGGCTTCGAGGAAGGACAGGGCCGTGCAGGCGAGGCCGATGTCGGGCTGGTAGTTGATGCCGATCGCGGCGGGGTCGTCGCAGACATGGACGAGCGTCTGTTCCGGCCATGGCGAGGCGGGGAAGGTATAGCCCTTCGTCGTCAGGTCGCCGAGCCGCGTGCCGATGGCGAGCACGAGGTCGCTCGAACGGAACGACTCGACCTGTGCGGGCGTGTTGGACACGCCGAGGTCGCCCGCATAGAGCGGGCTGGAATTGGAAAACAGATCGTGCCGCCGGAAGCTGACGACCACCGGGATCGACCATTTTTCCGCGAAGGTTTTCAGCGCCGCGCGACCGTCACCGGCGGCAACCTGCCCGCCCGCGATGATGAGCGGGCGCTTTGCTTTCCCAAGCAGGTCGAGAACCGCATCGACGGCCTGCGGCGCGGGCGCGGTGCGGGTCGCGGCATGCGGCTTCTCGCTTGGCGGGTCCATCGGCTCGTCCAGCATGTCCTCCGGCAGTACGACGACCACCGGCCCCGGCGTCCCGTCGGTCGCCACATGCATGGCGCGCGCCAGCACTTCCGGCAGGCGGGCCGGGTCGGTAACTTCCGCCACCCATTTGCAGATGGTGGAATACATCTTGCCGTAGTCGATTTCCTGAAAGGATTCGCGGCGGAGATTGCGCCGCTCGACCTGGCCGATGAACAGGATCATCGGCACCGCGTCCTGCTGCGCCGTGTGCAGGGCGATCGTCGCATTGGTGGCGCCGGGGCCACGGCTGACGAAGCATATGCCCGGAATGCCGGTTATCCTTCCGTCCGCGACCGCCATGAACCCGGCGGAGCTTTCATGGTAGCAGGTAATGAGGTCGATGGGGCTGTCCAGGAACGCGTCCAGAATCGGCAGGTAGCTCTCGCCCGGCACGCAATAGGCGCGGTCGACGCCGCGTCGCCGTAGAAAATCCACAAGATATTGTGCCGCCGTTGGCATTCGCTGCAACCTCCTAAGCCCGTCTTCGCCCGCGCACCCATATCAAAGCCTGCGCGAATGCGCATCCGGGCCGTCTCGCCCGCAGGCGACGGCATCTATGCTCCGCATCATTGCCTCCGTCAAGATAACGTTTCATCAAAGCTCCGGGCGCGGACGCGATACGGGTGTGTAGGCCGGATGAAGCAATAATCATTAAATATCAGGTACTATCGGGGGAAGGGCTTTATCGATCCACTTGTTTTTTCCTCCTTGCGCACACCGCACGAAGTGTGATTGATGAAACATTTCATCATTGCTGCCTTGCGCTGAATGTATTTTGGCGCGAAAAGGCATAGGAGGAGACCGGGATGCGTGTAGCTGTCATCGACGATTACCAGAATGTGGCCTTGAAATCCGCCGACTGGTCGAGACTCGACGCCGAGGTGCGCGTTTTCCACGAACCCTGGCGCGACCAGGACCACATCGTCGAGGCGTTGGCCGATTTCGACATCATCTCGCTGGTGCGCGAGCGTACGCCGTTTCCGGCTTCGCTGATCGAGCGCCTGCCGCGCCTCAAACTGATCTCCATGACCGGGCATCGCACGACGACGCTCGACATCGCGGCCTGCACGCGGCGCGGCATTCTCGTGTCGTTCACGACCAGTCCCGATTCTGAAGCTGCGGGCGAGCTTGCGGTCGGCCTGATGCTCGCCTGCTCGCGCGCTATCCCGGCGGCGGACCGCAACATGCGCGACGGCGCCTTCCAGGAAGGGCTGCCCATCGGCCTGCCGATGGCCGGTCGCCGCGTGGGCATAGTGGGGCTTGGCAAACTCGGCTCGCGTGTCGCGGGCATCTGCAAGGCGTTCGACATGGATGTCGTGGCGTGGAGCCCGAACCTGACCGCCGACCGCGCCGCCGCAAAGGGGGTGCGGCTGGTCTCGAAATCGGAGCTTTTCTCGACCTCGGACATCGTCTCCATGCATCTGGCTCTGTCCGACAGCACGCGCGGGATCGTCGGAGCGGACGAGTTGTCCTCGATGAAAGAGGGCAGCATCTTGATCAACACCGCGCGCGGACCGCTGGTCGACGAAGCCGCATTGCTGGCCGCGCTCTCGGCGGGCAGGATCCATGCGGGGCTGGACGTCTACAATGTCGAGCCGCTTCCGAAAGACCACCTGCTGCGCGGCCTGCCCAACGTGGTGCTGACTCCGCATCTGGGTTATGTGGTCGACGAGGTGTTCTCCTATTATTTCAAGGCCAGCCTTGCCAACATCGCTGCCTTTCTCGACGGAAAGCCAGTGAACCTGATGAACCCCGAGGCAAAGGCGGGTTAAGCCGGCGAACAACTTCGCCGTGTCGGCCGCGTGGCGCAGGCTGATGCGCACCGCCTGAAAGCGTCATTCGATCGGAAAATTCGATCAATTCGACAAATAAGTTGCGTTGGAATTATGTTCTAATGTCGTGCATCCTTGAAGGATATTCTTTCAGGCTGATGACATATGGCGACGATGGTATCCTCAGATCAGGCGGCAAAGGCACAGGGGCCGCTGGCCGTTCCGGCAGTGGGAATCTGGGCGGGCGTGCTGATCGCTGCGCTCACGGCGGGCGCTGCCTTCCAGCTTCATGAACTGCCGGGGCTGGCCATGTTCAGCCCGATGATCGTCGCGGTGGTCATCGGCATCGCCTATGCCAACATCGTCGGTGCGCCCGCGCACGCCAAGGTCGGCATCGTGTTCTGCCAGAAGACGCTGCTGCGGTTCGCCATCGTGTTGCTCGGCTTCCAGTTGACGCTCGGCCAGCTTTCCGTGATCGGCATCAGCGGCGCGGCCATCATCGTCGCCGTGCTGCTCGCCACCTTCGTCTGCACGCTGGGGCTTGGCCGCCTGCTCGGCGTGGAGCGCAACCTGACCTGCCTTATCGCTGCCGGAACGTCCATCTGCGGCGCGTCGGCCATCGTTGCGACCAATGCCGTGATCCAGGCGAAGGAAGAAGACGTCGCCTATTCGGTGGCCTGCATCACGCTGTTCGGCACGATCGCCATGCTTGGATTTCCCCTGCTGGCGCCTGTACTCGAACTGAACCAGCAGAGCTTCGGCATATGGGCGGGGGCCTCTATCCATGAAGTGGCGCAGGTGGTCGGCGCGGCCTTCCAGAACAGCCAGCAGGCAGGCGAGATCGCAACGGTGGCCAAGCTGACGCGCGTCGTCATGCTCGCCCCGATGGTCATTGCTCTCGGCCTTTTCGTCAGCCGCCGTGCAAGTTCCAGATCCGACGCGCCGGGCGTGTCCGTGCCATGGTTCGCGCTGTGGTTCGTCGCGGCCATGGTGTTCAACAGCGTCGTGGAGATACCGCAGGGCATTCGCAACGTACTGGTGATCACGACCACTATCCTGCTCAGCATCGGGCTTGCGGCGCTGGGCCTCCAGACGAATGTCGCCGCGATCCGCCGGCAGGGCGTCAAGCCTTTGCTGCTTGCGTTTTTCGCCTTTGTCTTTATCGCTTCAATATCGCTGGCCCTTTTGAAGATGACTGCATGACCCTTGAGCAGTTGCGTGTTTTCATCGCTGTTGCCGAACTGGAGCACATGACGCGCGCGGCACGGGAGTTGAACCTCACGCAATCCGCCGCAAGTTCTGCCATCGCCGCGCTTGAAGCGCGATACGCCACGAAGCTTTTCGACAGGGTTGGCCGCAACATTGCGCTGACGCCTGCTGGCCGCCTGTTCCTGTCCGAAGCGCGCGCCGTGATGGCGCGGGCAAAGGCCGCCGAACTGGTACTGGCAGACCTTGCCGGGCTGAAGGTCGGATCGCTCAGCATCGCCGCCAGCCAGACGGTCGGCAATTATTGGCTGCCCGAGATCGTCCAGCGCTTCCACTCTCTCTATCCGGGAATCAGCATCAGCCTGACCATCGGCAACACCGCGACGGTCGCCTCGCTGGTGGTCGAAGGAGAGGCGAATATCGGCTTCGCCGAAGGCGACATCGACCAGCCGACTCTCACCGTCGAGCAGGTTGCGCAGGACGAACTGGCTCTCGTGGTCGCCAGCGATCATCCCTGGGCCGCGCTGAAGGATTTCAGGACGCTCGACCTTTCGACGACGCAATGGGTGACGCGCGAAACAGGGTCGGGCACGCGGGCGGTGCTTTCCGCGGTCCTCTCAGACCTGGGTATCGACCTGGACAGGCTGGGCGGCGCGCTGACACTCCCCTCCAACGAAGCGGTCCGCTCGGCGGTGGAGGCGGGGGCAGGGGCTGCGGTGCTGTCCCGGCGCGTCGTCGAAAACAGCATCAAGGCCGGATGGCTCAAGGCGCTCGACTATAGGCTGCCGTCGCGCCGCTTCGTCATGGTGCGCCACCGCGCCCGCTACGCCACCGCCGTCGAGGCGGAGTTCGCGCGCCTTGCCGGAAAGCAGGACCTTTCCGCCTGATCTCCTGAAACGGCGGCCAATCGTGCTGCACCGCACCACTGTCATCGTGGCGTAACAACGCGGTGATGTATGTCGCGCGCATCAAATCAAGAGTGTCTGATTCGATGAGCGTGACCACAACGGCAGGCAGGGAACCGGACGAGGCGCGGCGCTATCGCAGCCTCTTCATCTCCGACCTTCACCTCGGCACACGGGGGGCGCAGGCCGACGCTCTTCTCGAATTCCTGCGCGAGCACGACGCCGATACGATCTATCTCGTCGGCGACATCGTCGACGGCTGGCGGCTGCGGACCTCGTGGCACTGGCCGCAGTCGCACAACGATGTCGTGCAGAAACTGCTGCGAAAGGCCCGCAAGGGAGCGCGCATCGTCTACGTACCGGGCAATCACGACGAGTTCCTGCGCGCGTTCTGCGGCTCGAACTTCGGCGAGATCGAACTGGTCGAAAGCATCGTGCACCGGGCCGCCGACGGCAAGCGCTATCTCGTCATCCATGGCGACGTGTTCGACGTGGTGGTTCGCCATGCCAAATGGCTCGCCTTCCTCGGCGACTGGGCCTATGTGCTGGCGCTCGAGCTTTCGCGGCAGGTCAATCATGTGCGCCGCAGGTTCGGCTTCACCTACTGGTCGCTTTCCGCCTGGGCCAAGGCCAAGGTGAAGAATGCCGTGAACTTCATCGGGCGCTTCGAGGAAACGCTTGCGATGGAGGCCGCGCGCTGCGGCGTCGACGGCGTCATCTGCGGACACATCCACACCGCCTCACAGCGCAACTTCAATGGCCTCGCCTATATCAACACGGGCGACTGGGTGGAAAGCTGCACGGCGATCGTCGAACATTATGACGGACGCATGGAGTTGATCCGCTGGCAGATGTTCAGCGCCGCGCTCAATGCCGGCAAGCCACCCCTTCTCAGGCATTCTCACGCCCCATCGCTCCAACCCGCACCGCAAAGGCACCCAACGTGACGGCAACCGCTCGGACGACGAAACCGGAAAATGGCACAGTGCGCAGCAGGCTGCGCGAGGCCGTGGGCAGGAGCATGCCGCTGACGCCCTCGGCGGCGGGCGAATATCTGTTCGCGCGGCTGTTCCACAAGCTGGTCTACGCGCAGATCTGGGAGGACCCCGAGACAGACATGGAAGCGCTGGAGATCGGGCCGGGGCACAGGATCGTGACCATCGCGTCGGGCGGCTGCAATGCGCTTTCCTACCTGCTCCGGGACCCCGGCCGCATCGAGGCGGTCGACCTCAATCCGGCGCATATCGCCTTCAACCGACTCAAGATCGCGGCGGTCGCAAACCTGCCCGACTATGAGAGCTTCCACCGCTTCTACGCGATGGCCGACGATGCGCGGAACCGGGAAAGCTATCGCAACCATATCCGGCCCGCGCTGGACGAATTCACGCGCGGCTATTGGGACGGGCGCGGGCCGACGGGCCGCCGCCGCATCTCGATGTTCAGCCGCCATCTCTACAGGCACGGGCTGCTCGGCCATTTCATCGGCTGGGGCCATCGCGTCGCGCGGCTTTATGGCGTCGACCCGCGCGACCTGCTCGAAGCGCGCTCGCAGCAGGAACAGCGCCTGTTCTTCGAAACGCAGCTTGCGCCCCTGTTCGACAAGCGTCTGGTGCGCTGGGCGACGGGCCGCAAATCCTCGCTGTTCGGGCTGGGCATACCGCCCCGGCAATATGACGCGCTGGCGAATGACAATGGCAGGACGGTGAGCATGGCTGTGGTGCTGCGCAACCGGCTGGAGCGGCTGGCCTGCGACTTCCCGCTTTCGGAAAACTACTTCGCGTGGCAGGCGTTCGGGCGCAGCTACGGCAAGGCCGAGGACGCGCCGCTGCCGCCCTATCTGCGCATGGCGAATTTCGCGACGCTGCGCGAGCGCATCGGCCGGCTGAGCTTCGAGAACATCTCGATCACCGAGGCGCTTTCGGCCAGGCCGCCGCGCTCGGTGGATCGCGTGGTGCTGCTGGATGCGCAGGACTGGATGTCGGACGCGCAGCTCAACGCGCTCTGGAGTGAGATCACGCGCACGGCGGCGCGCGGCGCGCGCGTCATCTTCCGCACCGCCGGACATGCCAACCTGTTGCAGGGCCGCGTCGACCCGGCGCTGCTCGACCGCTGGAGCTATGACGAGGCACGCTCGCGCGCGCTGCATCTTCGGGACCGCTCGTCGATCTATGGCGGGTTCCACCTGCTTTCGCTGAAGGACTGAAGCCCATGGGAACTGTCGACCAGGCCGCGCTGATGGACCGCGTCTACCGCTTGCAGCGCCGCTTCGGCTTCTACGACGCGACGCGCAAATATTACCTGCTGGCGCGCGACCCGATGCTGGCCGGGCTGCGCCCGCCGCAGGGCGGCACGGTGCTGGAGATCGGCTGCGGCACGGGGCGCAACCTCGTTCACGCGGCCCGCACCTATCCTGACGCGACTTTCCACGGCATCGACATCTCGCGCGAGATGCTGGCCGCCGCCGCCGCCAATGTGGAGCGCGCCGGGATGCGCGAGCGCATCAGGCTGGCCTGGGCCGACGCTGCCGATTTCGACCCCGCGCGGACATTCGGGTTCGACGGATACGACCGGATTTTCCTGTCCTACGCGGTCTCGATGATCCCGCAATGGCGCGCGGTGATGGCGCAGGCCGCCCGGCATCTGGCGCCCGGCGGCGAGATTCATGTGGCGGAGTTCGGCGACATGGCGGCGCTGCCCGGCTGGGCGAAGTCGGCGATGTACACATGGCTGCGCTGGTATCATGTGACGCCGCGCTCCGATCTGTTCGATGTCGCGCGCGACATTGCCGATCTGTCGGGTGGCACCAGCGAGGCGCACCGCCTGCATCGCGGCTTTTCATGGATTTCGGTTGTTCAGAAGGCTGACGGCTGATCTTGCCAGCAATAGCTACCACTTGTCGTGGATGAGATTGCGGAATTCATCTGGATCATTCCTGGACATAGGCTCCATGTCTGTAACCTCGACCCCAAAATGCCTTAGTACTTTAACCACTGCATAGCCGACAGGAAGGACGTAGCGCTTCGGCCGGGCATAAGCTCCAGATGCTGTCCAATCTCCCATCAGTTCAAGAGGCATGTAGTGGATTTCTTCGCGGCCATTGAGGTGTTCATATCGTACGAAAAGGCGATTGTCTTCCGGATATTCATCTGCATTTCCAACGATATGTCCATATTCATGGGAAAAAACAGTTTCGAGGTTATGGACGCCCAAATTGAGAGTCATTTCGAATTTAGAGATGTATTTTAGATCGATACCAAGAACAATTGATCTGAAGTATTCCGCAAGTGGATTTATATTGCTATTATCAAGAACGTTAACACAGTTAACTTTATAATGCGGTCTGTAGTCCGTGAAGATCGGATTGAACTCGACGTCAAAGATACGCTCACCGCATTTCTTGTCTTCGATTCTCAATCGGTAGGTGTTATTCCAAAACCGCTTTATAGAATTAATAAGATTGCTTGTCAGTATACGTACCGACTCATCGGTGATATGCCGATTATGGCGATGTAGATCTGTATTCGCAGTTGAATTGATAATTTTCATCCTGGTGTTGACATAGATCGTCTTTGGATTTGACCTGCTGTCTATAATGATCTCCGCCTTGAAGGGTACATCAGTATGGAAAAAGCTTGACGTTCCTCCCTGCTCATTGAGCCCGCGTATCTTCTTCGTTCTCGCGAAGATGCCGTCTCTCTTGTAGATCAGACTGCAGCACCCGGCCTGGGCAGTGGTTGGCCGCCGTCTCTCTACGCCGTTTATGTCGATGACGCTGCTATTGTAACGAATACAGTGACAGGAAAGCCCCATATTCCACGACCTCATAGTCCCTTAGCGGCGGTTCCGTCCGAAAAAGGCTTTCCGCCGCAAAGCTCAGACACAGTGAGCATTGCCTTAATATAAGAGAAATCGCATATTATAATATTGGGGTCAATCGGCCTGTGCCGCGCTAGTATTTCTGCGGAACGTAGAGTTCTCGCGGCAATATCTCCCGCTCATACTCAGGATTAAACACCCTGTCGGGCAGCGTGATCTCGTCATGCGGCACCGGCTCGTAGGGGATCTGTTGCAGCAGGTGGTCGATGCAGTTCAGCCGCGCGCGTTTCTTGTCGTTGCCCTCTACGATGTACCACGGCGCTTCAGGTATGCTGGTGCGTGCGAACATCTCCTCCTTGGCCTTGGTGTATTGCTCCCAGCGCACGCGCGACTGGAGGTCCATCGGCGACAGCTTCCATTGCTTCATCGGGTCGTGGATGCGCATCATGAACCGCAATTGCTGCTCCTCGTCGGTGATCGAGAACCAGTATTTGACGAGCCTTATGCCGGAGCGCAGCAGCATGCGCTCGAATTCGGGCACGTCGCGGAAGAAGTCCTCGACCTGCTCGCCATTGGCGAAGCCCATTACGCGCTCGACGCCCGCGCGGTTGTACCATGAGCGGTCGAACAGCACGATCTCGCCGCCTGCTGGAAGGTGCGGCACATAGCGCTGGAAATACCATTGCGTCTTTTCGCGGTCGCTCGGCGCGGGCAGCGCGACGACGCGCACGATGCGCGGGTTGAGCCGCTGCGTGATGCGCTTGATGACTCCGCCCTTGCCTGCGGAATCGCGCCCCTCGAACAGGATGACGATCTTTTCCTTTTTGTATGAGACCCAGTCCTGAAGCTTGATCAGTTCCGACTGGAGCCGGATCAGTTCCTCGAAATAGACGTGGCGGTCGAGCGCGTCCGGGTGCGCCTGCTTGTAGATGCGCGCCAGTTCGAGCGACAGCGCCGGTTCGGAAAGCTCAAGCTCGAAATCCTCGTCGAGCGTATCCTCCAGCTCGGCCTTGAGCCACGCCGCCGCTCCGCTTTTCACACTGTCGCCGTCCATCTCGTCCATCCTGTTCCGGCGCGCCATGCCGCGCCTTTCGGCGGCCATTGTCCAACCCGTTTGCGACAGGCTCACGACAATGAGCCAACCCGCGCCGGAGAATGTCACATCAGCTTCACCCTCGCGTCATAAAACGCCGGAAACGGAAGCGCCGAATGGACAGGACCTCCCACCTGAAACTGCTGACGGACAACGACCAGGGCACAGCGCCCGGACTGGTCTGGGCGTTTCGCGGGGGTGTGCCGTCACAAGCCGCAAAGCGCCTGACCGCCGAGGAAATTCCCGCAGCCCTCGCAGAAAGGCAGGGCTGGGTGTGGCTGCATGTCGATCTGGTCGACCAGCGCATCCATGGTTGGCTCGAAACAATGTGCGCGCTGCCGAAGGCGTCCTGCGCGGTGCTGGAGGGGCACGATCAAGGTTTCCTGCTCGACCATGAAGACGGGGTGGTGCATGGGATCGCGCCGGAACTGCACGGCGAGATGGAAAAGACCTCCAGTACGATCGGCCATCTGCATTTCGCGGTTACGGAGCACCTGCTGGTGACGGGCCGCCGCCACACGCTGGCCTCGGTCAAGGAAGTGCAATCCGCGCTCGCGGCCGGCAAATTGCGGCCCGGCAGCGCCTTCGACCTGTTCGAGGCGATCATCGCCGCCTTTGGCCGCAATGCGGGGCGGCGGCTTGCCGAGGCGGCGGCCCAGCTTGACGAGGTCGAGGACCATCTGGTGATGGAACGGCTGGCGGACGAAAGGCGCATCCTGAAGCAGGTGCGCCGGCTGTCAGTTTCGCTGCACCGCCCGATTTCGGCGCTTGCGGCGCTGTTTCGGGACCAGGACCCGGACGGAGAACTGTCGGAAGAAGCGCAGGACATGCTGCGCCGTCTCGCCGGGAGGCTGGATCAGCTCGATCTCGAAGTGATGTCGGTGAACGACCGCGCGCGGCTGTTGCAGGAAGAGCTTTCCGCCGAACTTGCCGACGAGTCCAATCGCAGCCTGCGGGCGCTGGCGGTGATGAGCGCCTTCCTGCTTCCGGGAACGCTGGTCGTCGGCATATTCGGCATGAACACGGCAGGGCTGCCGTTCACTGAAACGGGGTCAGGCTCGCTGCTGGCGGTGCTGCTCGGGGTAGGCGCGACGGCGCTGTTCTACTGGTTTCTCAGGTGGGCAGGCGTAAAGCTTCGGCTTTAGGTCATGGAGTCTAGCTCGCCTTGCCGCCGATCTCGATCGCAAGGTTCACGAAGCGCTGGAGCGCGACCGTTCCCACTTCCGCACGGCTCGCGATGCCCAGCATGAAGCTCGGCGTCGGATCGACGATCCGGCGATAGGTCACCTGCGGCCGCGTGAAGTGCTGGAGGCGAGAGGCGATGAAGCCGACGCCGAGATTGCATGCTGCCATCGAGATGATCGACTGGGCTGGCGTCATCTCGATGATGCTGCGCGGGCTGAAACCCTGGTCGAGGCACAGGCCGATAATGCGATCATAGAGCTGCGGCCCGATCTGGCGTGGAAACAGGATCAGCGTCTCGTTTACGAGGTCGCCCATCCGCAGCTCCTTGCGCGCGCTGAGCGGATTGCTTTCCGACAATACGAGGTCGAACGGCAGCGTCGCGATGTCGTGGCAGACAAGCTCCTTGTCGTCCAGCGGCGGGTGAACGATGCCGACGTCGATCTCGCCCCGGCTGAGCGCCTGTTCCAGCTCCGCCGTCGTCAGGTTGCGCACGGCGATCTCGACATTTGGCATGTCAGCGCAAAACGCGGTGACGATTTCCGGCAGCACGGTGAACATGGCGGGCGCGGTGGCGCCCACGACCAGCCGACCGATGGTGCCGGACTCTGCCTGCCGCGCAAGCTTGGCCGCCTCGTCCATGGAGCGCACGATCTTGCGCGCCTCCGTCGCGAACACCTCGCCCGTGCGCGTCAGAGAAACGCTGCGCTTGGTGCGGTTCACCAGCCGCACCTGAAGCTCGGCCTCCAACTGCATGATTTGCTGGCTAAGTGCCGACTGCGTGATGTGGCAGCGCGCTGCCGCCCGGTGGAAATGAAGTTCCTCGGTGAGCGCGAGAAAGCTGACGAGACGACGCCGTTCCATGTCTGTAATTAGCATTCGAGATTAGAAAATCAAGATAAATAATTGGACTTTCTTGTTCCAACCGCGTTCCTAGGCTGGCGATCAGGGAGGAGCGCAATGAAAATTCTGTTGGTTGGCGAAGCCGCGAACCATAAAGGCAGGCTTTCCGAAGCCCTCTCCTCCCCTGTCGCCATCGAAACGCTGCCGCGCGAGGCGGCCTATCAGCCGGACTGGGACCATCTGATCGAAAAGGACGACATCGTCGTTTCGCTGAGGCTCAAGCGCGCGGACGGCGGGCTTCCGCCTTTCCGCATGCTGCATGTGCCGGGCGCGGGACTGGACGGCATCGACCTTGCCGCGCTCGATCCCTCAATCGAGGTCTGCAACGTTTTCGAGCATGAAATCGCCATCGCCGAATATGTGCTGGCGCAGATGCTCAGCTGGGAAATCCGCCCGGACGAGCTGCGGCGCTCCATGTCCGCCGAGACCTGGTCCGACATTTATCGCGCCCGCGTCCCGCACGGCGAAATCTACGGAAAGACGCTCGGCATCATCGGCTTTGGGCGCATCGGCCGGGCAATCGCGGCGCGCGCCAAGGCGTTCGGGATGCGGGTGCTTGCGCTCGACATATACGATCCCGGCGACGGGCTGGCCGACGAGATACTGAAACCGGCCGAGATCGACCGGCTGCTGCCGCAGGTCGATTATTGCGCGGTGACCTGCCCGCTGACGGAAACGACAAAGGGTTTGATCGGCAGGCGCGAACTGTCGCTGATGCCCGCATCCTCCGTGCTCATCAATGTGTCGCGCGCCGAGATCGTGAATGAGGAGGCACTCTACGAGGCGCTTTCGACGGGCGTGATCGCGGGCGCCGTGCTCGACGTCTGGTATGCGTATCCGACCGGCGCGGATGACCGGGTCGCGCCGTCGCGGTTCGATTTCACCGCGCTGCCCAACGCGGTCTGCACGCCGCATTCCTCGGCATGGACCACCGCGCTGCCCGGACGGCGCTACCGCTTCATCGCCGCGAACATCGACCGCCTGCTGCGGGGCGAGCCACGGCTCAACGTGGTCCGCCCGGCGAAGGCCCAATAGCTACGAAGGCCCCTGGAATGAGTGAACACCCCATACGCATAACCGCCGTCAAGACGCTCGTGGTCAATGCGGAGATGCGCAACTGGATTTTCGTCAAGGTGGAGACCGACCAGGACGGTCTCTATGGCTGGGGCGAGGCCAGCCTGAACTGGAAGACCCGCGCCGTGACCGGCGCCGTGGAAGACCTCGCTCCGCTCATCATCGGCAAGGACCCGCGCGACATCGAGCAGATCCTGCGCATCCTCAACAAGCATTCCTATTATCGACTCGGCATCATCGGGGCGACGGCGGTCAGCGGTATCGAGCATGCGCTGTGGGACATTTTCGGCAAGAGCCTCGACCTGCCCGTGTGGCGGCTGATCGGCGGCAAGACGCATGACAGGATACGCGTCTACACGCATCTTGGGCTCGGCGACATGAAGTCCGTCTACGAGACCTTCGACCCCGGCGGACTGCGCGACAAGGCGCTGCGCGTCGTCGAGATGGGCTATGACGCGCTCAAGGTCGTGTTCATTCCCTATTCGCATTTCTCGGTGGACATCCCCTCGCGCCGCCATGTCGGCAAGATGATGGAAACGTTGCGCGACGCCGTCGGCGAAGGCGTCGACATCATGATCGACTTCCACGGGCGGCCGGCCTCGATTGCGGGCGCGCTGCAATATATCGAGGAACTGGTCCCTTACCGCCCGATGTTCTGCGAGGAGCCGGTGATACCCGGCGACACGGACGCGCTGCGCATGGTGACCGAGCGCGCGGGATGCCCCATCGCGTCGGGCGAAAGGCTGGTGGGCTACAAGGAGTTCGAGCCGCTGTTCCAGCAAAAGGCCGTGCACATCCTCCAGCCGGACCTCAACCACACAGGCGGCATACTGGAAGGCAAGCGCATCGCGGCTGCCGCGGAACAGGCCTTCATGGGCGTTGCCCCGCACAATCCGAACGGCCCGATTGCCGGCGCAGCCGCGCTGCACTTCGACGTGTCCACGCCCAATTTCGTCATCCAGGAGGAAATGTCGGGCGCGGTCCCCTGGTACGACGAGGTGGTCTCGACGCCGATGAAGCGCGTCGGCAATTCCTGGGAAATTCCCTATGCGCCGGGCCTCGGCGTGGAGGTGAACGAAAAGGCCGCCGCGAAATATCCGTTCAAGCCGGAGGTGATGCACACGCAAGGCGCGGTGCTGCCTGACGGTACGATTGTAGACTGGTGAGGAATTCGATGGCCGAGGGTACAATTTCGTTCGAGCTTCCGGGCGGCGTTTACAACGCAACGCCCCCGCGCATCGTGTTCGGACCCGGAACACGCCACCGCGTCGCGGAGGAAGTCGCCCGCCTGTCCCGCAGCAAGGTGGTCGTGCTGAGCACGCCCGGCAGGAGCGAATTCGCCAATGAGGTCGCAAAGGCGCTTGGAAGCGCCTGCGTCGGCCTGCTGCCGGAAGCGATTTCGCAGGTTCCCATCGAGCTGGCGATACGGGGCAGGGAAAAGGTGCGCGAAATGGGCGCGGACTGCCTCGTATCCGTTGGCGGCGGCGCGTCCATCGGCCTCGGCAAGGGCATATCGCTTGAGCTTGCGCTGCCGATCATCGCAATTCCCACGACCTATTCGGGTTCGGAAATGACCGGCTTCTGCGGCATCACCATCGATGGCGTGAAGCGTATGCACACCAGCCTGAACATGCTGGCCTCGACCGTGATCTATGACCCGGAACTGACGGTCGGCCTGCCTTTGCGCGTCAGCGCGGCGAGCGCGATGAACGCGCTTGCCCACTGCGTCGACGCGATTTACCTCAAGACCGCCAGCCCGGTCATCAAATGGGCCGCCGTCGATGGCGCTCGGGCTGTGGTCGAGGGCCTGCGCCGGGTGATCCGCACGCCGCAGGATGTGGCGGCTCGCTCCGAACTGCTCTACGGCGCCTATCTGGCCGGTGCGGCGCTGACGGGCGGCTTTGCCCTCCAGCACGGCGTCGCCCACACGCTCGGCGGCTCCTACAACATCGAGCACGGCCTGTCCCATGCGCTCGTCCTGCCGCATGTCGCCGCCTTCAACGCGCGTTATGCTCCCGAACTCCAGAGGATCGGCGATGCGCTCGGCACGCGCGACGTGGGCGGCACGATCTACGACCTTCTGGTCGAAACGGGTTTGCCGACCAGCCTGAAGGAAATCGGCTTCGACGAAGAGGAGCTTCGCCGCACCGCGCGCATTACCGCGGAGACCGACAACGGCTTGAATCCCGTGCCGGTCACCGAAGAGGTCGCATATGAAATTCTGGAGAATACCTTCGCGGGAAAACGTCCCGGAACGAAACTATCTTAAACGTAAGCTCCAAGGGAGGAATGAAATGACTTTCAGAAAAGCCAGCATTTTCGGAATTTGCGCGGCCGTGCTGCTAGGCACGTCCGCCTTCGCACAGGACCTGCCCAAGACCACATTGCGCGTGCTCGGCAATTTCAGCTCGGGCGTGCAGACGCAGAAAGTCGAGAAGCCGTTCTGGACCGTGGACATTCCCGAGCGTTCGAAGAATGCGATCACGGTCGAGTACAACAATTACGACGTGATGGGCATCAAGGAGCAGCAATTGCTGCGCCTTTCCGAGGCCGGCGTGGCGGATTTCGCCTCGACCGACATCGCCAAGCTCGCGGGCGACGATCCGATCTTCGAGGGATGCGACCTGACGGGAATTTCGCCCGACGTCGAGACGGTCCACAAGGCTTGCGATGCATGGCTTCCGGTCATGGGCAAGGTGATGGAGACGAAGTTCAACACCAAGCTGCTCGGACTTTCCCCCAATCCCGGCCTTGTCTTCTGGTGCCGCGACCAGATTTCCGGCCTGGACGACATCAAGGGCAAGAAGGTGCGCGTCAACAGCCGCACCATGGGCGACATGATCACCGCGCTTGGCGGCTCTCCGGTAACGACGCCGTTTGCGGAAGTGGTGCCGAGCCTCCAGCGCGGCGTTTTCGACTGCGCGATCACGGGCAGCCTGAGTGGCAACACGTCAGGCTGGGCGGAAGTGACGAAATATCTCTACCCGCTGCCGGTCAACTGGGGCATTTCCTACCAGTCGGCCAACATGAATTCCTGGAAGGCGTTTTCGCCCGAATTGCAGGCGTTCCTTGAAGAGCAGTTCAAGGACCTCGACAAGCGGCTTTGGGAAATCGGCGAGCAGGCGCATAATGAAGGCGTGAGCTGCAACACCGGCAAGGACCCCTGCACGCTCGGCAAGAAGGCGGCAATGACGCTGGTTCCGGTTTCGGATGCCGACAAGGAAAAGCTCAAGACCATCGCCAAGGAAAATATCGTGGTCCAATGGGCGAAGCGTTGTGGCAAGGAATGCGCCGCGCAATGGAATGATACTGTGGGCAAAGTGGTCGGGATAGAGATCCCTCTCGACCAGATCTGAGTCCACGAGCTGATATGGTGAGAGAATGGCCGCACTGAACGAGCCGGGTCCCCTGTCGATCATCACCCGTGTGGCGACCTTCGCCACACGGATTTGCGGTCTGGTTGTCGTCGTCATGGCGATATTGATCGCCATCGACGTGGTCGTCAGGAAACTATTCAACTACTCGCTGCTGGAAGGCGGGGTGGGCGAGATTTCCGGCTATGTTCTTGCGGTCATCTCCGTCTGGGGTGCGGCATCGGCGCTCATCGCGCGCACCCATGTTCGCATCGACACGTTGCAGATCATGCTGCCGCGTGCACTGGGCAGGGCGGCGGACGTCGTTGCCAGCCTGGCCTTTGCCTTCGCATGCGCCATGCTGACATGGTTCGCCTACTTTCCCTTCGCACGCACCGTGCAGCTCGATTCGCATTCGATGACGCCGCTGGCGGTTCCGCTCGCGATACCGCAAGGGTTGTGGTTCGCCGGCCTGCTGTTCCTGACATTGACTTCCATTGCCGTTGCGGTCGCCGGCTGCCTTGCGATGTGGAAGCGCAACTACCGCGCGGCGCATCTGCTGATCGGCCCGCGCTCGGTGCAGGAAGAGGTCGAGGAACAGAAGTCCGTCCTGGAAACCACCGGGTAGGATGGAAACCTTGCTCCGACTTCAAAGGCCACGTGAATGATCGCGACCTCAATCAGTCTCTTGCTGGCATTCCTGGCGGCGGGCATACCGGTCGCCGCTGCCCTGATCCTGCTCGCCTTGCTGCTGGGTTGGCTGTTTTCCCCGATGCCGCTGAGCATCGTGTTCGGCGAACTCGCCTGGGGTTCGGCCAGCGAATTCACCCTGTTCGCGATCCCGCTCTATATCCTGCTCGGCGAGCTGTTGCTGCGCAGCGGCATCAGCGAACGCATGTATCACGCAATCGCGCAATGGATGTCGCGGCTGCCGGGCGGCTTGATGCATGCCAATCTCGGCTTCTCGACCGTGTTCGCCGCCATGAGCGGTTCGAGCGTGGCCTGCGCGGCAACGCTCGGCAAGGTCGCGAACCCGTTGATTCCACGCTACAAATACAATGAACGTCTGTTCCTCGGCACCATAGCCGCCGGCGGCACGCTGGGCATACTCATTCCGCCGTCCATTCCGCTCATCCTCTACGGCGTGCTGACCGAAACCTCCATCCCGCAGCTCTATCTTGCCGGCATCGTTCCGGGCCTGCTGCTTGCCGGATTCTTTGTTCTTGCCGTGGTCGTAGCCTGCTATTTCCGTCCCGCCTGGGGCGGTACGCCCGTCAAGACCGACTGGGCCGCGCGCATAAGGTGCCTGCCCGAACTCCTGCCGCCACTGCTGATCGTGGTCGCGGTGATCGGCGCGATCTATGCCGGATGGGCGACACCGACGGAGTCCGCCGCGCTCGGCGTGGTGATGGCCATGGCGCTCGCCGCTTCACAGCGGCGGCTGAGTTTCCGCATGGTGCTTGAGGCAGCGGAATCCACGGTGGTCGTCACCTCCATGCTGATCTTCATCGTGGTGGCGGCGTTTCTCCTGAATTTCGTGCTCAACTCGGTCGGGCTTTCGCGCATCGTCACGGACCTGTTCATGGCCTCGGGCCTGTCGCCGACCGGCCTGATCATCACTGCGATCATATTCTATCTCATCCTCGGCATGTTCATGGAATCGCTGTCCATGCTGATCGCCACCGTGCCGCTGATCGTTCCGGCGCTGAAGGCCGCCGACGTCAACACGGTCTGGTTCGGCGTATTGATGATGCTGCTGATGGAGGTCGCGCTCCTGACCCCGCCGGTCGGGATGAACCTCTTCGTGGTGCAGGGCACGCGTGATTCCGGCAACGTCAAGGACGTCATCATCGGCGCACTGCCCTTCGTGCTCACAATGTTCGTGTTCATCGCGCTCATGGTCGCGTTCCCGGGAATCGTCCTGTGGTTGCCGGAGGCCGTGGGCGCCTATTAATGCAGGAATGGCAATGACCTATAAAATCGACAGCAGCCGCAACGCATGGCGCTCGGCGGTGGAGAAGTGGCTCGTCGGCCTCGATCTGGTTTCGCCGGAAACGCGGGAGAAGATAGTCACCGCATGGCAGAGCACCTGGAGTTCCAGTCCCTTCAAGACGATCGAGGAAGCACCGTGGGACGCGGTCGATTTCGACTATACGCTGGCCGACCATGTGAACGAGGTCACGCAGACCGGACTGAACCTCGCCGAACATGTCAAGAAGCAGTGGAACGTCTCGGTCGACCCAGAGATTCTGGTGCCGATCCTTATTCTCCATGACGTGGACAAGCCGCTGATGTTCGTGCGCGAGGACGGCCATGTCGTGCGTACGCCGCTCTATCATGAGATTCCGCACGGCGTCGTCGGCGGCATGTTGCTCAAGGAGCTTGGCTTTCCGCACCATGTGGTGGCGACGGTCACGACGCATTCGCCGCGCATGCCGTTTCCGGGCCGAAGCTGGGAAGCCTATATCCTGCACTATGCCGACTATATCGTGTGCGACCACGCGATGATGCGCGCAGGCGAAAAGCCGTTCTACTTCTTCCACGACGTGGAATAGCTTTCCTTTCCCTAGAGGTAGGCAATCGAGATCGCGGGGACCAACGCGATCAGCACGAGCGCGACCACCAGCGCCAGCAGGTACACCCACATTGCGGGCATGGCCTTTTCCGGCGCGACCTTGCCGATACTGCATGCGATGTAAAAGCCGATGCCGACCGGCGGCAGGAACAGGCCGATGTTCATCGCGACGACGACCACCATGGCGTACTGGATACCGTGGATGCCGAGCGAGGCGGCAATCGGAAACATCAGCGGCGCGAGCAGCACCAGCGCGGGCAGGCCCTCAAGTAGCGATCCCAGCACGACGAAGAGCATGATGCTGATCGCCATGAAGGATATCCAGCCGCCGGGCAGGTCGAGCATGAAGGCGCCGAGCTGGTTGGCGAAGCCGGTATGCGTCAGCGCCCAGGCGGCGGCGGACGATGTGCCCATGATGAGCAGGATCGCGCCGCTCATGGCCGCCGTTTCGGTGAGCATCCGGTAAATGCCGCGCACGGTTAGCCCGCCATAGAGCCAATGGCCGATGATGAGCGCATAGACCACCGCGACGGTCGAGACCTCCGTGGCGGTTGCGATGCCTTCGCCGACTGCGACGCGGATCAGGAAGGGCAGCACCAGGATCGGCAGCGCGATCTTCAGTGTGGCGGAAATGTTCGCGAATGTGGGGCGGCGCACCGCATCCATCTTTTCGCCCCGTGTGCGCAGGCGCGCGACGATTGCCAGCGCGACCAGGAGCACGAAGGCGATGACGAAGCCGCTGGTGAAAAGGTCGGCGATGGAAAGCCCTGCAACGGAACCCAGCACGATGAGCACGATGCTGGGCGGCACCGTGTCGGCCATCACTGCGCCGGTGGACAGCAGCCCAATCATCTCCGGCTCCTTCACGCCGCGCCGCTTCATCTCGGGAAACAGCGCCGGGGCGACCGTTGCCATGTCGGAAACCTTCGAGCCGGAAATGCCGGACACGAGATAGAGCGAGCCGAGCAGGACATAGGACATGCCCGCGCGGACATGGCCGAACATGGAGGACAGGAAATCGACGATCGCCTTGCCCATGCCGGTGCCGTCGAGGATGCAGCCGAGCAGGACGAAGACCGGGATCGAGAGCAGCACGAGGCTGGACATGCCTTCGTCCATCCGCCCGACGAGTATGACGCCGGAAAGCGGCGTGGTGAACAGGACGAAGGACAGGGTGGCGATGCCGAAGCAGAAGGCGATGGGTACGCCGATCGCGAGGCAGCCGAACAGGAACGCCACGAGGAAGATAAGGATGTTGAGCTTGCCGAGCGCAACGAACACATCCTTGAAATAGAAGAGAAGGGTGGCTGCAACGGTGACGGTCAGCAGGGCGAGCAGGATGTCGCGCGGCCTGCACCGGGCAAGCAGGTGCACCAACGAAATCACCAGCATGAGCAACAGCCCTGCCAGGAGCGCCGAAACATGGTAGCCGCTGGAAATGCGCAGCGAGGGCGTGCGGATGATCCATTCGCTCGTCACATGCTCATAGGCTGGGGCGATCATTGCCGCGAGGAAGGTGACGACGAGCACCTGCGCCAGCGTCTCGACGAAGGGCTGTATCGCGGGCGGCATCGAGCGCAGCACCAGTGTCAGCCTGATGTGTTCGTTGCGCTCGATGGCGATCACGGCGCCCAGCATCGAAAGCCAGATGAACAACAGGCTGCATACCTCGTCCGCCCAGAATATCGGCGTCAGCAGGAAATAGCGGAAGAACACGGCGACAAAGACCAGCAGCACCATCGCAGTCAGCGTGGCGGCGGCAAATGCCTCGATGGCACGCACCAGCATGCGCACGGCGAAAGGACTGTAAAGGCGCGGAGCCGGCGCGGTCTGGTAGGCTTCGATTTCCATGGTCCCCTCCCGGACACGGCCTCGATCATGCGAATCGGAGATCAGGGCTTCGCCGCACGGGCAACAGGCCGGACACCGACCCCTGCCGCGATTGGCCCAGCCAATCGACGAAACACATACTCCTCCCATCCAGACGCTATTGGACCTTTATCAAGTAGGTCCAACGATTTTAACTAATCGCTTGAAAGGCTGAGCTTATCAAAGAAGCTGGTTGACTATATGCGGTTCAGTCCCGCGCCCACCTCGCGCGCGACCTTCAGAAAGCTCGTAACCGCCTGCGATGCGCGGCGCTCGTCCCATGAAATCGTCACTCTGAGCAGGGGCGCCTGATCGGCGAGCTTGCGGTAGACCACGCCCTGCCTTGCTGCTTGCTGCTTCGTTGCCGAGATGAACCCGACGCCGAAACCGGCGCAAACATAGGCGACGATGGATTGCGCGGGCGACGTGGCCAGCCGGATTTTCGGGCTGAACCCGGCGCGGTTGCACACCGCGATGATGTCGTCATAGGCGTCCGGCGCGAGTTCGCGGGGAAAGAGAACGAAATCGCATTGCGACAGGTCGCCGACCGTGAGTTCGTCCAGTTCCGCGAGCGGATGGTCCTGCGGCAGCACGACATCGAAAGGCACCTTTGCCACGACCTCGCTGGCGAAATCGTCCTCCGGCGCGGAGTGCCCCAGCCCGACATGGATGTCTCCGTCGCGCAGCGCCGTGAACTGATCCGAGGTCTGGAGTTCCTTCACGGTCAGCACCACGTCGGGCAGTTCCTTCATGAAGGCATGGCGTATCTCGGGAAACACCAGAAAGAGGGCGGGCTGCGTCACGCCGATGACGAGATTCCCGCGCGCGCCCCTGGCGACCTGTCGCGCAAGTTGCACGCCAAGGTCGAAACGCTCAAGCATGCGCCGGGTTTCCTCAAGGAAAACCGCGCCCGCGGGTGTGAGGCTGACGGAACGGCGGCTGCGTTCCAACAGCACTACGCCAAGCTCGCTTTCCAGTTCGGCTATGTTCTGGCTCATCGCCGGCTGCGACATGTGCATGCGCATCGCCGCACGATTGAAGTGCAGTTCCTCGGCGAGCGCCAGAAAGCAGCGAAGGCGTCTGATATCCACGCTGTTTTAATAGGCAGCACTTATTTCTGGATCAAGATAAAAAATTGGACCTTCTCCAGCCACGACCTATGCTGAATGCTGCGAGGGTGCCCTGACATCCTTGCCAGACACTCTCGGGAGGAAAACGTGGGTATCTCAAGACGGAGTTTCAACACATCTGTTGCGGCCGGGCTCGGCGCAACCATCATCAGCGGATTGAGCCGGCCATCATGGGCCGCCGAAACCGTACTCAAGTTCGGACACGGGTTTCCGCTGGTCCATCCCCTTCATGTGGGGCTGGTGGCGGCGGCCGAACGCATCAAGACCGAATCCGGCGGCCGCGTCGAAATGGAAGTCTATGGCAACAGCCAGCTTGGCGGCGATTCGCAGCTCCTGTCGCAGGTGCGCGCCGGCAGCATCGATTTCTTCACGACCGGGGGCCTGCTTCTCTCGACCCTGGTGCCGGTCGCCTCGATTAACGGAATGGGCTTCGCCTTCCCGAGCTATGATGAGGTCTGGAAGGCCATGGACGGCAATCTGGGCGCACTGATCCGCTCGGAGTTCGAGCCGGTCGGGCTGCATGTGCTGGAGCGCATGTGGGACAATGGCTACCGGCAGGTCTCGTCGGGCGACAGGGAGATCAACCGCCCTGACGACCTCGCCAATTTCAAGATCCGCGTGCCTGTCAGCCCGCTCTACGTATCGCTGTTCGAGGCGTTCGGTGCGGTGCCGGTCAGCATGAACCTTGCCGAGGTCTACACCGCGTTGCAGACGCGCGTGGTGGACGGGCAGGAAAACTCGCTCGTGCTGTTCGACAGCGTGAAATATGCCGAGGTGCAGAAGCGCATTTCGCTGACCAACCATGTCTGGGACGGGTCGTGGGTGGTTGCCAATGGCAACACCTGGAAGGGCCTTCCGGACGACATGCGCAAGCTGGTCGGCGACATCATCAATGACGAGGCGATGAAGCAGCGTCAGGAAGTTGCGCGGCTCAACAGCGAATTGCGCACCAAGATCGAGGGCCAGGGCGTCGTCTTCAACGAGACGGACCCGGAGCTGTTCCGCGCAAAGCTGAAGGACAGCGGCTTCTATCAGCGCTGGGCCGCCGAATATGGCGAGAAGCCTTGGGCGCTGCTTGAGGAATCGGTGGGCAAGCTGGGCTGACCGGGTCGGGCGCCGTCCACGCGCCCATCGAGGATTGCCGGACCATCGCGAGCCGTTCGCGCGGCAGCGGATCACCGCTGCCGTGTCGCGCCTCGCTGCGAACCAGACACAGGAAATGATGACAGACAAGACCTACACGCTTGGCATCGACATAGGCGGCACGTTCACCGATCTCGTGCTCCTGTGTTCATCCGGCACCGTCACCACCTGGAAGTCGCCGACCACTCCGCATGATTACAGCGAGGGCGTGGCGACCGCCGTCGAGTCCTTCCTTGCCGCCGGCTCAATCCGCGCCGCGCAGGTCGTCGAGGTGGTCCACGCGACGACGGTGGCGACCAACGCCGTGCTGGAGAACAAGGGGGCGAAGGTCGGTCTGGTGACGACAGCCGGCTTTCGCGACATCGTGGAAATCCGGCGGCTGCGCATTCCGGTTCTGTACAAGATCTTCTACGACAAGCCTGAGCCTCTGATACCGCGCAACCTTCGCTTCGAGGTTCGCGAGCGCATCGCGGCGAGCGGCGATATACGCACCGCGCTCGACGAGGACGACGTGCGACGCGTCGGCGAAGAACTCAGGAAGGCGTCGGTCGATGCGGTCGCGGTCAGTTTTCTGCACGCCTATATCAACGACGCGCATGAGCGGCGCGCGGTGGCGATCCTTGGCGAGATGCTGGGCGACGATTGCTACATCACCTGCGGATCGCAGCTTCTTCCTGAATCGCGCGAGTACGAGCGCACCTCGACGGTCTGCGTGAACGCATATGTCGGCCCGCTGCTGAAATCCTATGCGGCGCGCCTGCTGCAAAGGCTGCGAGCACTCGGCGTCAACTGCCCGGTGCAGATGATGCATTCGAGCGGCGGCACGACGGACATCGAGTTCGCAGTGGCGCGCGCCGCCTCGTTGGTGGAATCCGGTCCGGCGGCGGGCGTCGTCGCCTGCGCGAAAATATCCACCAACGCAGCCGAAATGGCGAACTTCATCACCTTCGACATGGGTGGCACCACCACCAAGGCGGCGCTGATCGAGAACGGCGACCCGGCGCGGACCACCGAATATGAGATCGGGGCGGGCATCAGCCTGTCCAGCCGCCTCATCAAGGGGGGCGGGCATCCGATCCGGTTTCCATTCATCGACGTGTCGGAAATCGGCGCGGGTGGCGGCAGCCTCGTGGCCTTCGACGGCCTCGGGCGGCTCACGGTCGGGCCGCATAGCGCTGGCTCCTCACCGGGGCCGATCTGCTACGGGCGTGGCGGCACGCAACTGACGCTGACCGACGCGTTCCTGTGTCTCGGCTACCTGAACCCGGTCGCGCTCGCGAGTGGCGCTATCGAGATCGATGCGGCCAGCGCGCACAAGGCGATGAAGGAACGGGTCGCCGATGTGCTCGGCGTCGACGTGCACAAGGCGGCGAGCGGCGTTCTTGCGGTTGCGGCGACCACGATGACGCGAGCTGTCAAGGCGGTCACCACCTATCGCGGGCGCGATCCGCGCGAATTCACCATGGTCGCGTTCGGCGGCAACGGCCCGGTCGTCGCGGCGACGGTCGCCGAGGCGCTGGGCATCCGCAAGGTCGTGGTGCCACCGACGGCGGGTGTGTTCAGCGCGCTCGGGCTTGCCGTGGCCGACACGGAGGAGGAGGTGGTGATCCCGCTCAAGAGCGGTGAAGACGCTTTCGATTTCGGCGATGTGCGCAACAGGCTGCGCGCGGCTCTTGCACGGCAGGCGGACTGGGTGGACGCCGAAAGCATCGCGCGAGACGGGCGTTTCTTCCTCGACATGCGCTATGCGGGACAGGGATATGAGCTGACCACGCCGCTCGTCGACGCGGATGACCTCAACGCGCTGCGGTCGCGGTTCAACGAGGAGCACCGCCGCACCTACGGCCATATGTCCGACCGGGATGCGGTCGAGATCGTCAGCGCGCGCCTGAGGGTGCGGCGCGCCCGCAACGCGACGCGGCTGAGCTTCCGGCAGGAAAGCGCTGCTCCCGCGCGCGCGCGAAACGTCTATTTCGACAGGTTCGGCGAAATCGCCACCCCCATCATCACGCGCGGCAATCTGGGCGCTTCCGACCGGCGCGGGCCGCTGGTGATCGAGGACTACGACACGACTATCGTCGTGCCGCCGTCTGCGAGCGCACGGCTCGACGAGGATTTCAACGTGCAGGTCAATCTGGGGCAGTCGGCATGAACGTGGAAATGCGTTTCGATCCAATCACGCTGGAAGTCGTCCAGAACGCGGTCTCGTCCATCGCGGACGAGATGGCGCTGGTCATCATGCGCACCGCCTATTCGCCGGTCGTCCGCGATACGATGGATTTCTCAACCGCCGTCTGCGACTGCAAGGGTCTTGTCGTGGCGCAGGGGCTGACGCTTCCCTCCCAACTGGGCTCGTTTCCGGGCATCATGCGCAGGCTGATTGAAACCTATGGCGAGACGCTCACCCAAGGCGACCTCTTCATTGGCAACGATCCCTATGGCGCGGGCGGCCAGCACCTGCCCGACGTGTTCATCATCAAGCCGGTGTTTCGCGAGGGCGTGCTGTGCGGGTTCGGCGCGGCCCTTGCCCACCAGACGGATGTCGGCGGCCTCGTACCCGGAAGCGTAGCGATCCAGGCGGTGGACATATTGCAGGAAGGTCTGTGCCTGCCGCTGTGCCGCCTGCACGACGCGGGCAGGCCGAATGAGGCGGTGCTCGCCATCATCGAGAAGAACACGCGCCGCCCCGACGAGGTGACGGGCGATATGCGCGCCATGATATCGGCTTGCAACATCGCTGAGAAGAACCTGCTGGAACTGGTCCGCCGCTACGGCCACGAGCAGTTGCAGGTCTATTTCGATCACATGCAGAGCCTCAGCCATCGGGCGATGGAAGCCGCGATCCGCGACATACCGGACGGCACCTATGAAGGGGTGGATTTTATCGACGGCGTGGGCGACGCGCCGGAGCCGCTTCGCATACGCGCCACGATCACCGTGTCGGGACCGGGCCTGACCATTAATTTCGACGGCACCTCGCCGCAGATACAGGCGGGCATCAACTGCCCCATCGCGCTCACCGAGGCCGCCAGCTATTGCGCGCTTCGCTGCCTGATCGGCGACGACATCCCGAATTGCGAGGGATATATGCGCGCAATCAAGGTGGTCGCGCCCGACGGCTGCCTCGTCAACCCGGTCTGGCCGGCGGCATGCAGCGCCCGCGGCGTCGTCGGCTTCCGCGTTTTCGACACCATCATGCGCGCGCTTGCGACCATCGTCCCGGAACGGGTGATTGCAGGCTCGGAAGGCGGCCCCTCCATGATCGCGCTCGGCGGGGTGAGCGGCGGCAAGCCCTTCGTGCACAACGAACTCATCGTCGGCGCATGGGGCGCGCGTTCCGGCAAGGACGGGCTTGAGGGCGTGTCCAACCTCCTTGGTAATATCTCGAACCAGCCCATCGAGTTGATCGAATCCCAGATGCCCATCGAAATTCTCTCCTACGGCTTCGTGGAAGATACGGGCGGCGACGGGGAGTTTCGCGGCGGGCTGGCGTTCCGGCGCGAATATGTGTTCACGGAGGACAACCTTCTCCTGACGTTGCGCAACGACCGGCGCGCCCATCCGCCCTATGGCATTGCGGGCGGAAGCGCGGGCGCGCCGTCCATGCAGATGATTGTCCGGACCGATGGCAACGAGGAGATTGTGCCGACCATGCCGATGCTCAGCTACCGGGTCAACAAGGGCGACCGCTATGTGCTCCAGTCGGCGGGCGGCGGCGGCTATGGCGATCCGTCGCTGAGGCTGCGCGAGGCGGTGGAAAAGGACCTCGCGGAGGGTAAGATTTCGCGCGCCAAGGCCGTGACCCTTTACGGCCTCGAATGAAACGCTCTAAAAGCGGAACTTCGAACATATCCAAGACAACGCCGCAGACATAGCTCCACATCACCGTCAGCACTTTGGGCACTCCGCACCGGCGTGTCATGGACGGCGGGCTTTCGGGCGAAGCAGGGGGTGGGGGCGCGGTGATGAAGAAGGGTTGGCTGCCGTTTTACGGCTGGGTCATCGTTGCGCTCGCCTTCATCGCGCAGATGATTTCCAGCATGTCGATGCAGGGCCTGTCGACCTATGTCGAGCCGCTGCAACGCCAGTTCGGCTGGAGCAGCGCGCAGACGGCCGCCGGACGCTCGTTCCAGCAGGTGGACAATCTCCTCGGGCCGCTGAGCGGCTGGCTGGCCGACAGGTTCGGTGCGCGCTGCCTGATGAGCGCCGGCGTCGTGATCTATGTCGGCGCATTCGTCATGTTCAGCCGGATCGAGACGCTGGTAGGCTTCTACGTCGCATGTCTGCTGATGGCGGTCGCCAACAGCCTCGCCGGACTGCTGATGGTCGCCTTCGTCACCAACCACTGGTTTCGCCGCCGCCGCTCGACCGCGATGGGGCTTGCCGTGCTTGGCTTCGCCGTCGCGGGGGTCTGGTTCATCCCGGCGATCGTGTGGGTCCAGGGCAGTTTCGGATGGCGCAACGCGGCGCTGGCGACAGCCGGCCTGATCGGCGTGCTCGGCCTGCCGATCATGCTCTTCATGCGCGACACGCCCGAATCGAAGCAATTGCTGCCGGATGGCGACAAACCTGGCGATCCCGTCGCAGCGGCGCATCCCGGCGCAGCCCCGCGCCAATTCTCCTTCACCTTGAACCATGCCGTGCGCACGCGCGCCTTCTGGCTGCTCACATCGGGCAATGCGCTGGCCAATGCCATGATGTCGGCAGTCATGGTGCACCAGTTCGCGTTCTTCGAGTCGGTCGTCTCGCGCGAGAACGCGGCGCTGGTCCTGATGCAGGTGAATGTGTTCAACATGCTGGGCCGGGTCATCGGCGGGATGGCGGGGGACCGCTACCCCAAGCACGCGCTGCTGACCCTCAACATGGCCGCCTCGGCGGCGGCGGTGCTGCTCATGGAACTGCGGACCGCCACGGGGCTTTTCGCCTATGCCGCCATTTTCGGCTTCACATGGGGCACGCGCACGGCGGTGCTCAATTCCGCCTATGGCGATTATTTCGGCAGGGCCTCGTTCGGCAAGATATTGGGCCTCGCATCGACCATCGCCTCGCCGCTCGCATTCGTCTCCCCGATACTCGTCGGCTGGGCGGTCGACCGCTCCGGCGACTACGGCCTTGCGGTCGCCTTCCTCGCTGCCGTTGCGATGATGTCGTCGGTGAGCTTCCTTTTCGCGGGAGCGCCGCGCGCCGCTCCCGTCGAGTCGACGCCGTAAAGCGTCAGGCGGAGGCTTCGTCGAGCTGGCGAAGATGGTCGGGGGATAGCGAAAGCTCCGCCGCCCGCGAGAAGGCGAGAAGCTGCTCGGCATTGGTGGCGCTGGCAATCGGCGCGACCACGCCGGGCTGGGCGATCAGCCATGCCAGCGCGACCTCGGCGGGCCGGGCGCCAAGATCGAGCGCAACCGCGTCAAGCGCTGCGAGGATCCTGTAGCCTCGCTCGTTCAGATAGTCGGCGACGCCGGAGCTTCGTGGGCCTTTGCCGAGGTCGTCCGCGCTGCGGTATTTTCCGGACAGGAAGCCCTTTGCCAGACCGTAATAGGTGATGGCGCCCACCTCGCGCTCGATGCACAGGTCGCGCAGCGGCCCCTCGAAGGTCGAGCGGTCATAGAGATTGTAGGAGGGCTGGATCGATTCGTAGCGCGGCAGGCCCTGTGCCGCTGCCGTGTCGAGCGCATCGCGCAACTGGTCGGCGGTGTGGTTGGACGCGCCGATGAAGCGCACCTTGCCCTTCTCGATCAGCCTCTGATACGCGCCGAGCGTATCGGCATAGGGCACCAGCGGATCATGCCAGTGGCTCTGGTAGAGATCGATGACATCGGTGCGAAGCCGCCGCAGGCTGTCCTCGACAGCCGCTTCGATATAGGCGGGCGCGAGCCCCGCCTTGCCTTCCCCCATCTCGCTGGCGACCTTCGTCGCGATGATGACTTCACTGCGATTGCGCCGGGCGGCGAGCCAGTTGCCGATGATGGTCTCGGACTCTCCGCCCTTGTTTCCCGGAACCCACCGCGAATAGGAGTCCGCCGTGTCGATGGTGTTGAAGCCCGCCGCCACGAAGCGGTCGAGCAGGTCGAATGCGTGCTTTTCGTCGACCGTCCAGCCGAGCACGTTGCCGCCGAACACGATCGGCGTGATTTCAAGGGATGTGCGGCCAAGCCTGCGCTTTTGCATATGTCATTGTCCTGGTGTGTCCTGGTCGCGCTTGGCCGCAGCCCGGCCGGGTGTTCGCAGATCGCAGGAGCGTGAGTGTGGGGCGGTTTCAGGAGGTGTATACAGCGGCAGCAAGCATAGTTCCGTTCGGCGAACGAGACAACTGTACGCCGGCTTCATTTCAAATCCGCGCCCGCCGGACCCCGTAACGGACGGCGGGCAATGCGTTACGGCAGCCCATAACAATGTGTTATACAGCCGTTCACATTGGCAATTTTCATTGAAAGGGAATTGTTTCACCTTCCGGCCCGCTGAAAGAGACCTTCGGGAGACAAGGTCGAGCGGCATATCGGGAGGGTGCCAGGCATATGCGCCGAGCTATACATCAGGAAACGATTGTCTTTGCCCTGTCGCTGTTGATGCTGGTCGGCTTTTCGATCTTCCTGAGCGGCTTTGCCTCGCCCGAAAACATCATCGCCCTTATCCGCAACGTGTCCGTGCTCGGCATCCTCGGCACGGGCATGGCGCTCGTCATCATCGGGCGCGGCATCGACCTTGCCGCTATCTCCGTCATGGCCATGTCGGTCGCGTGGGGGCTGAGCATGTCCGTCGACGGCGCGCCGCTGCTTCCCTCGCTGATGTTGGGCCTTGCCTTCGCGGTCGCGGTCGGCCTCGTGACCGGCCTCATCATCGCCTATGTGAAAGTGCCGCCGCTCTTCGCGACGCTGGCCGTCAGCCTCATCGTCTACGGCGTCGGGCTGACATTCATGATCCCGCTCGACATCATCTACCTGCCGAAGGACTCGGCCTGGCTGGAGTTTTTCGGCAAGGGCCGCGTCCTGGGCATTCCAATGCCGGTCGTGCTGTTCGCGATCACCGCCGGCCTCGCGAGCTGGTTCCTGAGCAAGTCCAAGATCGGCAGGACGATCTACGCCATCGGCGACAATTTCGCGGCGGCCCGCCTGATCGGCCTGCCTGTCGAGCGGGTAATCGTGCTGCAATATGTGATCTCCAGCCTTGTCGCCTTCGCGGCGGGCATCATCACGGCGGCGGCCGTGTCCAGCATGAACACCCGCATCGCCACCTCGTCGCTCGTCTATGACGTCATCCTCGTCGTGGTGCTCGGCGGCATCGGCCTGAACGGCGGCAAGGGTTCGGTGCGCAACGTGGTGGCCGGCACGCTGCTGGTCGGCACGCTCCTGAACGGCATGACCATCATGGACGTGCAGTACACCACCCAGAACATCATCAAGGGCCTCATTCTCCTGCTGGCCATCACCATCGACACGCTGGTCAATCCGCGTGACGAGCAGACCGCCCAGCACGGCGACATCTGAATCTTTTCAACTGCCGGACAATCCGGCATCCAACCTGGAGGAAGCAAATGATTTTCAAACATGTGTTGCGCGCCTGTATCGGCGTCGCTTTGCTGGGCACCAGCGCAGCGGCCCTTGCCGAGGGCATCGACGATCCGGTCCGGCCGAGCTTCTACGATGCGATGAAGGGCGCGCGCGTCGTGTTCGTGCCGCAGTCCATGAGCTTCGACCTGCCCCAGGGCTGGGGCGCGGCCCTGAACAAGCAGGCCAAGGAGCTTGGCTATACCGTCGACATCCGCGATCCGAACTGGAAGACGGATGCGGGCGCTTCGGCCATCACCACGGCCATCGGCGAGAAGCCGGACATCATCATCGTGCAGAACCCGGACGTGAAGTCCTATGCCCGCCTCTACAAGAAGGCTGCGGACGAGGGCATCTATGTGTTGCAGATCAACATGAACTCCTCGCAGGCCACCGAAGCCTATGTCGGGCCGGACTGGGTGGGCATGGGCGCGCTGGCCGCCGCAAGGCTCGCCGAGGTGTGCAGCCCCGCCAAGGGCAAGTCGGGCAAGATCGCGGTCATGCAGGGCGACCTGACGGCGGCGGCGAGCACCTACCAGATCAAGGGCTTCACGGACGAGCTGGCCAAGCATTCGGATATCACGCTGGTGTCGAACCAGTCGGCGAACTGGGACGCCAGCAAGGCGCAGAGCATCGCCACCACCGTGTTGCAGCAGCACCCCGACCTTTGCGGCTATTTCGGCTTCTGGGACGTGCAGGACATGGGCATCGCGGCAGCCGTCAAGGAAGCGGGCAAGACCGGCGAGGTCTATGTCATGTCGTCGGGCGGCGGCTCGGAGCAGTCCATGTGCGAGAACGTCCGCAACGGTTCGCTGACGGCGGACATCAGCTTCGACGTTCCGGGGCAGGCGCGCGATCTCAACAACATGATCAAGTACCTGCTGCAGACCAGGCCGAAGGCGGGCGAGACAAAGGCGATCCTCTATACGCCGCTCAACGTGGTCACCAAGGACAATCTGCATGCGGGAAGCTGCTACGAGCTGAAGGACCTTCAGTAACCCGCATCCCGTGACCATCAGCCGGAGCATATTTTTTGAAACACGCTAACGTATCTCTCGCCGGCCTGCGCAGGATGATGCAGGAAATGCGCGCCCAGTCCTGGACGGACAACGCCGCTCCCCTCGTCATCCTCGTGCTGGTGACAGCCGCGATCTCAAGCACGACGAGCGGTTTCTTCGATAGCTCCAATCTCGGCGATACGTTTCGGCAGCTCGGCGAGACGGCGCTGATGGTCATCGGCATGATGATCGTCATTGCCGGAGGTGGAATCGATCTCAGCATCGGTTCCACCTTCGCGCTCAGCAATGTCGTCGTGCTGCTCTTGCTCAACGTGTTCGAGTGGCCGCTATGGCTTTCGGTCGCCGCCACGATCTCCGTGTGCGGGGCTGTCGGACTGGTCAACGGCCTGCTGGTCGGTTTCCTGCGGCTGCCGGCCTTCCTGACGACGCTGGCGACGCTGATCGTCGTGCGCGCCGTCGTCAACCGCATCCTGCTGGACTATGCCCAGCCGATTTCCGGCGGAACCTACGATTCCGACGCGTGGACCTTCCTGGGTGACGGCAATCTCGCGGGCATTCCCGTCAGTGCGGTGATCCTGGCCGCGGTCGCCGTGCTTGCCCACATCATGCTCACGCGGCTGCGTCCCGGCTGGAACATCATGGCCGTCGGCGGTTCGCGCCGCGCCGCGCACAATGCGGGCATTCCGGTGCGCGCCACCGTGTGCAGCACCTATGTGATTTCGGGCATTCTCTGCGGCATCGCCGGCACGCTCTATGCCGCGCGTCTCAACGGCACGGGGTCGGACACCGGCGTCGGGCTCGAAGTTTCGGTCCTCACCGCCGCCGTGCTTGGCGGCAATGCGCTCGGCGGCGGTCGCGGTTCGGTCGCCAAGGCGCTGATCGGCGCGGCGATCATGGTCGTGCTGACCAACGGCATGGTGCATCTCGGCATGCCCGGCGGCGCAGCTTCCGCCGTGTTCGGCCTGGTGCTGCTGCTCGCCGTCATCATGGACGTGCGCTGGGTGCGCCGTCGCGAGAATGTCGAAAGCGACACGATCGTCGCGCCGGTCGCGGTCAACCTCGAAGGGGCGGACAGGCGGGCGCTGGAAAAGGCGCCGGCCGGCGATTTCAAGGATGTGGGGCGCATGGAGGCAGGCGGCGCGGATGGACCCGCGGGCATCGCCTTCGACACCGCCGGAAACCTCTATGCGGGCATGCGGCAGGGCCAGATCGTCCGCTTCATGGCCCCCGGTTTCGAAAAGTCGGAAGTCTTTGCGCATATCGGCGGCTATCCGCGCGGCCTGACCTTCGACGCTGAGGGCAGGCTGCTCGCCTGTGTCTCCGGCATGGGCATCTATTCGGTCGCCGCCGACCGCACGGTCGAGAAGGTCGTCGACCGCGTGAAGGGCCGCATTCCCGGATCGGGCGTGGCGCTCCGCTCGCCGGCAGACCTCGTCGCGCTGCCCGACGGGCGCATTCTCTTCACCGAATTTTCCCGGCGCTTCGGGCAGGAGGACTGGGTGTCCGACCTGCTGGAAGGGCAGGGCCACGGCGCGCTGATGACCTTCGATCCGAAAACCGAAGCCACCACGGTGATCCTTGGCGGGCTGCGCGGGCCGACCGGGCTTTGCCTGTCGCATGACGGTCGCTCCGTGCTGCTGGCGGAAAGCTGGGCAAGCCGCATTATCCGCATCCGGCTGGACGGCGGGCAGGCGCAGGAAACGGTGGTCGAGGACCTGCCGGGCTATCCGGTCGGCCTGCGCCCGGCGGAGGACGGCTATTGGGTCTCCTTCCTCGGCATGCGCTCGACTGTGCTCGACATCGCCATGTCCATGCCGTCCTTCCGCGAGGGCATGATCGAGGAAATGGCGTCCGGCGAATGGCTTTACCCGAACGTCAACGTGGGGTGCATCCTGCGCATCGACGAATCCGGCCATGTGCAGCAAACGTTGTGGGACGAAAGCGGCAGCGCGCAATCGATGATCTGCGGACTGGCCGAACGGCAAGGCGAGCTATATGTGGCGAGCACGACGAGCAAGGGCCTGTCGCGCATCGCCGTGCAGCCGGCAGCCGGGAAAGCGCGCCGTCGCGGCGCGCGGGCGGTGACGGCATGAGCGGACTCCTGAAGCGTTTCCTGCCCGCGGCAAGCCAGGAACTGACGCTGCCCGCCATGGACGGGCCGTTCCGGCCAAATTCGCTGCTGGACCTCGCGCCAAGCCTGTCGGATTTTCCCGCGCCCGACTGTCTCGCCTCGCTCGACGACAACATCTATGTCACCAGCGGACGCGACCTCTACAGGCTGAACGGCACCAAGCCGCCGCTGCGCGTGCGCCATTGCGAAAATTCCATTTCCAGCCTGGCTTTCAGCCAAAGCGGCGCGGTCGCGCTGGGGCTGGTGGATGGCCGCATCCTTGTGTTCGACAACAACAGCAACCGCACCATCGAAGTGCTGGGCGAGCAGAAATCGGTGTGCCCGACGGCGCTGCTGTTCGACGGGCAGGACCTGATCGTTGCGCAGGGCTCGTCTCGGGTCTCGCCCGAGGATTGGGTCGAGGACCTGCTGCGCGACGGCGCAAGCGGCTCGGTCTGGCGCGTCTCGCTCAAGAACGGCAACAGCATCTGCCTTGCGCACGCGCTGGCCTATCCGAACGGGTTGCTGCTGGACGCCAAAGGCGAACTGATCGTTTCGGAAGCTTGGCGGCACCGGCTGATCCGGTTGCCGAGGGACGCGAGGAACCTGTCGGGGTCCGGTTGCGAGGTGGTGCTGGCGGACCTGCCGGGCTATCCGGCGCGGCTGGCGCCAAGCAGCCGTGGCGGCGCGTGGCTGTCGATCTTCGCACCGCGCAGCCAGCTCGTCGACTATGTGCTGCGCCAGCCCGAATTCTGTGCGCGGATGATTTCCGAAGTGCCGGACCGCCGCGAGTGGATCGCGCCAAGACTGCGCGCCGGTAACTCGGTGTGGGAGCCTCTCATGGGCGGTGCAATGAAGCAGATGGGTCGTTCAAAGCCCTGGGCGCCGAGCTTTTCCTACGGGATGGTCGTGTATCTCGACCATGCCTTCCAGCCTGAAAGCAGCGTCCAGAGCCGCGCCGACGGCAACCGCCACGGCACCACGGGCTGCGTCGAACACAAGGGTAAGCTGTTCGTCGCCTGCAAGGGCGACGATGCGGTGGCAATTCTCGACCTCGCCAAATCGGGAGGCGTTCATGTCGATGCGGCTTGAGCTGAAAGGCGTTTCCAAGGACTATTTCGGCATCAAGGTGCTGCGCGAGGTCGATTTCAGCCTCGCGGCGGGCGAGGTGCACGCGCTTCTGGGCGAAAACGGCGCGGGCAAGTCGACGCTGTCCAAGATCATCGCCGGGGTAGCCGCGCCGAGCAGCGGCACGATGCTGCTCGATGGCAAGCCCATCTCCTTCAGCCGCCCGCGCGAGGCCCTGAATGCGGGCATCGCCATGGTGTTTCAGGAGACGAGCCTCGTTCCCTCGCTGACCGTCGCGCAGAACCTCTATCTCGGCGAACGCCGCTTCTTCATGATGCGCTCGCGGCTGAATCTTGCGGCCCAGCAGTTCATGCAGAGCCTCAAATTCAATTTCGAGGTGACGAAGAAGGTCTCGCAACTCAGTGCCGCGCAAAGGCAGATGGTCGAGATCGCGCGCGCCGTCCATCACAAGGCCAATGTCATCATCTTCGACGAGCCGACGGCGACGCTGACGCCGGAGGAGAAGCACCATTTCTTCGAGCTTGTGCGGCGGCTGAAGAGCACCGGGGTGGCGATCGTCTTCATCACCCACGCGCTCGAGGAGGCGCTTGCCGTTTCCGACCGCATCACCATCCTGCGCGACGGCGCGCTCGTCACCACGGGCGAAACCGGCCAGTTCGACCGCAACAGCGTCATCCGCGCCATGGTGGGGCGCGAACTGTCGGACGACATCTATGTCCGGCACGCCGGCGGCAAGGAGCGGCAGCGGGGCGCGCGCATGCTGAGCGTGCAGAACCTGTCGCGGGGGCGTGCGGTCCGCAACACATCGTTTTCGATCTATGCGGGACAGATCACCGGCATCTTCGGCCTTGTCGGCTCGGGCCGTTCGGAGACAGCGCGCATCATCGCAGGGCTCGACCGCAAGGACCGCAAGCAGGGCGGACGCATCCTGCGCGGCGACCGCGCGGTGGACTACGCCTCGCCACGCGAAGCCATGAAGGACGGCGTCGCCTACATCACCGAGGACCGCAAGATCGAGGGCTTCTTCGAGACGATGTCGGTGAGTGACAACATTTTCCTCGGCCGCATCGCCACCTCCTTTTCCAGCCCGCCCTTCGTGAGCAGCGCGGAAAAGCAGAAGCTGGCGCAAACCTGGATCAAGGCGCTGAACGTGCGCTCGGCCAGCGCCGACCCGCGCGTCATCGAGCTTTCCGGCGGCAACCAGCAGAAGGTCGTCATCAGCAAGTCGCTGGTGCAGAAGCCCGAGGTCATCATTTTCGACGAACCCACGCGCGGCGTCGATGTCGGATCCATCGCCGAGATCCATAAATTCATCATCCAGCTCGCAGAAGAGGGGTTGGCGGTCGTCGTCATCTCTTCCTACCTGCCCGAAGTGATGAACCTGTCGGACCGCATCCTCGTCTCGCGGCAAGGGCGCATCGTCGAAGAGTTCTCACCCGAGGACGCGACCGAGGAAAAGATCATGTACGCGGCGGTCCATTGAGGAAAGCAATGTTCGGCAGGCAATCAAGAACGGACTTCCAGAACGAGGTGCTGAAATGAGTGACATCCGGCTCTACGTGTTCCAGACCGGCAGAATCCGCCAGCGCGAGGTCGACATCAAGCTCGGCGCCTCGCAGGAAACCTTCTACACGCCCATACCGTGGTTCCTCATCACGCATCCGAAGGGCAATGTGGTCATCGACGGCGGCACGCCCGTCGAGGCGGCAATCGACCCCCATGGCCACTGGGGCAAGACCGCCGACGCCTTCTATCCGCTCATGGAGAAGGAGGATGCCTGCCTCAACCGCTTCACGGAGGCGGGCTTCGATCCGCAAAGCGTGCGCTTCGTGCTGCATTCGCACCTGCACATCGACCATACCGGCGCGCTCGGCCATTTCCCGAACGCGACCTACATCGTGCAGCGCAAGGAATATCAATACGCCTTCGCCCCGGACTGGTTCGCCAGGGGCGGCTATATCCGCGCCGACTTCGACCGGCCCAACCTGCGCTGGCACTTCCTTGAGGACAGGCATCAGGACGGCTTCGATCTTTACGGCGACGGCGTCATCCGCTGCTATTTCACGCCCGGCCACACGCCCGGCCACCAGTCCTTCCTCATCACGCTTCCGAAAACCGGCCCGCAGCTCCTGACCATCGACGCCGCCTACACCATGGACCACTGGAACATGAAGTGCATGCCGGGCACGATGGTCAACGGCATGGATGTCGCGCGTTCCATCGAGAAGCTGCACCTGATCGCCGACACGACGGGCGCTTCGGTCATCACCGGGCACGATCCCGATGCGTGGCAGGACATCAAGAAGTTCCCGGCCTTTTACGATTGAGCAGCGCCATGAATGAGACCAAGCCCGCCGTTGATCGCGATGTCATCATCGTGGGCGGCGGAACGGCCGGTTGCGTGCTCGCCAACAGGCTTTCAGCGGATGCGAGCCGCAAGGTGATGCTGGTGGAAGCCGGCCCGCCCGACGACAGCATGTGGATTCCCATTCCGGTCGGTTTCACCAAGCTGATGAACAACCAGCGCTACAACTGGTGCTTCAGATCGGAGCCGGAGCCGGGCACGCGCGACCGCGCGATCCCCGTGCCGCGCGGCAAGACGCTCGGTGGCTCCAGCGCGCTGAACGGCATGATCATGGTGCGCGGCCAGCCGCTCGACTATGACGGCTGGGCACAGCTTGGAAACCGGGGCTGGTCGTTCGAGGATGTGCTGCCCTTCTTCCAGAAGTTCGAGCATTTCGAGGGGCCGCGTTCACCGCTGCGCGGCAGCGACGGACCGCTCAACGTGCACGAGGTCAGGTTCCGTAACGAGCTGACCGATGCGTTCCTGCGCGCCGCCGTGGCCGAAGGCTTTCCGCTCAACGCCGACTACAATGGCGAGAGCCAGGAAGGCTTCGGCTACATGCAGGTCAACCAGAAGGACGGCCAGCGCGTATCCGCCGCGCGCGCCTATCTCCACCCCATCCGGGGCCGCGCAAATCTTGAGATCACCACAGGGGCGCAGGTCACCCGGCTGCTGTTCGAGGGGCGGCGCTGCACGGGCGTCGAATATGTGCGGGACGGCGAGCGCCGCCAGGTTTTCGCGCATGACGTCATTCTCTCGGCGGGCACGGTGCAGTCGCCGCAGATCATGGAGCTTTCCGGGCTTGGCGATCCCGACATCCTGAACGGCTTCGGGATTCCGGTTGTGCACGGTCTGCCGGGCGTCGGGCGAAACCTGCGCGACCACTACACGCCGCGCATGAACTGGCGCGGGAAAAAGCGCGTGACGTTCAACGACCGCGCGCACGGCGTCGCGCTTGCGATGGAGGTCGCCAAATACTATGCGCTGCGCCGCGGCATCCTGACCAGCCCGAGCGCGGTGATCTTCGGCTTCGTCAAGACACGCCCCGAACTCGCCACGCCCGACGTGCAGTTCCATTTCAATCTCGCCAGCTTCTCCTCCCATTCGAACCGCAAGCTCGACCGCGAGCCGGGCATGACCATCGCCGTCTACCAGTTGAGGCCGCAATCGACCGGCACCATCCACATCAAGTCGCCCGATCCGCTGGCGGCGCCTGCGATCCGCCCGAATTTCCTGAGCGACCCGCTCGACGAGACCTGCCTTGTGGGCGGCATGAAGATCGCCCGGCGCATCGTCGACAATCCGCTGATGGAGCCTTACCGCAAGTCGGAGATGAACCCCGGCAGCCGGGTGCAGAGCGACGAGGAATGGCTGGATTTCGCCCGCCGCAACGGCGAGACGTCGTACCACGTCGCCGGCACCTGCAAGATGGGATCGGACCCCTTTGCGGTCGTTAACGAGCGCCTCGAAGTCCACGGCATCGAGGGGCTGCGCGTCGTCGACGCCTCGATCATGCCCACGATGGTCTCCGGCAACACCCATGCCGCGACTCTGATGATCGCGGAAAAAGGCGCCGATCTCTTCCTGAAATCGAAGTCAGCCATGCATTGAGCAACGAAGCATGGCGACCTTCAGAATGACCGCCGCAGTGACGAATAACCAAAGGCTATACCCTTTGGGGAAACAGCAATCGCTGCTCCGGCATGCAATCCCTATAACGCGAAATGACAGAAGTGAGTGAGAGGAAAGACAAGATGGCCGGGAGTATCGGGCTGATTGGTCTCGGAAATATTGGCGGCCATTTCGGCACGCGACTGCTGGCGGCGGGGTACGATCTCGTCGTCTTCGACCGCGACCCCGAGGCGATGAACCGCCTCGTCGCGAAGGGAGCCGTCGCGGCCAAAAGCGCCGCCTCGCTTGCCTCGACCGTGGAGACCGTTCTTCTGTGCCTGCCGATGCCCGCCATCGTCCTGGCAGTCGCATCCGAAGTGGCCGAGGGCACGAAGGTCACGACCGTGGTCGATCTTTCGACGACCGGCCCGACCGTAACAAAGGAAATGGCCGCGCTGCTCGATGCGAAAAACATCTCCTTCGTGGGCGCGCCGGTCAGCGGCGGTACGGTCGCGGCTGAAAAAGGCACGCTTTCCATCATGCCGTCCGGGCCTGAGGAAACATTCCGCAAGGTCGAGCCGGTCCTCAAGGTGATCGGCAAGAACATCTTCTACATGGGCGAGGACGCGTCGCTCGGCCAGACCATGAAGATCATCAACAACACGCTCTACGCAACGAGCATGGTCGCAAGCTGCGAAGCGCTCGTCTACGGCGTCAAGGCGGGGCTCGACGCGTCTATGATGCTGGATGTTCTGAATGCTTCGAGCGGTCGTTCCTTCGCCACGCTGGAGCGTATCCCGCAATGCGTGCTCGACCGTGGCTTCCCGGTGCGCTTCACCACCGAACTCCTGCACAAGGATATCAAGATGTGCCTCGACGAGGCGGAGAAGATCGGCGCGACCATGGTGGTCAGCCCGGCTGCGCGCCAGTTTCTCGCATTCGCGATTTCGCAGGGCGACGGCCAGCAGGACAATGTCTTTCCGATCCGGCATTTCGAGCAGTGGGCGGGCGTGCAGTTCGGCAAGGCGCCGGACAAGCAGGCCGGCTGACCGACTTCGCATTGCATGATCCCTCACCTCAGGCCGGTTCCGGCCCCGTCGTCCGGCACCGTCGCCTTCCTGTCCGAGCTTCAGCTTCGCGGGTTCGAGGGCCGTGTGTCGGATCGCGGCGCCGACCGGCAGGTGCTGTCGACCGACAACTCGATCTATCAGATACGCCCCGAGGCGGTGGTGTTTCCACGCTCGCGCGACGACCTCGTGCGCATCGCCCGGCTGCTCGGCGATCCGCGTTTCCCGGACATCCGGCTCTATCCGCGCGGCGGCGGCACGGGAACGAACGGGCAATCGCTCGGCGACGGCATTGTGGTCGACCTGTCGCGCTACATGAACCGCATCCTGGAGATCGACGCTGAACGCCGCCTCGTGCGCGTCGAGGCAGGCGTGGTCAAGGATCAACTCAACGCGGCGCTTGCGCCGCACGGCCTGTTCTTCGCGCCGGAGCTTTCGACATCCAGCCGCGCCACCATCGGCGGGATGATCTCAACCGATGCGTGCGGGCAGGGGTCCTGCATCTACGGCAAGACGCGCGACCATGTGCGCGAACTCACCACCGTGCTTGGCGACGGCACGGTCTGGAGCTCGCATCCGCTTGATGACGACGCCTTGCGCAAGGTGCGCTCCCGCACCGACCTCGTGGGCGAAATCCACCGCACGCTCGATGATCTCCAGCGCGAGAACGCCGCCGCAATCGCCCGGCAGTTTCCCGTCCTCAACCGCTCGCTGACCGGCTACGACATCGCCCATCTGCGCGACCGCGACGGCCGGTTCGACCTGAACGCGGTGCTGTGCGGCTCCGAGGGAACGCTCGGGCTGATCGCCGAGGCGACGCTTTCCGTGCTCCCCGTTCCGGGCCACAGCGCAATCGTGAACATACGCTACGACGATTTCGACAAGGCGCTTCGCGACGCAGGGCATCTCATCTCGTTGGGTGCTGCTTCCATCGAAACCATTGATTCCCACGTGCTGGAACTTGCCCGGCATGACATCATCTGGAGCGATGTGCGCGCCTATTTCCCGGACGACAGCGCCGGTCCCGCAAAGGGCATCAACCTGGTTGAGGTGCTGGCGGAGAGCGCGGAAGAGCTTGAGGCGCGCATCGCGCCCATCGTCGGCGAGCTTGACGGGGCGCGGGCCGGGGCCGGTCGCCGGGGCTTCACCGTCGCGCGGGGCGATGCGGGCCGGATCTGGGCGATGCGCAAGAAGGCCGTCGGCCTGCTCGGCGCGCTGCCGGGCAAGGCGAGGCCGACCCCCTTCGTGGAGGACACGGCGGTGCCGCCGGAACGGCTGGCCGATTACATCGCCGAGTTCCGCGCGCTTCTGGACAGGCGCGGCCTGTCCTACGGCATGTTCGGGCATGTGGATGCGGGTGTGCTGCATGTCAGGCCAGCGCTCGACATGACCGATCCGACGCACCGCAAGATGATACGCACGATCACCGAGGAGGTGGTCGACCTCACGGTGAAATATGGCGGCGTGCTCTGGGGCGAGCACGGCAAGGGCGTTCGCTCGGAGTTCTCGCCGCGCTTCTTCGGATCGCTTTATCCGCTGCTCCAGCGGGTCAAGCAGGTTTTCGATCCGCATGCCCGGTTCAACCCCGGCAAGATCGCCGCTGCGGGCGAGGCCGCCCTCATCAGGATCGACGAGGTGCCCATGAGGGGCGGCGCGGACAGCGTGATCCCGCTGCATGTGCGCGCCCGCTTTGAAAGCGCGCTCCACTGCAACGGCAACGGCGCCTGCTATGACTACAATTTCGACGAAGCGATGTGCCCGTCATGGAAGAGCAGGCGAGAACGCCGCCACTCTCCGAAGGGACGCGCCCAGCTCATGCGCGAATGGCTGCGCCTGCTGGCGGAGGAGGGCTTCGACCCCACCGCGCCACGCCCGCGCCTCAAAGGTTCGCTGGGCAGGATCGTGCGCAGCCTTCGGCACAGGCCGGATTTTTCCCACGAGGTGAAGGAAGCCATGGACGGCTGTCTCGCCTGCAAGTCATGCGTCGGGCAATGTCCCGTCAAGGTCGACATTCCGGCGCTGCGCTCGCGTTTTCTCCACCTCTACCACACGCGCTACCTGCGGCATCCGCGCGACCATCTGGTCGCCGGCATCGAGGCCCTGCTGCCGCTGGCGGCGCGCATGCCGAGGCTCGCCAATGCCTTCCTGCGTTCCCCGCTCGGCTCGGTCGCCATGCGCGCCGTCGGCCTGACCGCGACGCCGCTCCTGTCGCCACAGGATTTCGGCGCGGGCTGCGCGAGGCTCGGCGTCGAAACGGCAAGCGTGGCGGCTCTCGATGCGCTCGATGCGGGAGAAAAGGCGCGCAGCGTCGTTCTGGTTCAGGACGCATTCACGCGCCATTATGACGCTCAGCTCGTCCTCGACGTGCTGGCGTTCCTGCAAGGGCTGGGCTTCAGGCCGTGGCTTGCGCCGCTCCTGCCCAACGGCAAGCCCTGTCATGTGCACGGCTTCCTCGACAGGTTCGAGCGCGTGGCGGCCAAAAGCGCGGCCCAACTGCGCGGGCTGGCCGGCACGGGCGTCGATCTCATCGGCATCGATCCCTCCATGACGCTGACCTACAGGTCCGAATATGTGGCGGCGCTTGGCGCGGGCAATGCGCCGAAGGTCCACCTTGTACAGGAATGGCTGCTGCGGCGCATGGCCGGCAGAACCGCTGCGGTCCCCGAGCCGCAGGATTTCCTGCTGCTGCCGCACTGCACGGAGCGGACGACCGCACCCGATGCGATGCGCGACTGGCAAAAGCTCTTCGCCCTGTTCGGCCATAAGCTGACCATCCTGCCGTCCGGCTGCTGCGGCATGGCGGGCACCTACGGCCATCTGGCGGAACAGCGTGCCAATTCGGAAGAGATCTACGCGCTGAGCTGGGCGAGGCACGTCAAGCTGCACCACGGCTCCGGTCGCCTTCTGACCGACGGCTATTCGTGCCGCTCTCAGGCGAAGCTTATCGACGGCATACGGCTCGCCCATCCGCTCCAGGCACTGGTGCGAGCGGTCTAAGGCACGGAGGCGGCCCAGCTCATTTCATTGCTCAGCGACTTGATGATGTTCATGAACCGTTGCGCGTTGCGGTTCGGATTCTCGAATATGGAATAGCCGATGCAGGGGCGCAGCGGAATTTCCTGCTCCAGCGGACGCTTCTCGATGCGCCACGTGTTTCCCCACGGCGTGTAGGGATCGACGATGGCAATGCCCACCCCGGCCTCGACCAATGCGCACGCGGCTTCGGTCTGGAGCACGGTGGCCCTGCGAATGATCGGGAGGTTCTGTTCGCGGAACATGCTTTCCACCAGCCGCCCGAAAGCAATCTTGGGATGATGCAGCACCAGCGGCTCACTGGACAGGTCGGCCACGCTGATCGTGCGCTTGCCAAGCAGCGGATGTCCCGTCGGCAGGATGCAGATCATGCGGCCACTGGTGAAGGGCCGCGAAACGACGTTGGGATGCTCCAGCGGCAGCACCGACACGGCCACGTCCACGCGGTTGCTCAGCACCTCGTTGGGCATCGCATTGAGCAGGACCGTGTGATACTCGATCTCGACCTTGGGGTAGAGTTCGCAGAACTTCTGGATCGCCGGCACCAGCACCGCGCGGCTGAGGCTCGGGCTTCCCACGATGCTGAGTGCGCTGGGGGTGCCTTGCGCCAGATTGCGGGCGAACTCGTCGACCTGAAGCGCGGCGCGATAGAAGTCGTCGACCTCGGCATAGAGGCGTTCCGCCTCGATGGTGGGAATGAGCTTGCCGCCCTTGCGGGTGAACAGCGAAAGGCCAAGACTCGATTCGGTGTGTGACACGATGCGGCTCACGGCCGGCTGGGAGACGAAGAGCATCTTGGCCGCTCCGCTGATCGAGCCGGTGAGCATGACCGCGCGAAACACTTCCATCTGACGTAGTCTGAATTTCAAGGAATCCGGCCCCTCGACTCGACACCATAACCAAGTGTTATAGCCACGTGGCAATTAGCATGTCCACAAAGCCCGGCAAGTGTTTAGAAGACCTCACGACCAGTCAGGAGCGGAGGGCACTCATGTCGTTGATCAATATTCGCAAGAAGTCGATTGTCGTGGACACAATCTACCACGAGGGCGGCCCTGCCCCCGCGACCCCCTTGCTGATGGGCGCGGCATATGCGGTCGTCTCCAACCCCTTTGCGGGCAGATATGTGGAGGACCTGCTTCCCTTCATGGCGGAGGCGCGCAGCCTGGGTGCCGCGCTGACCGAGGAACTGGCCACCGCGCTCGGCGGCAAGGAGCGCATCGAGGCCTATGGCAAGGGCGCCATCGTCGGCGTGAACGGCGAGCTGGAACATGGCGCGATCTGGCATGAGGCTGGCGGCGCGTCGTTGCGGGAATATCTCGGCGCGAAGGCGGTTGTGCCGGCGACCAAGGCCGTGGCGGCCGCGGGCTACCGGCTGCCGACGCCGCTTTTCCACATCAATGCGTGCTATGTCCGCAGCCACTTCAACACAATGGAGATCGGGGCGCTTGACGCGCCGCGCCCGAACGAATTGCTCTACGGCGTCGTCATGGCGACCGGCGGTCGCATTCACGACCGGCTGGGCGGGCTTCGCGCGGACCAGATTTCGGTCGGCGACGGCCAGCGTTAGAAGCAACGGCCACGGCTCATCTGGTGGCGCAAAGTCTGGAATCTGGAGCATAGCATGTATCCCATACGGCTTTTCATCAATGGCGAATGGCGCGACGGCAGCGGCGGGGAAACCATCGACATCGTCAATCCGGCCACTGGCGGGGTTGTCGGCACCGTCGCGGTTGCCACCAGGGCGGACCTCGACGACGCACTCGCCTGCGCCGAAAAGGCTTTTTCGGAATGGAGCGGCACATCCGCCTTCGACCGCTACAAACTGCTGCGCAAGGCGGCGGACCTGCTGCGGGCGCGCACCGAGGACGTGGCGCGCCTCATCACGATAGAGCAGGGCAAGCCGCTCGGTGAAGCGCGGCTGGAGATCGGGCTCGCCATCGACGTCATCGACTGGTGCGCGGAAGAAGCGCGGCGCACCTATGGCCGCGTGATACCGGCGCGCCTCAGCAAGGTGCGGCAGGTGCTCCTGCACGAGCCGGTCGGGCCGGTCGCCGCCTTCACGCCGTGGAACTTCCCGGTCAGCCAGCTTGCGCGCAAGCTCGGCGCGGCGCTTGCCGCGGGCTGCTCGATAATTGCCAAGGCGTCCGAGGAGACGCCCGCGTCGGCTGCCGCCATATTCCAGATCTTCGCCGATGCGGGCCTGCCGGCAGGCGTGGCAAACCTTGTCTTCGGCGTGCCCGCCGACATTTCCGGCTATCTCGTTCCCCATCCTGTCATTCGCAAGATTTCGTTCACGGGATCGGTGCCGGTGGGCAAGCACCTGGCCGGTCTCGCGGGCTCGCACATGAAGCCCGCCACGATGGAGCTTGGAGGTCATGCGCCCGTTTTCGTGTTCGACGATACGGACGTCGAAAAGACGGCGGCGACGATGACCATGTCGAAGTTCCGCAATGCGGGCCAGGTCTGCGTTTCGCCCACACGCTTCCTCGTGCAGGACGGCATCTATGACGAGTTCGTGGAGCGCTTCGTCGCGGGCGCGAAAGCCATCAGGATCGGCAACGGGCTCGACGCTGACACAGTGATGGGTCCGGTGGTCAGCGAGCGTCGGCTAACCGCCATCGACGCGTTGGTGCAGGACGCGGCGGACAAGGGCGCACGGGTTCTGACGGGCGGTCGACGCCATTCGAACCAGGGCAGCTTCTATGAGCCCACCGTGCTTGCCGACCTGTCGACGGAGATGCGCATCATGAACGAGGAGCCTTTCGGTCCGCTCGCCCTGATCTGCCGGTTCAGCGACATCGAGGAAGCGATTTCAGAGGCCAACCGGCTGCCCTACGGCCTTGCGAGCTATGCGTTTTCGCGCTCGCAGAAGCGGGTCGACGCGCTCATGCAGAATGTCAAGGCTGGCATGATGACAGTCAACCATCTGGGCATCGGGCAGCCGGAAACGCATTTCGGCGGCGTGCGCGACAGCGGCTATGGCTCAGAAGGCGGCCCGGAAGCCGTCGAGGCTTATCTGGTGTCGAAATTCGTGACCATCGACCCGACCGCCTGAGACTCAGTTAGCAGTTTTCCCGATCCATTGTCAGCATAGCGCGCTAACGCGCGCCGTGCCTCGTCCAGCGGTCCTTGCTCGCCGTTCCCGCCACATCCACCGAGTTTTTCAGCAAGGCCGCAGCCTCCAAGGCAGACGCCATCTTCCTCGACCTCGAAGACGCGGTCGCTCCCGCCCGCAAGGTCATGTACGCTTCCATCCACTGAGCGAACCGCTCCGCACCAGCCGACCATATCCATTTTCTTCAACCGCTCCGGTACCCGCCACCGGAGCCGCTGGGCGTTGTGTCGTCCGTCCTGCGGAAATTAAACCGCCGTCCACCTTGACGAGGCGCGGAATTACGACGTATGTTTAATTATACCAATGTATACCAGATGAGATTGCAGCGAAAATGGGTGAATTTCCACATCAGGCCGAAACGGCGCATACGAAGCGGATCGTCGATTTCATCGTGTCCAGCACGCTGGAGCGCGTCCCGGAAAACGGCCTGAGGGTGGCGCGCGAGGCGATCCTCGATTGTGTTGGCGTCGCGGTCGCCGGATCGATCGAGCCGGTCGGGGAAATCACCGCCGAATGGGCGAGGGAAAGCGCGGGCAACGGGCGTTCGACCATCTGGGGCCATGCGTTCAGGGCTGCACCGCACGATGCCGCGCTCGTCAATGGAACGGCGGCTCATGCGCTCGATTTCGATGATGTCACATGGGGGCTGATCGGCCATCCGAGCGTGTCGTTGACCGGCGCGCTGTTCGCGCTGGCCGAGGCGAGGGGCAAGTCGGGCCGCGACCTGCTGCTTGCCTATGCGACCGGTTTCGAGGTCATGGCCAAGATCGGCAGGACGACGCAGCCCGCGCATTCGCTTGAAAACGGCTGGCACGCGACCATCAGCATCGGTACGTTCGGCGCGACGGCGGCCTGCTGCAAGTTGCTTGGGCTCGACGCGGAGCAGACGGCGCACGCGCTCGGCATCGCCTATTCGATGACCAGCGGCAACACCAGCAATTTCGGCACGATGACCAAGCCGCTGCATGCCGGGCTTGCGGCGCGCAACGGCGTCGAGGCGGCGCTGCTTGCGCAAAAGGGCCTCACCTCCGTCCCGCATCCCTTCGACGGTCCCCGCAGCTTCCACGCGGTCTATTCGCGCGGCCTGCCCGCCCGCATGGAAGCTCTGGAAGAACTCGGCAAAGAATATGAGCTGGACGTGCGCGGTGTCGTCATCAAACCCTATCCGTGCTGCGTCTCGGCGCACACCAGCATCGACGCCGCCCTGCGGCTATACCGTGAGGACAAGGTGCGGCCCGACGATGTGCGGGCGATCGACATCCGCGCGACGCGCTATACCTATGACAAGCTGTCGTACCATCTGCCGAGCACAGGGCTGGAAGCGAAGTTCTCGGCCAACTACACGGTGGCGCGCGCCATCACGGACGGCAAGCTGACGCTCGGCACCTTCACCGACGAGGCCGTCAACGATCCAAAGGTGCGCGAACTGGTGAAGCGCGTCTCGATCCGCGTCGACGATGACATCGACCGTGCGTGGAAGATCGGCAGCCGTCCAGTCAAAATGGAGGCGACGCTCGCCGATGGCCGGACCATCGAGAAGACGGTGGACATCTCGAAAGGCAATCCGGAAGTCCCGCTCACACGGGAAGAGCTTGAGACCAAGTTCATGGATTGCGCGACGCTCGTGCTTTCGCAGCGCGCTGCGAGCCGTGCCCTCGAAATGCTGATGCACCTGGAGGATGTCGCATCGATTGCCGAGGTCAACAGGCTGCTGGCGGGCGACAAGGTGGCCGGGGGAGTTCGCATCCCCGCCGAGTGAACGATAGTTATTCAGGGAGGAAGTCATGAGATTGATGCGTAGTCTGGTCGCCATGTCCGTGGCGGCGACAGGGTTGTTTTCACTTGCTCTGACCGGCGAGGCGCTTGCCGACTGGCCCGAGAAGCCCGTGACGATCTTCGTCCATTCCGGCGCCGGGTCCTCGACAGACCTCATGGCGCGCGCCTTTGCCAAGGCCGCCGAAGAGGTGACCGGGCAATCCTTCGTCGTCGAGGTCAAGGGCAAGGAAACCATGCCGGCGCTGCATCGCGCCCCGGCCGACGGCTATACGCTCGCGACCCAGACCCGGGCCTTCCTCGGCGAGCTTGCGATGGGAGCGGGCTTCTACAAGCCGGAGGATTTCCAGTGGGTCGCCCGCCTTGTCGGTGAGGTTCCGGTTTTCGCCGTCAGGGCCGACAGTCCATACCAGACCTTCGGCGACCTGGTTGCGGCGGGCAAGGCCAATCCGGGCACGATCAGCCTCGCCACCTACACGGCCGGATCGACCGTGTGGGCCGACTCGATGAAGGTCGCCAAGGCAGCCGACGTCTCGTTCAACATCATTCCCTTCGGGTCGAGCGGCGAAACGGTGGTCGCCATGCTTGGCGGCAATGCCGACCTTGCGGCCACCTATCCGAGCCAGATGGTGCAGGCGGTGGAGGCCAAGAAGGCGCGCGTGCTCGTCGTCGCCGGCGAGGAGCAATTGCCGCTCCTGCCCGGCTCCCCGACATTGAAGGAACTGGGCTTCGACGTGGTGCTGTCGCACTGGCGCGGGCTGATCGGCAGGCAGGGCATTCCCGAGGATGTGCTGGCACAGATCGATGCCGTGACGAAAAAGACAGTCGAGACCGAAACCTTCAAGGAATGGGCGAAGCTGGCGGGCGTCGACATCTCCTATCTCGACCATAAGGAGGCTCAGACCCGGGCCGAGTCCGAATATCAGGACATCACCAAATCGTTCAAGGACGCCGGGCTCATCCAGTGATCCCGGCCTGTCCGGGCGCAGGCAAACACCGCGCCCGGACGTTCCGCACAGCAGACGCGCGGAGGAGAAATCCATTGGATCGGACGCATTTCACGATCGGACTCGGAGCCTGCATGGCAAGTGTGGGTCTCTACGCGGCGAGCCTCAGCTACCGTGTTCTCGGCGGCGGGCCGGGCGATCCGGGCACCATGTTCATGCCGAGGCTCGTCCTCGTGCTGATCTTCCTTATCGGCCTGTGGTCATGTGTTTCGGCTGTGCTGTGGCCGAACACCCATACCGCTTCCGACGAGGAGGATGATGACGTGATGCCCGGCATCACGCTCCGGTCGGTCATCGCCATGCTGGCGACGGCGGCCTATCTCTACGCCTTCAGGATGGAACTTTATTTCTGGGCGACGCCGCTCTATCTCGCCTTCGTGCTCTGGCTTGCCGGCATCCGCAACTGGAAAACGCTCATCCTGTTGCCGGCGCTGTTCACGCTGATGGCCTATTTCGGCTTCTACCGGCTTCTCGCCGTTCCTCTCCTCACAGTCTGATCGTCAAACGGCAGGGTATCGCATGCTTGAACATCTGCTCACAGGTTTCGCCGCACTCGCCGACATCAACGTCATCGTCGGCATGCTGGCGGGCGTGGTGCTGGGCTATCTGGTCGGCATCCTGCCGGGCCTGAACGCATCGGCGGGGATGGCGCTGCTTCTGCCCCTGACCTACACGGTCGAGCCGATCGTCGCCATCGCGGCGCTGACCACGATCTATGCCGCCGCAGAATATGGCGGCTGCGTCACGGCCATCGCGATCAACACGCCCGGTGAGCCGGGGGCCATCCCTACCTGCTATGACGGATACCAGTTCACGAGGCGCGGCGAGCCGGCCAAGGCGCTCGGCATCTCCATCATCGCCTCCACCATCGGTGCGCTGATCGGTTCGATGTTCCTGATCGGCTTCACCGAGCCGATCGCCACATTCGCGATTTCGCTCGGGCCGCCGGAATATGCCGCGCTTGCCATCTTCGCGCTCACCGTGGTGTCGGGCCTGCTGGGCGCGTCGTGGATCAAGGGTGTGCTCAGCGGGCTGTTCGGCCTGTTCGTCGCGACCATCGGGCTCGACCCTCTGGTCGGCATGCCGCGCTTTCACTTCAATTCGGAGTTTCTGGTCAACGGCATTTCCTTCGTGCCGGTGCTGATCGGGATTTGCGCCATCAGCGAGGCGCTGCTGTTGATCGAGGCGCCCAACGCGCAGACCGCCGCGGTGCGCGAGATGTCCGGCTCGCTGCCGACATGGAAGGAGATCTGGGGGTTGCGGATAACCTATCTGCGCTCTTCGCTCATCGGCACGGCCATCGGCATCATTCCCGGCGCAGGCAAGGCCATCGCCTCCATCATCGCCTACAACGAGGAAAAGCGCGCTTCGAAGCATCCCGAGAAATTCGGGACCGGCGTGCTGGAAGGCGTGGCCGCTCCCGAGGCGGCCAACAATGCGGTGGTCGGCGGGGCGCTCGTGCCGCTGCTCAGCCTCGGCATTCCCGGTTCCAGCAGCGCGGCGGTGCTCATCACCGCCTTCATGATGCACGGCATCGTGCCGGGGCCGCTGCTGCTGTCGCGCCATGCCGATCTCGTCTATGCGGTGTTCGCGTCGATGATCGTCGGCTCCTTCATCATGCTGGCCTTCGGCCTCGCCATGACGCCCATGTGGACGAAGATGCTGCGCGTTCCGCAGGCGGTGCTCGTGCCGATCATCCTGGGGCTCGCCGTCATCGGCTCCTATTCCGACAGCAACAGCATGGGAGACGTGATCGTCGCCTTCCTGTTCGGCGTGGTGGGCTATTTCATGCGCAAGGCGGCGATCCCCTACGCGCCCTTCATCCTCGCGCTGGTGCTCGGCGGCATGCTTGAAACCAATGTGCGGCGATCGCTCATCATGTCGTCGGGCGACTATTTCGTGTTCCTGCAGCGTCCGATCAGCCTGGCGTTGATCGTGTTGACCGTGCTGGTGCTGACCTATCCGATGCTGAAGCAGGGCTGGGGGCGGCTGTTCGCGCTCGGCTCCAGAAGCGGCGACCGCTCCGCCGTCGGTTCAAAGCGCGGCTGAAGCCGCCGGCCAGTCGTAGAGCCGGGCGGGGTTCTCGACCAGAATGCGCCGCTGCATGGCCGGGTCCGGGAACCATTCGGCAACGGCGTCGAGCAGCGCCTTGGTCGCAATGTCGCGATAGGGCGTTTCTTCCGAAGGGGACGAGCCGACCGAATTGTGCGGCGGCGTGTGTGGCCAGTCGCTCGCCCACAGGACCGAGTCCGGCACGGCGGCGAAGGCGCGCGCCAGCCGCGCCACTGCGGGATCGTCGATCCGCGTTGCAATGCGGTAGGGGGCGGAAAGCTTGACCAGCACGTGGCCATCCTCCTGAAGCCTGCGGATTTCAGGCGGCACCACGCCGTCGCCGGCCTTCACCATCGCGAAATGGTCGAGCACGAATGTCGCGCCGACCCGCGCGATCTCGGCCGCGAGCGCCACGACAAGGGACGGCTCGGCGAAAAGCTGGACATGCCAGCCGTTGCGCTCGCATTTCCGGACGGCTGCGAGCAGGCCCTCGCGGGCTTGCGCTACGTCGGCGCGTCCCGAACTGATGAGGTTGACGCGCAGGCCGCGCACGCCCGCTTTGTGGAGATCATCGAGTTCTGAGGCCGGACAGTCGTCGCGCGCGACGGCGACCCCGCGCCCTGCGTCGCCCAGCACCGCAAGCGCATGGACCAGACAGCTGTTGTCATGCCCGTAGATGCTGGGCTGGACGATGACCGCGCGCTCCGCGCCGGTACGCCGCAGCATGGCGGCGAGGTCGTCGACGGTGGCGTCCATCGGCGTGTAGCTGCGCTGCGGGGCAAGCGGGAAGCTCCGCTTGGGGCCGATGGCGTGGACGTGGCAGTCGCAGGAAAGGCGGGGAGGGAAGGCCGGTTCTGTCATTGGTTCCTGTTGAGGCCGTAGGCGTTGCCGCTGGCGATCTGCGACTCATGATATTGGGCCAGCCGCGTCTCGAAGGTGCTGCGCCGATATTTGCGGACGATGTCCTCGGCCAGCGGTCCGTCGCGCTTTTCCAGCGCCTCGACAAGCTGCTGGTGGACCTTCAGCGCGTCGGCTGCCTTGCCGGGAACGCGCAGCGTACTGACGCCGGTCCGTATGATGACTTCCTGCAACTCGTCGATCAGCTTGAGCAGGCGGTTGTTCCTCGATGCGCGCGCCAGCGTGCGGTGCACGGCCAGCACCAGCGTACGGAAGCGCTCGACATCGGATTTCTCGAGCGCCACAGCCATTTCATTGACCAGATTGCGGATTTCCGTGAGGTCGCGGGGCGACATGTTCTCCGCCGCGAAACGCGCGGCGGTGCCTTCGAGCGCTTCGCGGATGGCGTAGATTTCCAGCAACTCCTGCTCGGACATTTCCCGCACCACGAGGCCGCCCCTCGGGTGGAGCTGGATGAGGTCCTGCGCTTCAAGCTTGCGCAGCGCTTCGCGCACGGGCGTGCGGCTGAAACCCATCACCTCCGCAAGGTCGTTGGCAAACAGCCGCTCGCCGGGACCAAGCAGCCCGCCGTTGATCGCGCTCCTCAACACGGAATAGGCGACATCGGCGGACGTCCCCTGAGAAGAGGATTGCTGAACGAGCCTGCGCAGCTCTTCGTTCACGTCGGTTGTCGTGCTGCCCATTGGCACCCCCACCTGGTTCTACCAACGCCGTTGGTCGTCCAAGCCGTAGCACCTGCGATGCGAGGAGAGAAGGGGAAGAACGGGTTTTGGATACTAAAAAAACCTCTTGTATTATCGGGTATACTCGTGTATGAAACGCTCAGCATCAAGGAGCCAACATGTCCAAGTCCAATCCCATCCTTCTTCCGGTCGATACGCCGGAGTACCAGGTCACCCCGCTTGTCAAACGTCCGAAAAGCCTCGCCGGCCTCAAGGTCGGTCTGCTGGACAACGGCAAGGAGTTTTCCGATGTCGTGCTCGACGCGCTGGCCAGGGAGCTTGTGCAGAAATACGGCGTTGGCGAGATCGTTTTCTGGCGCAAGGGCTTTCCGGCCAAGGGCGCGCCCTTCATCGAGGAAATGGCGGCGAGCTGCGACGTGGCGGTCAGCGGCGTCGGCCATTGTGGCTCCTCGTCGCCGTGGAGCGTCATCGACGCGGTTCGGCTCGAACAGGCCGGCACGCCCGCCGTGGCGCTGATAAGCGCGTCGTTCTGCCCGCTCAGCAAGGTTGTCGCGCGCTCCAACGGCCTCGGCACATTGCCGATCATCCGCCTGTCGCATCCGATCGGAGACCCCGATCCGGCGAAGATCAGCGGCAAGGGCACGGATGCGGCTTCCGAGGTGGTTCGCCTGCTGACCGGCGATGCCGACGCTGCCGCGAAGGAGTTCATGTCGAAGCAGTTTCCGCTGCCCGAGCACGCTGTCGCCCGCCTTTAAAGCTATTCCCCAACACGCACGGCCAACCGGTCGCATCGCATTTCCTGGAGATTTTTCATGTTGGACAAGCCGACATCCCCGGACCACGAACTCAACCTGTCGGATGACGTCGAAGAAGTGACGGACCGCTTCTACAAGGAAGGCTGGACCGACGGCCTGCCCGTCATTCCGCCGACGGCGGAGCGGGTGGAACGCATGCTGGGCGGCATGCCCTGGCGCGGCGCAGACGACCTGATCGGCGTCGTTCCGCCCGGAATGGGCCGGGCGACGCTGCGCCGCATCGCCGTCAACGCCGTCATGGCTGGCTGCCGCCCCGAATATCTGCCGGTTATCGTCGCCGCCCTCCAGGCGGTCCTCGAACCGGTCTACGGCCTCGCTCATCGCCAGACCACGACACATGCCGGCGCGCCGCTGATGATCGTCAACGGCCCGCTCGTCAAGAAGCTCGGCATCAACTACGGCAACGGCCTATTCGGTCCGGGCTGGCGCTCCAACGCCACCATCGGGCGCGCGCTGCGCCTCGTCCTCATCAATCTCGGCGGGGCCATCCCGGCGGAGGTCGATTTCGCGCAGCACGGCCATCCGGGCAAGTACTCCTTCTGCATCGCCGAGCATCAGGACGCCAGTCCGTGGGGGCCGCTGCATGTCGAGCGCGGCTTCGACGAGGGCGACAGCACGGTGACGCTGATCAATGCCGAAGCGCCGCAGAGCATCACCGAGAACGAGCAGACGCATCCGATCGAGATCATGCGCACCTTCGCCTCGAACATGGCGACGCTCGGCGGCAACAACCTGCACTCGCAGGGCCATCCCGTGCTTGTCATGGGACCGGAGCACGCCGCCCATATCGCGGCTGCCGGCTGGTCGAAGCGCGACGTGAAGATGGCGCTGTTCGACCGCGCTCGGCTGCCCTGGGGGCTTGCCAAGAACCGCGGCAAGTCGAAGGGGCCGTTCTTCCCGAACTGGGTTGACCAGCGCGACGACAATGCACTGGTTCCGATCCTCGGCCACCCGGACGACCTGATCCTCATCATCGGCGGCGGCGCGGGCGGCAAGTCGATGTGGTGCCCGACGGCGGGCGCGCAGAGCCTCAGCGTCAGCAAGCGTATCGAAACCGGCGCATGAGCAGACATATGACAGGGCAGACCGGGCTGCTTGCCCGGTTTGCGGCGGGACTGGACGGAAACGATCTTCCCGAACGCATACAGGTGCTGTTCGGGGACCTCCTGCTCGACTATATCCGCGTCGCCTCCATCGGCGCGGAGATGGAGTGGAGCCGCTGGGCCGAAGCCTATGCGGATTCCGTGGCCGCGGATGGCCGGTCGTCGGTGCTGTTCCGGCGCAGTAGGCTCAATCCCGTCCACGCCACCTTCCTGAATGCGACCTATGCGGGCAGCATCGATTCGGACGACACCCATGTCGGCTCCATGCTGCATCCGGGCGCAATCGTGTTCTCGGCGGCGCTGGCGGTTGCGCAAAGCCACGGCGCAACATCGCAGGATCTCATGGCGGCGGTGGTCGCTGGCTACGAGGCGATGATCCGCATTGCCCTTTCCATCCAGCCGACGCACTTCCGGCGCGGCTTCCAGAGCACCGCGACATGCGGCGGCTTCGGAGCGGGCGTCGCCGCCGCGCGGCTCCTGTTCAAGGGTGCCGACAGCGCCGGACGCATTGCCGACACGATCGGCCTGGTGGCGTCTTTCTCGGGCGGCCTGACCCAGTTCTACCACTCCGGCTCGACGGTCAAACGCATCCATGCCGCACATGCGGCCCAGTGCGGTGTGTCCGCCGCGCTGATGGTTGCGAAGGGGTTCGGCGGTCCGCAGGACATTCTCGAAGGCAAGGACGGCTTTGCCCGCGCCTATGCCGACGGCTTCGACCCGTCGCCCATCGAGGCGGGCCTCGGCACCAGCTTCCGCATGGAGGAAGTCATGGTCAAGGGCCACGCCTGCAGCGCGCGCGTCCAGGCGGCGGTGGAAGGCATGCTCGGCCTTCGCGCCGATCACGGCTTTGCCGCCTCCGACATCCGCTCGATCCGCCTCGGCATTCCCTCGGTGATCGCCGGCCGGCTGACCATGCCCAACCCGGTCGACATGCAGGCGGCGCAGATGAGCCTGCCTTTCAGTGTCGCGCTCGCGGCGACAGTGGAAAACCCGCAGCCGAACACCAGCCTCAGCGTGCGCGATTTCGAGCGCGGGCTGGGTGAGGCGCTCGGCGAATTGCAGGGCCGCATGCTGATCGAGGTGGACGAGGAGGTCGAGCGCACCTCGACCGACAAGTCGGTGTCCGCCGCCCTTCGGGTTGAGCTTGCGTCCGGCAGGGTGGTCGAGACCTTCGTCCCGGCGCCGAAGGGAAGCGTGTCGCGTCCCTATTCCAGCGCCGACCATATCGAGCGTTTCAAGGCCGAGCTTGCCCCGCGCATCGGGGCAGACACAGCCCGCGCAATCGTCGATGCAAGCCGCTCGCCGCAGACGCTCGACGCGGTGTGGCTTGGCGAAAAGCTCGCCGGTGGCAGCACGCCGCGCATGGCCGCCGCACAGTAGAACGAAAAGCGGGTCCGCCGCCATCGGCGGACCTTATCCGGGGAGGATGTATGCATATTCTTTGCCTTGAGGGCGACGGCATCGGGCCGGAGATCACGAAGGCGACCCAGGCGGTGCTCCGCCGGGCGAGCGACGTGTTCGGGCTCGACCTGCGGTTCAGCAGCGAGGTGATCGGTCTCGATGCGCTCAAGGCCGGCGGCACGACGATGCCCTCCCACATCGTCGATGCCTGCCGCCGGGCCGACGGGGTCGTTCTCGGCCCTGTTTCGCACAATTCCTATCCGCCCGTGGCCGAGGGAGGTCGCAACCCCTCCGGGGACCTGCGCATCCAGCTCGATCTTTATGCAAATATCCGGCCTGCGCGCTGCCGCGCCGGGTTCGAGCCGCGCTGCGGCAAGCCGATCGACCTCGTCATCGTGCGCGAGAACACGGAAGGCTTCTATGCCGACCGCTCCATGTTCCAGGGGCCGGGTGAGTTCATGCCGACGCCCGATGTCGCCCTTTCGATCCGCAAGGTGACGCGGCTCGCCTCGACGCGCATCGCCGAATCGGCCTTCGTTCTGGCGGCCCGCCGCCGCAGGAAGGTGACCGCCGTGCACAAGGCCAATGTGCTGCGCACGTCCGACGGACTGTTTCTGGACTGCGTGCGCGCGGTGGCTGCGCGCTTCCCGGAGGTTACCTATGAAGAGCAGCTCGTGGATTCGATGGCCGCGCTGCTGGTGCGTGATTCGTCGGTCTATGACGTGATCGTCACAACAAACATGTTCGGCGACATACTCTCGGATCAGGCGACGGAAATCGCGGGCGGTCTCGGCCTCGCCGCCTCCCTGAACGCGGGCGACGCCCACGCGGTGGCGCAGGCGCAGCACGGCTCCGCCCCGACGCTTGCCGGCAAGGACGTCGCAAACCCTTCCTCGCTCATCGGCTCGGCGGCGATGCTGCTTGCCTGGCTTGCCGAAAAGCACTCCAGCCCGGCTCTCGCGCAGGCCGCCGCGCGCATCGATTCGGCGCTCGACGCCGCCCTCCTGTCGCCGGCGTCGAGAACGCCGGACCTCGGGGGAAGCACAGGCACGCAGGAATTTGCCCGCAAGGTCGCGGAGCTGATCACGCCCTCTTGATCGGAAAGGTGGAAACCACAAAAAAAGCGCAAAGTTTCTTGTGTTATATCAAGGTATACCCTTAAATACACCGGGGTGGAAGAACCGGAACATTGTGGAGGAAACAATGAAAATCTCGCATTCCATATCGCGGCGCCGCTTTTGCGGATACGGCCTGGCCGCCGCACTTGCGCCGATGGCGTCGCTTGCAAATGCGCAGTCGGCCACGCCTGTCGACCCACGCACCGGCTCGGTGCGGATGTATGAATCCATCTCCACCAGCGCGATGAAGAAGCTGGTCGCCGGCCTCAACAAGCACTTCCCGAATCTCGAGATCGAGTTCGTCAGGGCAGGGTCCGTCGAAACCATCAAGCGCTTCACGGCGGAACGTCAGGCCGGACGGATCGGCACCGACCTCATCCACGGCGCCGATCCGGGCGGGTTCGACTATTTCGGTGCGCAGAACTGGCTGGACAGGAGCATCACGGAGAGCCCGACGCTCGACCAGTACCGCGACGGCTTCGTCGACAAGCAGGTAGGCTGGGTGGCGATGCGGGCGACCGGCATAGCGCTGATGTACAACACCGATACGATCAAGAAAGAAGACCTCCCCAAGACCTGGAAAGAGCTTGCCGACCCGAAATGGAAGGGCCGGGTCGCCATTTCCGATCCCAATCGCGCCGGTTCGTCCTTCTCGCACCTCTACGGCATGTGGCAGCTCTACGGCGAGGACTATCTCGCGGCCTTCGCGGCCAATGACGTGATGGTGGCGGGCGACGGTTCGGCGACGCGCGAGGCGGTCGCCACCGGCGAGCGCGACCTTGCGCCGGTCTCGGAATATGAGGCGTTCGCGTTCAAGGCGGAAGGCAAGCCGGTCGACGTGATCTGGCCCGAGGACGGAACCATCCTGCTTCCGGCTCCGCTCGGCCTTGTCGCCGGCAGCGAGAACATCGAAAACGGCAAGGCACTGGCCGACTACCTGCTCTCGCAGGAAGGCCAGCAGATCGTCACCGAGACGACGCTGAGCTGGTCGGCGCGCAAGGACGTCAAGGCGCCCGAGGGCAAGCCGGAGCTCGACACGATCAAGACGGTGGGCTTCGACTGGAACAAGATGGGGGCGCAGAAAGGGGAGTTGCTCGATCTGTACTTCAAGCATTTTCAGGGCAATTGATCCGCGGTTGCGCTGCTGCAAGCGCTCCGCTTAGGTCGGTTGCCGATCCGCCTGAATCAATCCGCAAGTGAGGAGCGCCCTCTTGGTTGCCATTTTTCTAGACAAGCTGCGCAAGCAGTTCGGACAGGTCACGGCTGTCAAGGACATCTCGGTCGAGTTCGAGGACGGCAAGCTGACCTCCGTCCTCGGGCCGTCGGGCTGCGGCAAGACGACGACGCTCAACCTCATTGCGGGCTTCATCGCGCCGGACAGAGGCGCGATCTCCTTCGGCAGCCGCACCGTGGCGGACCCGATGCACGGCGTGGCGGTGCCCTCGCATCGGCGCGAACTGGGCATGGTGTTCCAGAGCTATGCGCTCTGGCCCCATCTCAGCGTGGCCGAGAATGTCGGCTACGGGCTGAAGATGCGCGGCGTGCAGCGCGCGGAGCGCGATGCGACGGTCAGGCGGGCGCTTGCGCGGGTACGGCTTGAAAAGATGTTCGACCGCTTCCCGCACGAGCTTTCGGGCGGGCAGCAGCAGCGCGTGGCGCTGGCGCGCGCCATCGCCTATTCACCGCAGATCCTGCTGTTCGACGAGCCGCTGTCCAATCTGGACGCGCAACTGCGCGAGGAGATGCGCGACGAACTCAAGGCCCTGCATGAGGAGATCGGGGTGACGGCTGTCTATGTCACCCACGACCAGTCCGAGGCCATGAGCCTCTCGGACGAGGTGATCGTCATGGGCGACGGCGAAATCCTGCAGAAGGGAACGCCGCGCCAGCTCTATGACGAACCGGCGGAAATCAGGGTTGCGCGCTTCATCGGCAAGACCAGCCTCATCGACGCCGAGCTTGTGGCAAGGGAGGGCAGCCGGGCGCGCGTGCGCATCGATGGCGTGGCGGACCCGATCCAGTGCAGGAGCGGCAGTGTCGGCGTCAATGTTCCCGGAATATTGTCGGTCCGCCCCGAAGCGATCTCGCTCAGCGCCGCGCCGTCGGCCGGGGGCGATCTGCGGGGGCAGGTGCTGTCGGTCGTCTATCTCGGCGATGTGTGCAGATATGATGTCGCCCTGCCGTCCGGGCAGCAGCTTCTTGTCCAGCAATCGCCCGTCAACGCGCTCAGCAAGGGCGATGAGGTCGCCGTCTCCATCGATCCCGAGCAGTGCTACTTCATTGCCGGGCGGGAGGGAGTGCATTGAGCGTGTCCAGCCTGAACGATCCCATATATCGCGGCGCACGCAAGGCGCGGCTGATCGGGAGGTTCCGGACCAGCCTGCGGGAGCCGGCGAATGCCATCCTGGTCATCTCGATCCTGGTCACCGCATTCCTGATCCTCTACCCGGTTTTCTGGCTGTTCTACGGCGGCTTTCACTATGGCGAGGAAGGGTTCGTCGCTGCGTTCCAGCGGTTCTGGGAACTGCCCGGCCTGGGAAAGGCGTTCAGGAATACGCTGATCATCATTGCGGGCACGGTGCCGGTCTCCTTCCTGATCGCAATGCCGCTGGTGTGGATCACCTCCCGCACGGACACGCCGCTGAAGGGCCTCATCGAGGTGGCGGCGGTCATGCCCTTCATCACGCCCCCGCTGATAGGCGCGGTGGCATGGTCGATGCTTGCCGCGCCCCGCAGCGGGCTGCTGAACGTGCTCGCCCGGCAGCTCGGCGCGGAAAAGCCCGTAGTCAACATCTACAGCATGGCCGGCCTGATCTTCGTGATGGGGCTCTATCTCAGTCCCTATGTGTTCCTGACGGTCAAGGCGGTCATGGACCGAATGGATTCGAGCCTCGAAGAGGCATCGCGCATCGCGGGGGCGGGCGTGTGGCGCACCATCCGCTACGTGGTCCTGCCGCTGTCCATGCCGGGCATCCTGTCTGCGGCGATCCTCGTCTTTACGCGCGCGCTGGAGGAGTTCGCCATTCCGGGCATTCTCGGCACGCCGTCGGGCATCTACACGATCACCACCTACATCTTCTACCAGGCGATCAGCTACACGCCGCCGCGCTACGAGATCGCAGCCATGCTGGCGACCTTCATCATGGCGGTGACCGGCTTCGGACTGGCGTTGCAGGCGCGCATTCTCGGCGGCAAGCAGCAGTTCACCACCGTTGCGGGCAAGGGGCAGCAACCACGGCCCATGCAGCTCGGCAGATGGCGCTATGTGACGCTCGCCTATGCGCTGGTCTACATCTTCCTGGCCGTGATCCTGCCCTATGCGGTACTGATCTACGCCGCCTTCATCGACCGCTGGGGCAATGCGCCCACCTTCGCGCACCTGACGCTTCACAATTTCGCGGAGACCTTCTCGCCGGACCTCAACGTCCGGTCCGGTTTCAGGAACAGCCTCATCCTGGCGGTTTCGGGCGCGACAATTGCGAGCCTGCTCGCGCTGCTGGTCAGCTATGTCATCGTCAAGCGCCGCAACTGGTTCGGGCAGGCGCTGGAGTTCATCACAGTCATTCCCATGACGATGCCGGGGCCCGTCCTCGCGGTCGCCATGCTGTGGGCCTATCTCAATCCGCCGCTGGTGCTCTACGGCACCTTGTGGATCCTGCTGTTCGCCTATGTCACCCATTACATCCCGTATGGCGTGCGCACGATCACGGGGTCCTTCCGGCAGGTCAGCGTGGAGTTCGAGCGCGCCGCCGCCGTCTGCGGGGCGACCCCGACGCGCGGCTTTACCGACATCATGCTGCCGCTGGTGCGCTCCGGCGTGCTGGCGGGCTGGATGCTGATGTTTGTTTCGATGATCCGCGAACTGTCTGCGTCAATCTTCCTGTTCGTTCCCGGGACAGAGACCATCTCGGTCAGCCTCGTGGAGATGTGGCAGGAAGCCCGGTTCACCTCGGTCGCCGTGCTGTCGCTCAGCGTCGTCGCGGTCTCGTTGACCGTCATCGTCATCGTCCGGTATTTCTTCGGAGGGTCGTCAGTGCGCGCCGGGCATTGAGTCGCCTTTTGGAATTGCACCTTGAAACGTTCCAGCGCAAAGACACTGACAATCGCGCGCACGGCGGCAGGTTACGCCGCTGCCACTGCCTGCGGTTATGCGGCGAGCCTCGCGCATGTGCCGCTTGCCTGGCTGCTCGGCCCGCTGCTGCTCGCCGCGGGCCTTTCGGTCTGCGGCGTCGCCCTTGCCGCGCCGCAGTCGCTGCGCCGCGCCGGCCAGGTCATCATCGGCTGCACGGCGGGGCTGAACGTCACCGCTTCCGTCGCCGCCGGGCTGCTGGGCTGGATTCCCGTGATGGTCGTCACCACACTCTTCGCGATCCTCGTCTCCGGCATATTGAGCCCGGTTTTCGGCGCGCTGGCACGCGTCGACGACAGGACTTCGTTCTTCGCCCTGATGCCGGGCGGACTTGCGGAAATGGGCAATATCGGCATCGCGGTCGGTGCGCGCATGGAACCCATCGCTTTGGTCCATACGCTGCGCATTGCCGTCGTCGTGTTCACCATTCCGCCGCTGCTGGCGAGGGACGCACGGCTCGTTCCCACCGCCTCATTGCTTCATCTCGACTATGGCATGGCCGCCGCCGTGATCGGCTTCGGTGCGCTTGGCGCGGCTGCCGTCAGCCTGGTGCGCATCAACAATCCCTGGATGATCGGCGCGCTGGTCTCGACCGCCGTTCTGGCCGTCACGGGCGTGGTCGAGGGGCGCATGCCCGCGCTGCTGTTCGCCGCGGGCCAAATCCTGTTGGGTTATAATATCGGCACCCGCTTCAAGCGCGAAATCCTGCTGCGCCTGCCGCGCGTGGCGATCTTCGGCGCGGTGTCCAATTTCGTGCTGCTGCTGGTGATGGCGGGATATGCGCTGTGCCTGTCATACCTGCTCGACATCGACCCTGCCACGGCCATACTGGTTTCCTCGCCGGGTGGCATTTCCGAGATGACAAGCACCGCGCAGGCCATGCACCTGCCGGTTGCGCTGGTCACTGCTTTCCATGTGGTGCGCTCCGTGCTGGTGAACGGCTTCGCCACGCATTTCTGGGGGGCATTCGAGCGAAGCGGCTACATCGCTTTTGCCCGCAACCTGATGGGGCGTCCGTCCGACCCGGTCTGATTGCCAGGCGCAAGAGCGCCGCGATCCCGACAACCCTTCTTCTGCCCTGACGAAAGGTCCATCCAACGGCGACTCAACGCAATGTGAGAATACATGTGGATAAGTATGTATTGTTGTGTATACTCACATCGATCGGACGATCGGGATGTTTCGCGCCAAGAAGTGTTGGGAGGAAGCGATGAAGCTCAAGAAAACCGGAACCGCAGCGGTTCTGTTTGCAACGATGCTGGCGATCGGCACTGCGCAGTCGCATGCGCAGGACAGGAAGCCGTTCAGCGTGATCGACCAGGGGAGCTTCTATGTGGGAGGCACGATGGTCCGCGCAGGCGGCACCTACGATCCTTCAAAGGAAATCGACAAGGGCAACAAGCTGGGCGTGGTTGCCGGGCGTTCCGATGACGGCAGCACCTTCTGGAAGGACCAGATGTATGTCCAGTACCAGATACCGGAAAACCCGCGCAAATATCCGCTGGTGTTTGTGCATGGCGGCGCCGGGACGGGTGCGGTCTGGGAAAGCACGGCTGACGGGCGCGAGGGCTATCAGACCATCTTCGTGCGGCGTGGATATCCGGTGTATATCGTTGATGCCCCGCGGCGAGGCCGCTCGGGTTTTCCGACCTTCAACGGCCCCTTCGGCACGCTCGAAGGCAAGGAGGTCATTTCGAACGAAACACGCAGGGTCGGCCTCGAATATGCGTGGTCGAGATGGCGTATCGGGCCGAAGCCGGGAGAAGTTTTTCCAAACCAGGCGATGCCCGCCGACGATGACAGCGTCCAGCAGTTCATGCTGCATGTCGTGCCGGACCTCGAGCGCGATCCCGATGTCGTGGTGGACGATATCGTCAAGCTGTTGGAAAAGATCGGCCCGGCGATTCTCGTGACGCATTCGGAAGCCGGCACATATGGATGGATGGCGGCGATGCGGTCCCCGAACGTCGCCGGCATCATTTCCTTCGAGCCGAGCTATATGTTTCCGAAGGATGAAATGCCCGAACCGATACCGCTCTATAAAGGCGAGTCCCGCGTCGGCGTTCCGGTCACAGCCGAGCAGTTCGCAAGCCTGACCAAAATGCCCATCGACGTGTTCTATGGCGACAACATCCCGGACCAGCCCGTGCCGGACCTGCTTGCCGACGGCCGGCGCGCTGACCGCACGATCTCCCACCTCTTCGTCAAGGCGCTGAACGACAAGGGCGGCGACGCGTCGGTGGTCGAATTGCCGAAAATGGGCATTACCGGCAATTCGCATTTCATGTTCGCCGACAAGAACAACGAACGGATCGCCGATGAGATGGAAGCGTTCCTGGGCGCGAAGGGGCTCGACGCGCGCTAGAGCGCGCCGCGTTCAGCTCAATAGGTCTTGTTGCCGTTGACCATGACGCGCACGGCATAAAGCGATGTCGTGCCGCAGATGTAGAGCACGTTGCGCTTGACACCGCCAAAGACGCAATTGGCGACGACCTCCGGCACGAGGATCTTGCCGATCAGCGTTCCGTCGGGGTCGTAGCAGTGGATGCCGTCTCCGGCGCTGGTCCAGATGCGCCCTTCGGTGTCGAGGCGGAAGCCGTCGAACAGACCCGCCGTGCAGGCCGCGAACTCCCTGCCGCCCGACACGCTGCCGCCATCGGCTGAAACCTCGTAGGCGCGAATGTTCGCCGGATTGTTTGCGCCGTGCGTGCGGCCCGTGTCGGAGACGTAGAGCGTGCGCTCGTCTACCGAAAAGGCGAGGCCGTTCGGCCTGACCATGTCGGTGATCACCGCCACGACCGCGCCGCTTGCCGGATCGACGCGGTACACATGGCAGGCGCCGATCTCGCTTTCGGCCTTGTCGCCCTCATAGTCCGTCTCGATGCCATAGGCCGGGTCGCTGAACCAGATCGAGCTGTCCGAGCGGACCACCACGTCGTTCGGCGAGTTCAGCCGCTTGCCGTTCCAGCGGTCGGCGATGGTGGTGACCGTGCCGTCATGCTCGGTGCGGCTCACCCTGCGGCCCTGATGCTCGCAGGTGACGAGCCGTCCCTGGCGGTCGACCGTGTTGCCGTTGCTGTTGCCGCAGGGGTGGCGGAACACGCTCACCGAGCCGTCCGTCTCGTCGTAGCGCATCATGCGGTTGTTCGGGATGTCGGACCACACAAGGTAGCGCCCGGCGGCGAACCAGGCGGCTCCCTCCGCCCAGCGGCAGCCGGTGTAGAGTTTTTCGACATTGGCATTGGAGTTGAACAGGCGCGCGAAGCGCGGGTCCAGTATCTGGTAGTCGGCTGCGGACATTGCTTTCCTCCCGAAATCCGTTCCGTCGTCAGGGCATGAGCTGGCCGCCGTTGACGTGCAGTATCTGCCCCGTGATGTAACCGCTGGCAGCCGGAGAAGCGAGGAACAATATCGGGCCGACGCAATCTTCCGGCTCGCCGATCCGCCCAAGATGCACGGCCTTGCGCATGGCTTCCATCCGCTCGGGCGGCGTCGCGGCGTGGAACGGCGTTGCGATCACGCCGGGCGCGATGGCATTGACCCGGATGTTGCGGCTGCCGAGTTCGCGGGCCATGTGCCGCGTCAGATTGTGCACATAGGCCTTGGCGCTGGCATAGTGGCCGGAGCCCGGCCCGCCGCCGTCATTGCCCGCGATCGATCCGAGATTGATGATCGCGCCGCCGCCCTGCGCCTCGATGAGGGGGATGGCGGCCTGCGATGCGGTGATCACAGAGCGCACGTTCAGGTTCATCACGGCGTCGTAAAGCGCCTGATCCAGCTCCTGAAACGGCATGCGCCTGATGAGCGAGCCGGCATTGTTGACCAGAACGTCCAGCCGCCCGAGCGCCGCCGCAGCCTTCTCGACGACCTTCCGGCCTTCGGCCGGGTCGCCGAGGTCGCCCTGTATCAGCACAGCGGTGCCGCCCGCCGCCTCGATGTCGGCGGCCACCGCCCGCGCTTCCTTTTCGCTTTTGTTGTAGTGGATCGCAACCTTCGCGCCCGCCTGCGCGAAGCCTTTTGCCGCCGCCGCGCCGATGCCGGTGCTGGCCCCTGTGACAAGCACGCCCTTGCCCTTGAGATCGTCAAACATTCTTTTCTCCAACTGACAATTTCTTCAAAACCTTCCTAGTGGCCGAGCATTCTCGGCAATGTCGTGCTGATCTGCGGAAAGGCAACGAGTATGAGCAGGTACACGCTCAGGAGTCCCAGAAACGGGACGGCATGCCTCACGGTTTCCGTATAGGGGGCCTTGGCGACCGCGCTCGTGATGAACAGCAATACGGCGACGGGGGGAGTGAGCGCGCCCATCTGGTTGGTGACGACCATCAGTATACCGATATGCAGAGGATCGAATCCATAGGCCTGGCTGACGAATGTGGCCACGGGCACGAATACGATCAGCACAGCGAGGCTTTCGAGAAACATGGTCAGCACGAGAATGATGACCAGCATCAGGATCAGCACCACATGCGGGTTGCCTGAGATGGACTGCAATGTGGAGAGCACTGTCTGGTTGAAGCTGACATAGCTCAGGATCCAGCCAAGCGCGCCGGTCACTGCGATGATGCCGACGACCATGGCCGTGGTCACGGCGGCGTCGAGAATGATGCGCGGGATTTCACGGAAACCGATCTCGCGATAAATGAACATGCTGACGACAACGGCATAGAGGCAGGCGACCACCCCCGCCTCCGTGGCGGTGAATACGCCCGCAAAAATGCCGCCCAGAATGATGAAGGGGGCGAGCAGGGCCACCCAAGCGCCCCGTATGCCGCGCAGCACTTCGCGCAGCGTGGCGCGGGGCGTGCGGTATCGCAGCGCGGGATATCCCGGCAATTGCGCCAGAAAGCGGATGAACAGGGACAGCACCAGCGCAAGAAGCAGGCCGGGCACGATGCCCGCCAGGAACAGGCCGCCGATCGATACGCCCGTCATGGCTCCATACACGATCATGGTCATGGAAGGCGGGATGATGGGACCGATAATGGCGGAAAAGGCGACGATGGTGGCCGCAAGGCCGGACTGGTAGCCCTGCTTCTTCATCTCCGGAATGATGATCGAACCGATTGTGGCAGCTTCCGCCGTTGACGAGCCGGACACGTTGGCCATTGCGGTGCAGGCGACCACGCTGGTGATGCCGAGGCTGCCGCGCAGGTGTCCGACCAGTGTCTGGGCGAATTTCACCAATGCCTGCGACAACCCTCCCCGGGACATGAACGCGCCCGCCAGGATGAAATAGGGCAGGGCGAGCAGGCTGAACGAATCCACCATCGCAAACGTGCGTTGTGCGAAGATCGCGAAGTTGACGCCGGGGATCAGCAGGATGCCCGCAGCGCTCGTTAGCCCGATGGAAAGCAGCACCGGAAAGCCGACGCCGACCAGGATGAGAAGCAGGATCAGGAGCGCGATCAGCGTCATGCCGTTCGTGTCCCCATGACCTTCTGGAGCAGTCTGTCCACGACCGCCAGCGACAGGTAGACCCCGCCAAGAAGCAGTCCGAGATATACCTTGTCCATGGTCCAGCCGACCCCGGGGCTGTGCTGGCGCCAGGCCACCCCCATCAACATCGATGTCGATACGATGAGCACGACGCCGAGCGCCAGCCATGCGAGGTCGAGCACCCACGCGAAAATCTCCGCCTTCCTGCCGCGAAGCGCGCTCTGCAGAAAATCCACCCCGATATGGGCACCGCGCCGGTAGCCGATGGGCACCGCCAGAAAAACCAGCCAGATATGGCCGTAGCGCTGGAACTCCTCCGACCAGCTCAGCGAACGTCCGAGGAAGAACCTGTTGACGACCTGCATCACTGCAACAAGGACGATCGCGACGAAAAGGGCGACGACGAAGGTTTCGACCGCGCGGTGAATCCAGAAGAATGCGGTTCCCACCGGGCCGCGCACGAGGGTTTCGCCGAGGTCGGCCCCGTTGAGGCGATCTTTCGTCGTGCTGATCGCTGGTTCTGGCATGAACACCCTCCCGGACGTCCCGCGACCGGCGCGGCCGCGCCCGGCTGACCATGGGGCCACCGGGCGCGGTGACGCGGCCTGGATCGCGTCAATCCGCCGCCGCGCGGATTTTGGTCAGCAGGTCGGTGGCTCCGAGCTTGGCCGCAAGCTTGTCCTGCACGGCGGTGCCTTTCTCAAGGATCGGCGTCACGTCGATCTCGTTGACGGTCATGCCCGCAGCCTTCAGGGCCTCGATCGCCTTGCGCTCGCGAACCGGGGCGAGCGCCCGCTCGACATCGCTGGCAAACTGGGCCGCCTCCAGCAGCGTCTTGCGGTCATCTTCCGACAGGGCGTTGAAATAGGTCGTGGAGCAGGCGAATACCATGGGGCCGAACAGGTGCCGGGTCAGCGTGTAGTTGCCGGCGACTTCGTAGAACTTGTTCGCCAGCACCATCGCGGCGCTATGCTCAAGACCGTCGAGCACACCCGTTTCCATCGCGGTGTAGATCTCGCCAAACGCCATGGGCGTTGCGTTGGCGCCCATCGCATTGACCGCCTCGACATAGGTGTCGGTGGGAATCGTCCTGATCTTCAACCCCGCCAGGTCGCCGACATTCGACACCGCTTTCTTGCTGGCGACATTGCGGTAGCCCCAGCTGTCCAGCCAGGCCACGACCTCGAAACCGGATTCGCGCAGGCTCGCCTTCAGTTCGTCGCCCACCTCGCCATCGAGGACGCGATCCACATGGCCATAGTCCTTCCACAGGAAGGGGAGGTCCAAGACGCCGATCTTCTGGTTGAAATTGCCCAATATGGCTGTGCCGGAAATTGCGCAATCGGCCCCGGAGCCGAGTTGCATGGCCTCATAGACCTCGCGCTCCTGACCGAGCTGGTTGTTCGGATAGATGGTGACGGAAAAATCGGGTCCGAATTCCCGCATGTAATTCTGGAAGAGCCATGCGCTCGTGTGAAGCTCCGACGCCAGCGAAGCCTGGCTCGAATGTGAGAGCTTCAATTCCACGGCCTGGGCTGAAATGCTCGTGGCCAGAACGGCCGCAACCGTGCAGCTTGTCAATCTCATTGTTTCCTCCCAATGATGCCTTCGGCCATAATAACTCATACAATACCACAAACATTGTCAAGTCGGACGTGGCAAGCTATTTTCCCGGAACCGGTCATTGCCCGGGACAAACCCATTGATTGAAGCGGCGTTTTCGACGCCGCGTGGAAATGCGGGAAACATGAAGCTCGACGCTGCGATTCTGAAACTTCACGTGCGGGTGGCCGACCAGTTGGGGCTGGCCATCGTGCGGGGCGATTTCGCGCCCGGCCAGGCCCTGCCGTCGGAGGTCCAGCTTTGCGAGATGCTGGGCGTCAGCCGCACGGCGATGCGCGAGGCGGTGCGCGGTCTCGTCGCGAAGGGGCTGGTCGATTCGAAGCCGAAGCGCGGCACACAGGTCCGCGATCCGGCGCACTGGAACCACCTCGATCCTGACGTGCTGCGCTGGCGCGTGGACGTCACGGATATCGAGACCTACCTTCGGAAAATGTTCCAGTTGCGCCGCGCCACTGAGCCGGAAGCCTGTGCAATTGCGGCGATTGAGGCGAATTCAGTCGATCATGAGCGGCTTTCGCGCGATTTCCAGGCAATGGTTGACGCCGGCGAGAGCAACGAGGCGTGGGTGGAGGCCGACCTCGCCTTCCACCGCTCGATCTACCTCGCCACCCACAATGAGTTCTTCTGGCCGATCGGCCAGCTCTTCAGCTTCGGCCTGCGCCAGATGTTCGCCATCGCCGCGCAAGGGTCCCACCGCCCGCGCGCGCTGGTGGAGCATCGCGACGTGCTCGACGCCATCCTCGCGCGTAAGCCGGACCTTGCGCGCGCCGCCGCCCTGACATTGCTCGGCAACGCGTCGAGCGACATCGAGCGAATCCGGCACGCAACGTCTGCCGCCGCGCGGAAAATGCCGGTCGCCTGAGCGACTGCGCAGCGCATTCCCAAGGGCCACCAAAGGCGCGGAGCGATTCGCGCGCTGCGATCTCTTGACAGAAACTACACATATAGTAATACAAATAGGAAAAGGCCGGACGACGACCGGGCGCACTGCGCCGGTCGGCCGCGCACCGGCACCAGTTATCGATGGCGGGAGGAGGCGACGCCCGGTCGCTCCGCCGACGATCCAGAACGCCCGGCGAGCGGTCCGGGCGAGGAGAAGGAGGAGGAAATGTCCGTTACGCGTTATTTCAGGCTGATTGCCGCGCTCGGTGTGCTGACCGTGGCGCTGGCGGCCCCCGCATTCGCCCAGAGCAAGGGCCTCGCCGCCTTTTCTCAGGCAGAGATGACCAATGAATGGCGGGTCATGAACACCAAGGAGATGGAGCAGGCGTGGAAGGACGCCGGTTACGATTTCGTGTGGACCAATGCGGAATCCGATCCGGCCAAGCAGCTTGCCGATGTCGAGGACCTGCTCGCCCGCAAGCCGGACGTGCTGATCATCGCGCCGATCGAATATGAGGCGCTGGCGCCGGTTCCGGGCCTTGCCTCGAAGGCGGGCGTGCCGTTGCTGGTGGTTGACCGCAACCTGCCGGGCAAGGCCGGCACGGATGGCTGGATTTCGGTCATCACCACCGATTTCGTGGATTCCGGCAAGCGCGCCGCTCAGGACGTGGTCGCCAAGTTGCAGGCGAGCAAGGGCGCGGCCAAGGGCAACTGGCTGCACATCACCGGCAATGTCGGCGCCTCGCCGGTCATCGACCAGGGCAAGGGCATGGAAGAGGTGTTCGCCTCCAATCCTGACATCAAGCTGCTCTCCAGCTGCGACAGCGGCAATTCGCGCGAGGGTGGCCGCAAATGCATGGAAGACATGTTGCAGGCCTTCCCGAACGGCGTCGACGTGGTGATCGCCGACAATGACGACGCAGCCCTTGGCGCCATCGCGGCCATCAAGGCGGCGGGCCGCACCGAGCTGCTCGGCTGGGTGTGGGGCAAGGACGGCACGGTCGACGGCCTGAACGCCATTCTCGCGGGCGAGATGGTGCAGTCCGTGCAGACGCCGCCCTTCTTCGGAGCGGACTCCGTGAAGGCCTTCGAGGACTACAAGGCTGGCAAGACGGTCGAGCCGCTGGTGTTCGTGCCGAAGGAAACCTTCGACGCCAATTCGCCTGCCAACAAGACCCGCGTCGAGCAGCGCATCGAAGAGCTGAAGAAGCTCGGCGTCGGCTGCTGCTGAAGCCTCCCGGTCCGGACCCGCGCCCACGGCGCGGGTTTCGGGCTTCGACGGCGGGCCTTATAGTGTGCTCGCCGTCCCTCGCATCTGGTTGACCGCGCATGCAGCACCCATCTACCTATACCGCTGGGACTGACAAAGCAGGCTCTGACGCGCGGAAGGCCGGGCCGGCGCTTCTGCATATGCGGGCCATCGTCAAGACCTTTCCCGGCGTGCAGGCGCTGCGCGGCGTCGATTTCGACCTCATGCCCGGCGAAGTGCATTGCCTCATCGGGGAGAACGGCGCGGGCAAGTCCACGCTGATGCGCGTGCTGACCGGCGCGCAGACCCCCGACAGCGGCGAAATCGAGATCGCGGGCGAAATCTTCCCCGGCCTGACGCCTGCGCTCGGCCACCGGCTCGGCATCGGCATGATCTACCAGGAGGCCGACCTCGTGCCCGCGCTGTCGGCAGCCGACAACATCTTTCTCGGCCATGAACGGGTCGAGGCGGGCGCGATCCTGAAGAAGCAGGAGATGCGGAGCGAGGTGGACCACCTGTTCGCGCAACTCAAGCTCGCATTTTCGCCCACCGCCATCGTGCGCGACCTTGCGCCTGCGCAGCGCCAGCTCGTGCAGATCGCCAAGTCGCTGTCGCGCAACATCCGCATCCTCGTGCTGGACGAACCGACGGCGGCGCTCACCGACAATGAGATCGGCCATCTGTTCGCGCTTTTGAAGGAGTTGAAGCGGCGCGGCATCGGCATGGTCTATGTCTCGCACCGGCTGGACGAGATCATGGCGATTGCCGACCGCGTGACGATCCTGCGCGACGGCGGCCATGTCGCGACGCGCCCGATCGCCGAAGTCACCAAGGAAAGCCTCATCGAGGCGATGGTTGGCCGCTCCATCGACGCCGAGGCGCGCGCGGCCTCCTCAAGCACGCCCGACATTGTCCTGTCGGTGCGCGGGCTGACCGTGAACGGCCAGTTCGAGGACATCGGCTTTGATCTCCACCGGGGCGAGGTGCTGGGCCTTGCCGGTCTCGTCGGCGCGGGCCGCAGCGAGGTGCTGGAATGCCTGTTCGGGGTGACGAGGCCGGATGCCGGCAGCATCGCCGTCGAGGGCAGGGCGGTGACGGTGCGCTCGCCCATCGAGGCGATCCGGCTGGGCTTCGGGCTGGTGCCGGAAGAGCGGCGCGAAAGCGGGCTGGTGCTCGGCCGCCCGGTTGCCGAGAACATCACCTTTCCCGTGCTCGACCGGCTGTCGCGCCTGTCGATCCTGGCGCGCGGCAGGATGGCCGCGCTCGCCTCGCAACTCGTCGGGCGGCTTTCGATCCGGACGCCGTCGCTCGGCCAGTTCGTGCGCACGCTTTCGGGCGGCAACCAGCAAAAGGTGGTGATCGGCAAATGGCTGGCGTCGGGCACCCGCATCCTGTTGCTCGACGAACCGACGCGCGGCATCGACGTCAATGCCAAGTTCGAGCTTTACCAGCTTGTGCGCGACCTGACCGCGAAGGGCATGTCAGTCATCATGGCGTCGTCCGAAATGCCGGAGCTGCTGGCGCTCAGCGACCGCATACTGGTGATGTCACAGGGCAGGCTCGCCGCCGAGCTTGACGCGGCGCGCACCGATCAGGTCGAGATCATGCGCTACGCAGTGCAGGGCGCGCGGCGCAGGGCGGACGCGGCATGAGCGCCGGAACCGCCCCTGAGGTCGCCCCGACGGTCCCCATCGCCGCGCATGGCGGCTGGCGCGCATGGCTTGGCCGCAACGACGTGTTCGTCATCCTCGTCGGTTTCGCGCTTTTGGCCTCGCTCTTCATCCCCGCCTTTCCCACGCTCAACAATCTGGGCAATCTCTTCACCCAGTCGGCGCTGCTCGGGCTGCTCGCCATCGCTCAGTTCCTCGTCGTGGTCAGCGGAGGCTTCGACCTGTCCGTCGCGGCGGTCATGGCCTTTTCCTCGCTGGTGTTCGCGCATTTCGTCGGCCTCGGCTTCGTCCCGGCGGCGCTGCTTGCGGTCCTTGCAGGTGGCGCCTGCGGCCTGTTCAACGGCCTCGTCATCACGAAAGGGCGCGTCCAGCCGCTGATCGCCACGCTGGCGATGATGGGCATCGCGCGCGGGCTCGCGCTGTCGATCTCGGAGAAAAGCATACTGGTCAACGACGCGACGGTCGCCGCGCTGCGCGGCTTTTCGGTGGGCATGCTGTCGACGCCGACGCTGGTCTGGTTCGCGGCCCTTGCCGTGGCCGTCGCGTGGCTGCGGCTGACGCGTCAGGCGCTGCATCTCTACGCGGTCGGCGGCAATGAGGTGACGGCGCGTCTGGCCGGCGTTGCGGTGGACCGCATCAAGCTCGGCGTCTACGTCGCCTCCGGCCTGCTCAGCGGCCTGACCGGCGTCGTCATGGTGGTGCGCTCGTCAAGCGGCGTGCCGCTCGGCGGCATGGGCTGGGAGCTCGACACCATCGCGTCCATCGTCATCGGCGGCGTCAACCTGTTCGGTGGCGAGGGGCGACTGATGCGCGCCATGGCGGGCGTGATGATCTACCAGATGATCGCCAACGTCATGAACCTCAGCGGCCTCGACCCCTTCTATCAGGACATCGTCAGGGCGGGCGTCATCGTGGCGGCGGTCGGCCTCAGCATCTTCCGCAACCGCAAGGCGGGCCGCAAGATCTACCGGAGGAGCGCATGACACCTGGCTCGGCGAGCGTGGCGGCAGGCATGGGCTGGCGCAGGGCGCTGGCCGGCAACGCGATCATCCCGGCGCTGCTGGTTTTCATCGCGCTGGCGGGCCTCGCCACGGGCGGTCGCTTCCTCGCACCCTCCAACCTGACGATCATCCTGTTCCAAAGCTCGGTGCTCGGCGTGCTGGCGCTCGGCCAGACGCTGGTCATGCTGGTCGCGGGCATCGACCTGTCGATTGCCGCCGTGGCGATCCTCGCCGCCGTGGTCATGGGCGCGGGCGGCTCGGAGCGGCAGATCATGATGAATTTTTCCGGCATCCTGCCCTATCTCGGCTTTCTGCCGTCGATCCTGATCGCCATCGCAGGGGCAGCGCTCGCCGGCTTCATCAACGGCCTCGTGGTGGTGAAGCTCAGGATACCGGCCTTCATCGCGACCCTTGCCATGTCGCTTGCGCTGACCGGGCTCGCCATGCTGGCGACCGGCGGCTCGCCGGTCCACTACCCGGACGCCTTCTACGAGCGCTTCGGCCAGACGAAGGTGCTCGGCCTGCCGCTGCCGGTCTATGTTTTCCTCGGCCTGTCGCTCGGCCTCGGCCTCTTTTTGTCGCGCAGCAAGTTCAGCGTGCAGCTCTATGCGTCGGGCGGCAATCCGCGCGCGGCGGCCCTGTCCGGCATTCCGGTCGCACGCATCACCATTCTCGCCTATACGGCGAGCGGCCTGCTCGGAGGTATTGCGGGGCTGCTGTTCCTCGCCCGCACCGGTTCGGTCGCGCCGCGGTCGGGCGGAGACCTTTTGCTGGAAACCATCGCGGCGGTGGTCATCGGCGGCGTCAGCCTTGCGGGGGGCAAGGGCACTGTGCTTAATGCCTTCGCGGGCACGCTGCTGCTGGTCGGCCTGTCGAACCTGATGAACATCCTTCTCATCTCGCCGCATCTTCAGGACGCGGTGAGCGGCCTCATCATCGTTGCCGCCATCATGCTCAATACGCGGCTCGATCCTGACTGAAACGGTTGCGCCCCGTGCTTTCGCGCGCCTTGAGTTCGAAGCCGAGATCGATAATGCCTTCCTCGACATTTTCGCCGGCAATGCGGCTCAGCGCCATGCGCACGGCGCGGCGCCCGATCTCATAGCGCGGCGTGCGCACGCTGGTCAGCGACGGATAGGCGACGCGCATCATGTCCAGATCGTTGAAGCCACATATTCCCATCTTCTGCGGCACGGGAATCGCCGAGCGCTGGCATTCGAACAGCACGCCGAGCGCAAGATCGTCATTGTTGCAGAACACCGCGTCGAGGTCCGGCGCCTTGGCCAGCGCGTCGGCCAGCAACTGGCTGCCAAGCGAAACGCTGGACGGCGTCGGCGTCGTGGTCACCAGTTGCGGGTCGAACAGCCCGGCCTCCTCCATCGCCGACCTGTAGCCTGCAAGGCGGCGCTGCGACCTCGGGTCCATGCGCGCGCCGACAAAGCCGACGCGGCGATAGCCCGCATCAAGCAGGTGCGCGGTGGCCGCCCTGCCGCCGTCGAAATGCGAGAACCCGACCAGCATGTCCACGGGGTCGCGCGCATATTCCATGATCTGCACCAGCGGGCAGCCGGCGGTTTCCAGCAGCTTGCGGGTGATGTCCGTCTGGTCGATGCCCGACACGATCAGCGCCGAGGGCCGCTGGCCGAGGAAGGTCCTGACCAGTCGCTCCTCCTCATGCGGCGAATAATGCGTGTTGGCCATCTGGATCTGGAACCTGCTTTCGCCCAGCTCGTCATGGATGCCGCGCACGATGTCGGCAAAGACGATGTTGGTCAGGGAAGGCACCAGAACGCCGATGACGTCGGCGCGCGAGGAGGCCAGCGCGCGCGCATTCGGGTCGGGCATGTAGCCGAGCCGCGCCACGGCGGAATCGATCTGCCCGCGCAGTTCGGCGGACACGAGCGACGGGTCGCGCAGGGCGCGCGACACGGTGGTCGTGGCGACGCCCGCCATCCGCGCCACGTCCGCGATGGTCGGGCGGCCCCCGCCGCGACGGCTCGCCTTGCGCGCGCTGCCCGTTTGCGTCTGGGCGGGGTCCTTCGCCACGTCTGAAACTTTCGTCATGTCCTGAAGCGCAAGGTCTCGACATCGTTGGCGCCCACATACCAGTTTGCGGCGTCGATTTCATCGAAGACAATCGAAATCTCATGCTGCGGCAGGCCGGTCGCCTCCGAGATCGCTTCCGCGATCTTGCGGCTAACCCTCGCCTTCTTGCCCGCAGGGTCGTCCGCGAGCGTTTCGCGCACGATGGTGACGCGCACAAATGGCATCTCAGTTCCTCCCTCAAGGGCCGCAAGCCGCGAAACGCAACTTCGCCCGCATGCCATGTGATGGCTGTGAAATAGTAGCGCTATCACAGCGAAAGGTAAACGGAAAGTCAAGGATAATTCACGCTATATAACAGAAAACAAATGGTTTTTTCTGAAACGGTGCGTTTCCATCGGGCTTTCGAAAGCGTCTTTACAAGCCAAAATGGTAACGCTACCATATGAATGTCGCCGCGTTCTGGGAGGAGACCAAGCGCTGGTCGGTGGCCGCCGGGCAAGCAACGCGCCTTGGTCCGGGAAAGGTCGAAAATCGGTCTGGAAACGCAGGGCCCCAACTGGAGGTCCGCGGCGCTGGGCGCGCGCCAAAAGGGAGGAAATGTCGATGGTTAAAGCACTCGCCGGTGGCATTGTCGCCGCCACGGCTCTTTTCATGCTCAGTTCTGCCGCCTTCGCCGAACCGGAAGTCGTGTCCGGCCCGGCGGCCGAACCGGACTGCTTCGCCCCCTGGGCGGCAGATACGAAATTCTTCAAGTTCCCGAAGAAAGACGGGCCATACCGTATCGCACTGGCCAATGGCTACATCGCCAATACGTGGCGCATCCAGATGATCCAGACGGCCAAGGCCTATGCGGCGCAGCCGGAGGTCGCGGCCAAGCTCAAGGAGTTCAAGGTCGTCTCGACGGGCGAGGACGTTCCGGCGCAGATTTCGGCGATCAACAACTTCATCGATTCCGGCTATGACGCCATCGTCGTCAACGCCCAGAACCCGACCGCCTTCACGCCGGTCATCAAGCGCGCGAAGGAAGCCGGCGTCGTGCTGGTCGCCTTCGACAACATTCTCGACACCGAGGACGCCATCAACGTCAATGTCGACCAGAAGGGGTTGGGCGAGCTTTGGGGCAACTGGCTGGTGGACCATTTGCCGAACGGCGGCAAGGTGCTTGAGGTGCGCGGTGTGGCGGGCACGTCGGTCGACACCGACCGCCACAACGGCATCCATGAAAAGCTCGACGCATCGGGCAAGAAGTTCGAGGTCACCGAAGTCATGGGCAAGTGGGATGACGGCGTGGCCCAGAAGGTCACGGCGGACGCCATCGCCACCAGCGGCCCCTTCGACGGCATCACCGGGCAGGGCGGCGACACGGGCATCGTCCAGGCGATGATAGACGCCAAGCATCCCTTCGTGCCGTTCGGCGGCGAGACGGAAAACGGCTTTCGCAAGTTCTGCGCGAAATATGCGGGCGAGGGCCTGAAATGCACGTCGGCGGGGTCCGGCCCGGCGCAGGTCGCGGTGGCCGTCAAGACGGCGATCGCCGCGCTTGAGGGACAGGTCGTGCCGCAGGAGGTCAAGCTTCCGCTGGCCATCGTCTCCGACCCGGACTTCAAGGAAGGCCAGGATTATTTCCCGAGCGAATCCGACAATTTCTTCGTCGGCAACTCGTTCCCCTCATGCGGCATCAATTTCTCCGCGCAGGAAATCATGGGGCAGACCAAGGAAAACCAGTAGTCCTTCAGGGAAGGCATCGCGTCTTGCGGTGCCTTCCGACTTCGACCTGAAATCCTGGAGAGAGGCATGGAAAGCGCGACGCCGCTCTTTCAGATGGCGGGGATATCGAAACGCTACGGCGGGGTCCGGGCGCTGGCCGATGCGGAGCTTTCCGTCCGCGCCGGCACCATCCACGCCTTGCTCGGCGAAAACGGCGCGGGCAAATCGACGCTCATCAAGATCATGTCGGGCGTCGTTGCGCCCGACGAAGGCCGCATGTTGCTGGACGGAAGGCAGGTCAGCTTTTCCGGCCCGGCGGCGGCCAACGATGCGGGCATTGTCTGCGTGTTCCAGGAACTGTCGCTCATTCCCGACCTCAGCGTCGCCGACAACATCGTGATCTCGAACCCGCCGACCCGCTTCGGCATGATCGACCGCAAAGCGCAGCGGCGGCTGGCCGAGGAGGCGCTGGCGCGCGCTGGCGCTCCCGACATCCATCCGCTGGCGCTGGTGAAGGATCTGCCGCTGTCGCGGCGGCAGATGGTGGAGATCGCCAAGGCGCTGGCTCGCAGGCCGCGCATTCTGGTGCTCGACGAGGCGACGTCCGCGCTGACCGCCTCCGACGTGTCCAAGGTGTTCGAGGTACTGAAGCGGCTGCGCTCGGAAGGGTTGGCGCTGCTCTACATTTCGCACCGCATGAACGAGATCGCCGAGCTTGCCGACGAATGCACGGTGTTCCGCAACGGGCGCAAGGTGGCCAGCTACGTGGCGGGCACAAGGAGCGACCACGAGGTCATCGAAATGATGATCGGGCGTGAATACAGCAATGTCTATCCGCCGAAGCCGGAGCGTGTGCCGGACAGGCCGCCGGTGCTGGAAATCCGCAATCTCGGCTGGACCGACCGTCTGCATGACATTTCCTTCGCGCTGCGACCGGGGGAAATCGTCGGCCTGGGCGGGCTGGACGGGCAAGGGCAGCGCGAACTCCTGCTGGCCCTGTTCGGCGTGCTGCACGGGTTGACGGGCGAGGTGCTGGCCGATGGAAAACCCGTCGACATCCGCAGCCCCGCCGAGGCGCGCAGGCAGGGCATCGGCATGGCGCTCATACCCGAGGACCGCAAGACGGAAGGGCTGCTGCTGCCCATGACGGTGCGCGAAAACCTGTCCTTCGCCTCGCTCGACCGGCTTTGCGGCAGAGCGGGCGTGATCGACACGGCGCGGGAGCGCGACCTGATCGAGCGCATGGTGAAGCTGCTCTCGATCAAGACCGGCAGCCTCGACGCACCGGTCGCCTCGCTGTCGGGCGGCAACCAGCAGAAGGTCGTCATCGCCAAATGGCTGATGCGCGACCCGCGCATCATCCTGCTCAACGACCCGACACGGGGCATCGATGTCGGCACCAAGCAGGAGGTCTACCAGTTGCTGCGCCGCCTCGCGAACGAAGGCGCGGCGATCCTGTTTTATTCGACCGACTATGCCGAACTCATCGGCTGCTGCGACCGGGTGCTTGTGCTCTATGACGGCGGCGTCAAGCGCGAACTCGGCGGCGACGAGATCACCGAACATGCGCTGATCGCGGCTGCGCTCAATGTCGGCTCCGGCGAGCCGCAACGCGGGGAGGCCGCCTGATGAAGGACTGGAACTACCGGCTGGCCGAAGAGCGCGGCACATTGGCGGCGCTGGCGATCTTCCTCGTCATGTTCGCGATCTACACGTCGAACCATCCGGCGGGCCTGTCGGCGAGCGTCGCGCAGACGGCAGCCAACAAGGGCGTGCTGCTGGCCTTCGTGGCCATGGCGCAGACGCTGGTCGTCATCACGGCGGGCATCGACCTGTCCGTCGGCATGATCTTCCTGCTCACCAACTGCATCGCCTCGTGGCTGGTGCTCGGCACGCCGCTCGAAACCGCCTTCGGCGTGGTGGTGGTGCTGGCGGCGGGCGCGGCCTGCGGCGCCCTCAACGGGGCCATCGTCATCTACGGACGGCTCCAGCCGATCGTCGCGACCATCGCCACGGGGGCGATTTTTTTCGGCCTTGCGCTGCTGCTCCGGCCCTTTCCGGGCGGCTCCGTCAACGAGGACCTCGCCGATGCGCTGACGGGCCGCGTGTTCGGCGTGGTGCCCGCCAGCCTGATCGTGCTTGCCGCAACGGTGCTTCTGGTCTGGGTGCCGTTCAGCCGCTCCGTCTATGGCCGCGCCGCCTATGCGGCGGGTTCGTCGGAGGCGGCGGCCTACATGTCGGGCATGCCGATCCGGCGCGGCAAGTTCCTGGCCTACACGCTGGCCGGGCTGGTCGCGGCCATCGGCGGCCTGTTCCTCACCTTCTTCACCTATACGGGCGAAGCGGCCTATGCGAGCGGCAACGCCTACACGCTGTTTTCCATCGCGGCGGTGGTGCTCGGCGGCGTCTCGCTGTTCGGCGGCAAGGGCAGCGCCATCGGCGCCATTTTCGGCGCGCTGGCGTTCCGCACCATCGGCGACCTGCTGTTCGTGTTCGACCTCGATCCGCTCTGGCAGCCGTTGTTCCAGGGATTGATCCTGCTCGCGGCGGTCAGCATCGGGGCGCTTGCCCTTCTCAGGGTGCGCAACAGGCTGGAGTGGTTCCTGTGACACAGGTGACGAGCGCACCCCTGAAGCAACGCCTGCCGGCCTTCATCCGCCGCCTCGACCCCGCCGTGCTGACGGCCTTCGGCTGCATCCTGCTTTTGCTGGTCGTCGGCAGCCTCTATTCCCCGAGTTTCCTGTCGGCGGAATACCTCTTGCAGCAATTGAAGGTGGCCTCCTTCCTCGGCGTCATTGCGACCGGAACCATGCTGGTCATCCTGCTCGGCCAGATCGACCTTTCGGTGCCGTGGACGGTGACGGCGGGAGCGATGATGGCCTGCGCGGCCGCCGCCTACGGCCCGGCGGGCGAGGCGCTGGCGATCCCCTTCGGCATATTGTGCGGCGTGCTGATCGGCCTCGTCAACGGCGTCGGTGTGGCCTATCTGCGCATTCCCTCGATGATCGTCACGCTTGCCACGAACGCAGTCGCGCAAGGCGTCATGGTCGTCTATACGGGCGGCTTCTCGCCACAGGATTCGGCCACCCGGGCCATGCGCTATATTGCAACCGGCTCGTTCATACCGGGCATTCCGAATGCCGTCATCATCTGGGCTGCACTTGGTGCGGCGATGGTGTTCGTGCTCACCCGCACCGGCTTCGGGCGCGTCGTCTACGGCATCGGCAACCGGGAGCGCGCGGCCTACCTGTCGGGCGTCAACACGCGGCGCGTGGTGATGGCCGCCTTCGCCATCGCCGGGGCGCTCTCGGCCTTCGGCGGCGTGCTGCTCGCGGGCTATGCCTCGAAGGCGGCGCAGTCGATGGGCGACGCCTATTTGCTGCCAGCCATCGCCGCCGTGGTGCTGGGCGGCACCTCCATTCTCGGCGGGCGCGGCTCCTATCTCGGCACCGTCGCGGGCGCAATACTCATCACGCTCCTGCAATCCATCCTGTCAGTGATGCAGATGCCGGAGGCCGGTCGCCAGATCATCTACGGTCTGGTGATCGTGCTGATGCTGCTGCTCTACGGGCGCACCCCGGCGGATCGCTGAACCGATGGCCGAGGAACCGCATCCGCTTGCCGTGGTGGTGATGGGCGTCGCCGGGTCGGGCAAGAGCCTGATCGGCAGGGCGCTCGCCGAACGGCTCGGCGCGGCCTTCGTCGAGGGCGACGAGTTCCACACGCCGGGCAACATCGCCCTGATGGCGAGCGGCACGCCGCTGACCGACCAGAACCGGGAAGGCTGGCTCGACCGCATCGGCGGCAGGATCGCCGAGCTTGGCGCAGGCGGGCGGGTGAGCGTCACGGCCTGCTCGGCGCTGAAGCGCGCCTATCGCGACCGGCTGCGGAGCTTCCGCCCGGACATGCTGTTCGTCTATCTCAGCGTGGACCGCGCCACCGCCGAGCGCCGCGTTGCCGAGCGCCGCGACCACTTCATGCCGCCGAGCCTCGTCGAGAGCCAGTTCCTTGCGCTCGATGCGCCGGGCGCGGACGAACGCGCGCTGGAAGCGGATGCGTCAAAGCCGCGCGAGGCGGTGCTCGACGACATCGAATCCTGGCTGTTCGCGAATGCGGAAGGCGCTGCCCTCACGGCTGGCCGATCGGCTGGGCCATTGCGATGATCGCGCTCATGGCCTGCTTGTAGCTCTGGAACTCGGGCGAGTCCTGCCTGACCTCGACCATGGCGGCGACCGGGGCCGATGGCGCCTGTGACGAGGGGGCCGAGGCAAGGCCGCGCGCGCCGCGCATCTTGCGCTCCGCCCAGTCAACCACATAGCCTGCCTCCTTGCCCGCGAGGAACGGGTTCGCCTGGATCACGCCCGCGCCGACGACGTTGACCAGCGCCTCCGTGCGTGCGGCTGAGAGCACGAGGTGCGCGCCTTCCATGCCGAGGAAATGGCACAGATAGAGCCGCCCCGCCGTGATGCCGTGGCCGCGCTGCTTCAGGTAGGCCTCGCCTTCGCGGGCGAGGTTGCGGACCATCTCGCGCGACAGCGTCGGGTCGAAGCGCAGTTCCAGCAGCTCCGCCGTGGTCATGGTGCGCGCAAGGTCGGGGCGGTAGGTGTTCATCATCCTGATCCATGTTTTCGAGATGAACTGGCCGAGGCCGGTCGCGGATGACAGCGGGTTCTTGGCGCGCGCGCTGCCGCCGCTCTCGACATGGATGATCTTGTTGGTGAGGATTTCCACCGCCTCGTCCTCGGCGGCGGTGGTGGTGGCGACGAGAGGCTCGGAGACGGCGGCGACGGCAACCGTGACCGTGCCGAGCGGATCGACGGCCTGCCCGCCCTGATACATCTCGAAATGCAGGTGCGGCCCGGTCGAAAGGCCGGTGGTGCCGACATAGCCGATCACTGTTCCGGCCTTGACGCGGGTGCCCACCGCGTTCTCGATCGCGAAGCGCTGCATATGCGCATAGCGCGTCTCGCGCCCGCCCTCATGCGCGATCCTGACCAGATTGCCGTAGCCGCCGCCATCGCCCTCGAAAACGATCTCGCCATCATAGGCCGCGACGACAGGGGAGCCGACTGGAGCCTTCCAGTCCACGCCCTTGTGCAGGCGCACGACATTGAGGATCGGATGCTTGCGCGGCCCGAAGGTCGAGGTGAGCACGCCGTCCACGGGCACCGTCATGCCGCTCGCCACCGCTGCGGACTGGACCCTGTCGTCGCCGCTCACGCATACGAAATCGCCGTTCGGCTGCGCAAAGACGTAGCACTCTATGTTGCGGTCGGGGCCGCGTATCGCCACGTAGAGCACGCGCCCGCCCGCCGACCGGCTGCGCGCCTCCTGCGAATAGGCCATGACCAGCCGGTCGCCCTCGGCGGCGAACAGGTTGAGGTCGTTGCCGCGCGACAGGTACATGATCGCCTCGCCGATCACCCCGCTCGGCACGTTGTTGCGCGCGGCGGTCGAATAGATGGCGTCGAGCAGGCGGTACTGCCGTTTCTCGCCGCCCCGGTCCGGCATGCCGGAATAGTTGAACAGGTCCTTCGAGACCCAGGGATCGGCGCCCGACGCATATTGCCCGTCGTCGCCGCGCACCAGCGTGCCGATGAAGGTGTCGCGCGCATAGACGGAAAGCTGCATCAGCGCTTCCGGTCCGCCGCGCCGCATGCGGAAGCCGCGCATCGCCACGACAAATCCCGCTTCCAGGCCCTCACGGCCAAAAACCGACTTGAGCGCGGCGTCGGCAAGGCGGGCATCGTCCCTGCCGAAACCCGCCTCCAGCGCCACGCTTTCCAGCGAGCGGGCCGCCAGCACGCGCACGAACCTGTCGCGGGTGCTTTCGAAGCGGTCGGATTCGGGCGTCGTCGTGGCGACGGTCGTGTTGTTCTCGATGGCCGTCTTTTCGAAGCCGGGCAGGGCGGCATCAGGCGCGCCGCCGAGATCGTCCCAGCCCGCATTGTGCTCGTCGCCCGCCGCAGGCGCGGGGGCGGCATCCGTCGGCTCGTCGGTCGGTTGCAGGTCGATGTCGGTGTCGTCAGCGGGGGCGGGGGCGGGGGCCGCCGTGCCGCGCTGCGACTGGAAGAAGGCGAAATCCTCCTGGCTCGACGGAATGGTGGTGATGAATTCCTCGCTCGAACTCAGCATCTCGTCCGACAGCAGCTCGATCTTCGGCGAGACGCCGGAGCCGGAAAGCTGCTCCGGCCGGTCGACCAGCACGGTGCGCGGCGAACCCGACGCGTCCTGCGAGAGCGTGATCCAGATCGGATCGCCGGCGAGGTCGACGATGGCCGGAACATAGACCGCCGCGTCGTCCGGCAGGTCCACCATGTCGTCGGTCATGGCGATTTCCTCGTCGAGATCGCGGTTCATCCAGTAGTCCCACGCGAAATAGGCGGCGGTCGCGAGCATGAGCGACAGCGCGACGCCGAGCGCGGCATAGAACCTGCGCATCCGGGCGCGCCGCCGCCATGCCGCGAAGGATTGCTTCCTCTGCCTGAAGCTGGCGTCGAGCTGGTGCGTCACGGGTCGCTTCCGCTCAGGAAGAAGGTCCAGCGGATCTGGGCCTGCGTGTCGACTTCGTGGAAGGGCGCGGCGATGTGGCCGCGCTGCCAGCAGGCGTCGATGCCCCGGATCGTGAAGCGGCGCTTTTCGACGCACATGGTCGTTCCGCCGTCGAGGATCGCCTGCCCAAACACGTCGGTCGCATAGACATAGACATAGCGCGTGGTGAGTTCCTCGCGCACCGCATCGACGCACTGATTCGCCCCGACGGTCCACCAGCCGTCGGTCTGGAATGCGCCGTCAACCTCCCTGCCGATGGCAAGGTTCACCACGTCGAGGGTGCGGTTGCAGACGGTGAACTCCGCATGCGCGGGCGCACACAGGAAAAATGCCACGAAATGCGCCAGCACAGCCAGCGCGGGCCGAAGCGCGCGCGCCACCTTCAGCTCCATCGGCCCCAGTCGGAACCGGATGCCTCGCCCGCCCCGGCGGCCTCGCCTTCTCCCGCGACGCGCACCACGATGATGGTCACGTTGTCGGTGCCGCCGCGCGCCAGCACCAGCGAAAGCAGCCGGTCGCCCGCCGCCTGAGGCGAGCCGCTGGTGACTGCTTCCTCGATCTCGTCGTCGCGCACATGGGCGGGCAGGCCGTCCGTGCCCAGCACGAATATGTCGCCCGCCAGAAGCTCGCCCTGCCGCGCATCGATGACGATGTCCTCGCTGACGCCCACGGCGCGGGTGATGACGTTCTTGCGCGGCCAGTTGCTCGCCTCGCTTTCGGTGATCACGCCCTGGTCGAGCAGTTCCTGCGCCTCCGTGTGGTCGTGGGAAATCTGCGAGATCGAACCGTCGCGCACGAGGTAGACGCGGCTGTCGCCCAGCCACAGGCAGGCGAACCATCCTTCCATGGCGAGCAGCGCGGCGAAGGTCGAGCCGATTGTCGCCTCGCGCTCCAGCGAAAGGGCGCGTATCTCGTGATGCGCCTTGAGCAGGCGGTCCTCGAAGCGCGCCCGCAGGTCCGGCGGCGAGGTGGCCGCGCCGATGGTCGCAAGATGCGCCACGATGCTGGCCGAGGCCACTTCGCCCGCCTCGTGCCCGCCCATCCCGTCGGCCACGGCCCAGACGCCGTTCGGCGGGTCCATCAGGAAATTGTCCTCATTGCCCTCGCGCACGCACCCCTTGTGCGTGACGCCGTAGCTCTCGAACGGCAGGGCGAACTTGTTCATGTGTGTTGCACCCGTCGAAAATGGCACCGACAATGCAAGTCCGGGCCGAGTGTGCCACAGCCGGACGCAACTGAGTATAGCTCTCGTCGTCTCACAATGAATCAGGGCAAACGAAGCCGGAAAACGCGGCCAGACCGAACGGATTGCCCACCTGTCCGGCCTGTAGCGCATAGGCGACATCGCGCCCGCCGAGGATGAAGCGCAGATGCGTGGCGTCCGCCGCCTGTTCGGAACTCGCCGTGTCGAACAGCCGCTTGGCCGCCCATTGGCCGGTGAAGCGGCGGCGGGATTCGCGGCCCTGCAATTCCGGCATGATGGCGAGGCTGGCCGAGGCGGCGGGCGAATCGCCGGGCCAGTTGACGACCATCGGCGCATTGCCGGTCTGGTAGCTCTGCACCACCTGGCCGTTGATTTCGAGGAATGCGAGGTCGGCGTCGTTGTGGAGCGAAACCGGCGTGACGGTGAGCGCAACGGCGGGCAGCGCCGTTCTTTCGGGGAAGAACGCGTCGCGCAGTTGCGCCGCCTGCTGGAAGGGCCGCAACGCGGCAGGGGAAAGCTCGCGCCCGATCCTGCCGTCCTGCTTCCAGCGCCATTCGGGCTCGCTGAACTCGACCAGCGAGGACAGGTTCTGCGCGAAGAAGCGGTCGATCGTGCCGCCGGGGCCGAAAAGCCGGGCGAAGGCGTCGAGCGGCACTTCCTCGCTCGCGCCGGGGTTGAAGGGATATCGGTTGGCAATCACCTCCTGGCAGGCGCCGGTCACGGTTTCCTTGAGCGCCGCGTTGATCTGGGCGATGGAGGTCTCGGCGGCCTCGCCCTCGAACTCGTCGGCGGCGGCGCGCACCATGCCCGCGAAAACCTTCGGCAGGCGTGAGGCGTTGTTGCGCAGGCTCGAAATCTGGAGCACGAAATTCGAATCCGCCCGGTCGCTGCGCTGCGCCGCCGCGTCGGCGATCAGCAAGCTGCGATAGATGTCGCGGAAATTCTGGACCAGCGTGTCGATGGGCCGCTCGCCCGGCCTGCCGTCCACCACCGACTGGAAGGGCCGAAACTGCGCCGCGATTGCAGCACCCGCGGGCATCCCCGCCGCCGAGGGGGCCGTGCCCGCGCGGGCTTGCGACTTGCCGCCGGAGAGCACCAGACCGATGCGCGCGAGCCCGGCGGCGAGCCTCGTGTCGTCGCCTGCCGCCTGCGTCAGCGCGGTCTGGCCGGCAATGCCCTGAAGCACGCCGACCAGCGGCGAATCGGGAGCGGCGAGCGCGGCGAGTGCCGGATATTGCGGGGCATCATCCGCCAGCGACCTGAATTTCAACCGCTCGATTGCCCCCGTCCACGCATCGACGAAATCCTTGCCGTAGCGGTTGAGCAGTTCGGGGCCGAGCTTCGGCAGGTCGCGCTCAAGGTCCGGCAGCGCGCCGCCCGGCCCCAGTACCCACTGGTCGTCCACGAGCCTGCGGGCGATCTCGGAAAGGGCGGGCAGGAAAACCTCGTTGAAGCCGCGCGCGGTGTAGAAGCCCGGCACCGAAACCGATGAAAGGCTGCTCGCATCCGTCGTATCGAACACGAGTTGCGCCTGCGCGCCGCCGCCCGAGGCAAGCGCGTAGTCATGAGCCGAGGCGGCGTGATGCGCCGAGCCGACGATGGCCGTCGCCCTGTCCGCCAGCGGCAGGGTGCCGAGCGCGCGCTGTGCCGCCTCGACCAGCCGCCGGTCGGGCGGATAGAGCGGGTCGTAGGCGTCGTCCACGTCGAGCATCGCGCGCAGGTGCCTTTCCAGCCGCGCGCGGCCCTGCTGGTTCTGCGGGCCGGGGTAGAGCCTGTCCTCCCAGTCGCGCGTGAACCATGAGACGATGAAATCATTGTCGATGCGCGGCGCGGCCCCGGTCAGCATCAGATAGGCCTTCAGCGGCTCGTAGAGCCCGGCGGGATCGGCCGCGCCCGCCGTGATCGCCTGTTCCAGCTCCAGCAGCAGGCGAGGGCGGAAATATCGCTCCAGCCCACGGCGGTAGGCAATCCCGCGCGCCGATTGCAGCCGCCGGCCGGGGTCCAGCCCCAGCGCTTCGCCGGGCCTTGCCGACAGGCCCGGTTCGCCCGCCACGGGAAGCTCGCCGATCAGGTCGAGCGGCTCGATGACGTTTTCGAGGTCAGGCTGCGTGACCGTCGCCTCTGCGACGGCAGGCGGTGCATCGGTGCGGTAGCTGTCGAGCGCGGCGCGGATGTCGGCGGTGCGCGCCTGTTCGCGCAGGAGCGCGAGCGCCATCGCGCCAAGCGCCGCGACCACCGCCAGCGACACCGCGCCGAGCCCCGCGAAGCGAAGAAGGGCTGCGCGCCGCGCAATGGCGCGGTCATAGGAAACCCAGCCGGATTCGGCAAAGACCACCTTCTTCAACAGGTCGTGCAGGAAGAAGCTGCGGCCCTTCCCGGAGAGCGGCGCTGTTGTCCCGAAGGCGCGGCCCGCCGTGCCGAGAAACTGGTCGATGGGGCTGCCTTCCTGCGTGCCGGAGGTGAAGTAGAAGCCGCGCAGGATCGCGCCGGAAGGGCGTGCGGGGTCGAACACCTGCCGCAGGAAATTGACGGTCTTGTCCTTCAGCGCGCCGAATTGCGCCGGAAACGCAAAGACCGCCGCGCGCGCCTGCCGGTCCACGGTTCCGGCAAGCCGGTCGGTGACGCGCTCCGCCACGCGGTCGGCCAGCGCATCGAAGGACGCCGCCGACTGCTCCACCATGTTTCGCGTGCGGTCGTCGGTCTGGAAGGTCTCGCCCCACACCGCCTTGCGGCCATTCTCGTCGAGGTCGCCGAAAAGCTCCATGAAGCCGCTCACCAGATCAGCCTTGGTGAACAGCACATAGACGGGAAAATCGATCTTCAGCGTATCGGCGATCTCGTCCAGCCGGTTGCGGATTTCCGCCGTGTGGACGCCCAGCGCATGACCGTCGAGGGTCATCAGATCGTGCAGGCTGATGGCCAGGATCACGCCGTTGAGCGGTTGCAGGGGGCGGTGCTTCTTCAGGGCCGAAAGGAACGCCAGCCAGCTCTTGCGGTCGCGCGCGGCGTCGGATTCGAGCGTCGTGTAGCGGCCTGCCGTGTCGATCAGCACGCCGTCGTCGGTGAACCACCAGTCGCAGAAGCGCGTTCCGCCGACGCCCGCCACCGGCTGCGCCGCGTCGGACCCGGCCAGCGGAAAGTCGAGGCCCGAATTGACCAGCGCCGTGGTCTTGCCCGCGCCGGGCGGCCCGGTGATCACATACCAGGGCTGCTCCTGAAGGAAGCCGCGCCCGCGCTTGCGCTTGAGCGTCGCGACGGCTGCGGCCATGCGCTCCTTGAGCACGGCGGCGTCGCTCTCCTCGTCGCTGGCCCGCGCCATCGCCTCTTCCAGCGCCCGTTCGGCGCGCCGCACCTGCCAGAACCGGAAGCCGTAATAGACGGCGAACAGGCCGAGCGCGCCCGCGATGACCGCGATCCGCACCGCCTCGCCTTCAAGCGGGCGGGCCTCGTCATAGGCGATCAGCGGCCCCGCATACCACACGGCGGCGCTGAAGCCTGCAAGGGCCGCGAGGCTGACAAGGCGAAGCAGCCAGTTCAGCATTGCGCTGCCCGCAAACACGCGCCGGCCACGCTCATGCGCCTTGCCCGCGCGCGATCAGCAGGTCGACGCGCCGGTTCCGCGCCTTGCCTTCGGGCGTCGCGTTGTCGGCCACCGGCTCGTCCTCGCCCTTGCCTTCCACCTCAAGCGCAACCTTGCCGCCGATGGCTTGCGCGAGCCGCTTCTGGACCGCCTGCGCGCGCGCCACCGACAGGTCGTAATTGGACTTGAAGATGCTGGTGCGTCCCGGCTTGTCGCTGTCGGTGTGGCCGACGATCCTGACGGGTCCGCGCTCCGTTCCGAGGGCGGCGGCGAGCGGTTCGGCAAGGCCTTCGAACTCGGGCTTCAAGATGGCCTTGCCGGGCTGGAAAAGCTGCTGGTTGCCGATTTCGACGACGATGAAAGCGCCCTTGGCGGCGACCGTCAGGCTTCCATCCTCGATCTGCCGGGCAAGTGCTGCGCGCAGGCGCTCGAGCTGGACATCGGCGGGTGGCGGCGGTTCCGCGGGCGGGGGAGGCGGCGGGGCTGCGCGCAGCACGGGTACGAACGCCGCATGTTCGATTGCCACGGGGGTCGCAGGCGTCAGTGATAGGATTTCGGCGGCGACGGCCTCGCCCTGCCGCGCGATGCGCCCGCGAACCTCCACGAACGCGCCCGCGACCAGCGCGCAGCCCGCTGCCGCGAAAACCCAGACCGGAATTGCGCGACGGCTGCGCCTGCCGCCCGGCACGACCGGCTGCCATTCGGCGGACAGGTCCCGCATCGGCGCGGGCCGGAAATAGCGCAGCACCTGATAGGTGTCCCGGCGAACGGCGTCGAGGCGGGCCGGGCCGTCCTCCATGCCCCGATACTGTCCCTCGAAGCCGAGCGACAGGCAGGCATACATCAATTCGATCACGTCGCAATGCGGCTCGGGATTGCCGAGCGCGCGGTTCAGCGCGTCGAAGAAGCCCGCGCCCGCCGCGTCGGTTCGGAAGAAGCGCGCCAGCATGCCCATCGGCATCCATGTCGCGGGGCCGATGCCGGGCAGCGCCTGCACCATGTCGTCAATGGTTTCGCACAGCACATAGCGCGCGACGCGGCCATCGCCCTCGTGCACGTCGCTGCGCGTGACGGCAAGCTCGAAATCGTCGACAAGCTCGGCCAGGCGGTCGGCCAGCGCCTGCGGCTCGACATCGGGCGGCGACCGGCTGAACTGGCCGAGCAGGATCAGCAGCGGCGCAGCGGCGGCGATCAGCGGGTTGGCGGACCTTGTGGCGATGCCGCTGCCGGCTTCCTCCAGCACCTGCCGGTCGAAACGCGAAGCGGCGGGCGGCGTCTCGCTCCAGCCCGCCACATGCCGCTCCGCGAAGCCCGGATCGAACACTGTCGCTTCGGCGCGCGGCGTCGGCGCGCGGGGGACGGGCGCCGCGCCGCGCCCTGCCTGCCGCACCCTGCCGATCACCGTCTTTCCGTCGCCGAAGGGATCGTCCTTCGAACTCATGCCGCCAGCCGGTCTCCGCCCGTTGATCCTCGGGCAAGTCTACCAGATGTCGCCGGAGATTTCGCGGGCAATCCAGAGGGCTGCGGCGGATGGTTACTTCTGCCTGCTCGCCTTCGCATAGGCCTCGCTGAAATGTTCGAGGAAGGCGTCGAGCATGCCGTTCTCGTTGCGCTGTTCCTTGTTTTCCCAGACCTTGACATAGGCGTCCCAGGCGCGCGCCTTCTTCGAGGCGAAAGCCGACGAAACGATGCGGCGTTCGACCGCTTCCGGCGACAGCTCGTCGAGCAGCGCGGCCAATGCCGACTGCATCGCCGCATAAGTCGCAAGCTCATGCGTTTTCAGGTCGCCAAACGCATCCTCAAGGCTGCGGCGCGCGTCGAGATAGCCCTGGCTGCGCCGCGCAAACATCTTTTCCAGCATCTCCTCCGTTCCCGGCACGAATTTCAGCGGATTGTTGCCGGTGCTGTTGAGGATGGTGCGGTCGGTGCTGCGGGCCAGCACCTTCGCGGCGGCGCGTGCCTTGAGCAGCAGCGCCAGCTCGTCCACGACGATCCGCAGGAACACGCCGATCTCGGCGGCGACCTCCTGCGGGTCGCGTTGCAGAAACACGTCCGGCGACACGCCCGCGCCCGCCGCGATGTCGCGCAATATCCGCGCCGCGTCTTCCGTGCGCACGGGCGGCGTCACCACGGACGGCTCGCCGAAAGGCTTCGTCTTCGGCACGGGCGCAGCTTCCTCGATGGCGACGCTGATGACATAGCGCCCGACGCGCAGCCGGTCGCCCTCCGCAAGCCTGTGCGGGGAGGCGATGCGTGCGCCTGCCCCGTTGAGGAACGTCCCGTTGCGGGAAACATCGGCCAGCCAGTAGCCGCCATCCGCCGCGCGCACCTCGCAATGCACGCCGGAGATGAAGCGGTCGGGGTCGGGCAGCACCCAGTCGCAATTCTCCCGGCCTATCCGGAAGTCGCCGGAGGACGAGAAGCTGGGCGGGCCGCCGTTCGGCAACCGGTCCACATTTTCAATCGTCAGTCGAATGGTCATCAGCGGGTCGCAAACAGCGCCGTCCAGTTCGGGAAGATCAGCCGGTCAATCGCATTGTATCAGCATAGCGCGGGAAGGTTACAGTCCGGTTTGCGCACACGCTCCGGTGGATAGCGCCACACGGTTGAGTTGTGATAGAACTATATACAGGGTCCCACGCCCCAGGAGAGGCCCCATGGCAGATGAGCGCGTGGCGGTTGCCCACACACCGCTCGGCGACAGCACGCTGATCTTCACCCATCTCGCCGGTCGGGACGAGATCAGCCGCCCGTTCGGCTACAGGGTGCGCTTCGTCAGCACCGACCTGAAAGTCGATCCGCTGGCCATGCTTGGCGGCATCGTGTCGGTGGAGCTGGAAGCCGATCCGAAGCGGTGGTTCACCGGCCATTGCGCGGAGTTCCGGCAGATCAGGATCGAGGGCAAGCTCGCCTATTACGAGGCGATGGTGCGGCCCTGGTTCTGGTTTCTTTCCAACACCAGCGACAACCGCATCTTCCAGAACATGACGGTTGTGGAGATCGTCGAGAAGATCTTCTCCAAATACGGCATCGCGAAATTCGAGAAGCGGCTGCAAGGGTCCTACAAGCCGCGCGAATATTGTGTCCAGTATTCGGAGAGCGACCTCGACTTCGTGCAGAGGCTTCTGGAGCACGAGGGCATTTTCTACTTCTTCGAGCATGGCGACGGCGAGCACACGATGGTGCTGGCCGATGCGATGAGCAAGCTGAAGCCTGCTCCCGACTACAAGACCGTCGTGTTCAACTATGGCGGCGGCGACAGCCGTCGCGACAGGGAATACCTCACCGAATGGGCCAGCGGCAGCGAGGTGCGCCCCGGCGCCTATGCGCACACCGACTATGATTTCCAGAAGCCCGGCGCCGATCTCATGGCGAAGTCGGAGCAGCCCTTCGGCCATGCCGAAGCCAAGGGTGAGGTCTATGCCGATCCCGGCGTCCACCTCGACACCGGGCGCGGCGATGCCATCGCGGCGATCCGCCGCGAGGAATTGCAGGCCACGCACCAGCGCATCGCGGCGGCCGGAAATGTGCGCGGGCTTTTCCCCGGCTGCACCTTTTCGCTGGAGGACCATCCGCGCGACGACCAGAACCAGGACTATCTGGTGGTGACGGCGGAATATCATCTGAGCGATCCGGCATACCGCTCGGGCGCGGACCCGGACGGCCCGACCTTCCGCGTCGTGCTGGGGCTTTCGCCGACATCGCTGACCTATCGCCCGCCGCGCATCACGCCGCGTCCGCACATGGCGGGGCCGCAGACCGCCGTCGTCGTCGGGCCGTCGGGGGAGGAGATCTTCACCGACAAATATGCGCGCGTGAAGGTCCAGTTCTATTGGGACCGCGAGGGCAAGAAGGACCAGAACAGCTCCTGCTTCGTGCGCGTTTCGCAGACATGGGCAGGCGCCAACTGGGGCTTCATCCAGATTCCGCGCATCGGCCAGGAAGTCATCGTCGATTTCATGGAGGGCGATCCCGACCAGCCGATCATCACCGGCAGGGTCTACAATGACGAGCAGATGCCGCCCTACGGCCTGCCGGGCAGCGCCACCCAATCGGGCTGGAAATCAAATTCGTCGCTGGGCGGCGGCGGTTCCAACGAATTGCGCTTCGAGGACAAGGCAGGGTCCGAAGAGGTCTATTTCCACGCCCAGAAGGACCATGTGCTGGTCATCGAGAACGACCGCACCAAGACCGTTCACCATGACCAGAGCGACCGCATCGACCATGACGCCAAGCACTCCGTCGGGCACAATCTCGACGAGGACGTGGGCAACGACAAGACGCTTTCGGTTGGCCATGACCGCACCGGCACCATCGGCAACGACGATACCGAGAGCGTCGGCAACAACCGCGCGCTTTCCGTCGGCTCCAACGAGACCATCAGCATCGGCGCAAATTCCACCGAGACCATCGGCGCGAACCATTCCCAGACGGTGGCGCTCAACCAGTCGGTGACGGTCGGCGTGGCCCGCGTCGACACGGTGGGCGCGACAGAGGCTCGCACGGTCGGCGCGGCGCAAACCATTTCCGTCGGCGCGACGCGCAGCGTTTCGGTCGGCGCGGACCAGAGCCACAGGGTGGGCGCCAGCGACAGCGTTTCCGTCGGTGCCGCGCAGACCATCCAGATCGGCGCGAACCAGTCGACCTCCGTCGGCGGGGACCAGACACTTTCGGTCGCCAAGAAGCGTTCGTCTTCCATCGGCAATGACGACAGCACCGCCGTCAGCGGCGCCTATGCACTGTCCGTCAGCAAGGCCAGTTCCACCAATGTCGAGCAGGACATGACGGTCAAGGTCGGCAAGAAGCTGATGATCGACGTGGCCGACGAGGTGACGATCAAGTGCGGCAGCGCCTCGATCATGATGAAGAAGGACGGGACCATCCAGGTCTCGGGCAAGGACATCACCATCAAGGGAAGCGGCAAGATCAACATCAACGCTTCCTCGGATGTGAAGATCAAGGGCAGTACGATCAACAACAATTGAGGGTGGGTGCCATGGAAGTTCTCAGTCGCATCGACGGCGTGGCGATCGGGCTGCTGATCGGATTCGACGCGGGCGCGCCGCTGGTGGTGTTCGCCGCCAATCCCGCCGACACCGCGCTCGCCGCGCGCAGCCTGTGCGAGCTTGACGGCAGCGCGGTCGGCGCGGAAGTGGCGCTGCTGTTCGAGGAGGGCGATCCGGCAAGGCCGCTGATCGTCGGCAGGATCGTCGCCCCGGCGGTCAAAAAGAGTGAGGTGCAGGTGGTGCGCGACGGGCAGACCGTCTGCATCGAGGCCGAGGCGCGTCTTGAGTTGCGGTGCGGCGACGCGTCCATAATTCTTGAAAAGGACGGCAGGATTTCCATTCGCGGCACGCAGTTGACCAGCCACGCGCGCGGCGTCAATCGCATCAAGGGCGCCGCCGTGCACCTCAACTGACAGGCTCTGACCCTGGATGCTGCGCGTCGCCACCATTCCCCCGCTCGTCGACCTGCACGCGGAAGACGCGGCCTTCCTGTGGTCGCGGCGCAGGCTGGAGATCGACGGCCCGTTCCTCGACGCCACGGAAATCGGCAGGATCGACCAGCGGCTGGAGGCCAACCTCGAAGGGCTGATGGCGGCGGGCGAGGCTGGCTGGCAGGCCGCGCTCAACCGTTTCGAGGACTATGCCGAGCCGCCGGAACTCTTTGTCATAGGTGCGATCGCGTTACGCTCGGGGGAGGACGCCGCGCTCGGCAAGGCTCTCGACCTCGCGCGCCCACTCGGCGCGGAGGGCGTCGCGGCGCTCTCGGCCGCGATGCTGCACGGCCCGCGTGAGGGGCTGCGCGGCCACCTCCCCGGATGGATCGACGCGCGCGATCCGTTCCTGTGCGGGCTGGGCCTCGCGGTGCTGCGGCACTATCGCGCCGATCCCGGCGACCGGCTGCCGGAGTTGATCGGCGACCGGGATGCGGGCGTGCGCTGCGCTGCCCTTGCGCTTGCAGGCGCGCTTGGCCGCGTCGACATGCTGGTGCCCGTACAGGTCGCGCTCGACGCCGAGGCGGAGGAGGAGCGCATGGCAGCCGCGCGCGCCGCCTGCCTGCTCGGTGAAGCGCGGCTGGCGCATCCGGTGCTCGACCGCATCGTGCTGGCCGGCGGCGCAACTGCGCTGGAATGCATCGAACTGCGGCTTCTGACCACCCCGAAAGAGCAGGCGAAGCGCTGGCTTCAGGGCAATCTCGGCAGGCAGCACCTGCGCGCCGAAGCGGTTCGCTCGATCGGCCTTTTCGGCGAGCGGACGATCATGCCTTGGCTGATCGAGCGGATGCGTGACCCCGAATTGTGCGAGGCCGCCGGGCTGGCGTTGCGCGACCTGTTCGAGGTCGATTTTGGAGACGTCAGCCTGTTCACTGCCGATCCGTCAAGCCTTGGCGAAACCTTCGCCGATATCGATGCGCTCGCGCTGCCTGTAGCTGACGCAGTCTCCCAATGGTGGGACGATGGACGGGGAGGTGGCCGAGGAATGCGGCCTTTCCGCTCGATGCGCCGGGAGCGACTGGATGCGCTGACGGAGGCGATCGCCGAACCTGCCCGAGTGCTCGGCAACTGGCGCAGGACGCGTTCCTATCCGATGTGGATGTGAAACGCTCTATCTTCGACGCACGGCACTGGCGATTGCCGCGGCGCGCAGACCGGATTCCGACGCCACCTCGCACATGGCCACGGGTCCCGGTGCATAGCCGTTGCGGAAGCTGTCGGCGGCCAGCATCAGCGCCAGCGCGCCGCCCGCCGCGCCGATTTCACCGACCGTCATCGCGGGATATGCAATCGGGAACATATCGCGGCGGGTGCGGTAGAAGCGGGGTCCCGCGATCAGCGTCTCGATCCCGGCATAGCGCTCGCCATTGCTGTTGGAGACGATGAAGTCGATGTCCGGTTCGGACGGGCCAGGTCCGGAAGCTGCGTTGCGCAGCGCACCAAGCATGGCGCGGCCCTGGCTGTAGCGGTCGGAAAGGACGCTGTCGGCTTCCTGTGCGATGCCTATGCCGGAGACAGCGACTGCAGTCCCCGCTTTTCCCGAGCCGTCACGTGTCAGGCACACGAATACGGCAGCTTCACCCGGCACGAGACCCTGGCCATTGTCCGGCCCCTTGAGCCGCCCCGCTTGTCCAAGGCGCGTGAGGTCCGCCTTGTTGACAAGGCTGTCCACGCCGCCGAGCAGTATCTGTGCGACGCCTTCTTCTTCCATAAGGTGGACGGCCCGCTCCGCAAGCCCGATGGTGACGGCAGCACCTCCGTCGATTGCACGGGATGCGGGATGAAAAACATGGCCGCTCGCTTCGCTCACTGCCGCGAGAAAATTCCGTGGCGGTATGTCCTCGAAGGCGGGATGGTTTCGGAAATTCTCAGGCAGTGCAATGAACAGCGCCGTCGCGGCAACTGTTTGCGGGGGAATGCCATGGACCGCCTCACGGATTGCGCGCGCGGCCATGTTGACCAGCCATTCGCCCTGGGTGCGGCGAAGATTATGCCGAGTGGGGATACGGGCAACGATCTGGGTCGCCCCGATAGGGTCGGTGAGCGTCATTTCCTCGAATGAGGAAAGGCTTGCACGGATGGCGGCGAGTGTCTGCCGTGCGTCGAGCCCGGCGGGCGTCACCGCGCCGGCCCCTGTCAGGTAGAGAGGACGCTTCAAGGATGCCATACCGGCTGGTCCGTCAAGGTGCCGTCGCCGCCCAGAGGATTGAAATATGCCTTGCGCTTGCGTCGAGCACTCAGCCATACCGGCGATACGTGGCCGAAAACGATCTCCCTCAGCGAGGGTGCGTTCCGACGCAGCGTAAAGGATAGCCGGGCCTTCAGGGTGATGCGTTCGAAATCAGGCTCGATCAGCACTGTGTCGGGCGCGAATTCGGTATCTTCGATCCTGTCGTCGAAGATGAGCCTGACCGGAGCAGTGACGCGCGGCAGCCGGAAATCCCAGCGTCCTGACGGGGTGAGGCCAACAAGCGTGACACTTTCTCCGCCGGCAAGACGCGGCAATTGCTGGTCCTCCGGGGTGGAAAGATTGTGGCGCGGATCAAAATCCTTCGGCGGCAGGGGCCATTGTGAATCGAGCCAGGCCTTGTCATAGCTGCCGGCATAGCTGAGGCGCGGCTGCCAACCGCGTCCTACAGCGCCGAAACCGGCCGGTCTTGGACGATCCGAAGGGCTGAGAAAAGGCTCGCCCGGATAGGTAATGTTGGGCGCTTCCGTCCTCACCGAGGGATCGGCGGAAGGCGCATGGTGAAAGCCGACACCCACCGGATTGCGCTGATCGATCTTGCCATCGGGCGTCGTGCCGCCATAGGAGCGCTCGTAGACGACCGGCATGGTGCGGAATGGAGCGGGCGCGCTGAAGCTGCCCATATCGTAGATCCGGTCCCCAACGACATTGAGCACCTTGCGCATCGCGCCGACGCGGATGCCGACCTGCATCTCGCGTGCAGGCTTGCCATTCGGCGCGTACGCAGTGCCGTTGACGAGTATTTCCGCAGCCGGCTTGACCGGCGCTATGTCGGCCTCGTAGCGGTTCGACGAAAGGACCGGATTTCCGAAAGGCACGTCGCCAAACGTAACGGGCAGCTGCTCATCAGCGGGGCGCAATCCACCGTCTTCCGGGTCGGACTGAAAGCTGGCCGACAGCATCACGACCAGCACTTCCTGACCATCTGAATTGAGCTGGATATGCGTTTCGGCATCAAAAGGCGTGCGATTTTCAAGCCAGACAGCCGCACTCATCGCTCAGGACCAGTTTCTATTTTCGTCAAGGCCGATCGGCCAGTAAGGCATGCATGTAAGCAGGCGAATATACTCCGTGCGGTCCTCCTCGACCAGCCAACCGAGCAAGGCGACCTGCGGCGGCACACGGTCTTCAGGGGGCAGCGCCCGGTTGACCTCATCGAATGCCAGCCAGTAGGTACGGAAGAACCAGACGACTTCCGGCGCGGAGGCAGGCCCTGCAAGTCGCTTGCTATAGGCCAGATCGACGGCCTCGTCTTCCGGGTGACCGTCCTCCGTAAACGCGTCAACGCAGTCCTGCCACCATGCGTCGCCGATCTCATAGGCGGTCTCGAAGTCGGTAATATATTGGGCGTAAAGCGATTGGTGTTCGCTGCCGGCCTGGGTGAGAGGCCGTGCGCGGCCCTGGTCCGTGACCAGTGGAGCGAGGTCGTCCGGCGCTTCGAGGAGCTGCTGCACCGCCTTTTGAACGTTGTGGACGATCTTGAATGCCACGTCAGCAATACTCCTCGTCGGGAGAAAGCCCGATGGGCACGAAGACCATCGCCTTGACCAGCCCGTACACATCGGGCGCTACATCCGGCAGATCATCCACCAGGAGGTCGATGGGGAGCTGAAAATCGGCTTCCTCGTCCTCGTCTGTGCCCCAGTCCTCTTCCGAAGCGGTTGCCGATGATGGTTCGCGCGTTTCGTTTTCTACATTGAGGGCATCGATCTCGAGGAAATATTTGCGAAAGATATGCAGGACCCGCGGGTGGGCGGTAGGGCCCGCGGGCCACCGTCTTTCAAAATCATTGGCCGGCTTTGTCGTGATGTCGCTCGGGTCGCGTATCGCATTGGCTTTCCACCATGCCGTAATTTCGGGCAGGATCTGCCGCATTTCGGCGAGGTAGCGTGCCTGGATATCCTCGTAGCGCTGATCCATATCGCCTCTCTCTCTAGCCTCCGCGGCTGGCTCGCAATGCGTCGGCGGCTGCCTTGACCTTGGTGCCCTGGCTGTTTGAATGTGCGCGGCAATGCGGCCGGACCATTTCCGGCTGGCTCATCAGTTCCTTGAACCCGGCAGTCTTGAGATGGCAGCCTCCAAGTTCCCATGCGCGGTTTAGCGGGGGCTGGTGGTCCGGGGTCATTCTCTTGCGATCCCGGTTCTTGTATATCTTCCTCCGCCTCCTGCCGTACCTCGCTTCGTAGCCCGACTTTCGCATCCACTTGCCGCCGGGGGTCTTTGGCTTTTTGCCTGCCCGGATCTGCTTGGCGCACTCCCAACACTTCTTGCCGTAAACCTCGTCCTCCTGTGCCTGGGTAATGCCGGGCCGATGCTTCTCGCTTTCATACGGTTTCGGGCAGGGCGTTCCCGGCTCGATGCCGAGTTCGATGAGCTTGTTTTCAAGAAGCGTTCTCGCGCCCGGCGCGGTGCAGTTCGGTGGCGTGCATGACTCGTTCTGCAAGATCGGATCTGTATGGCGGCAAACTCCCTTGCCCTCGACCTTCACCGTGAAGGACCAAAGCGAGAAGCTGCCTTTCCCCTTGGTGACGTGGGTGACCACGCCGCCGCCCTGCGTGCCCGCCTCGTTGCCGGTGCTGGTGGCGATCTCGGAACTGTTCTCCAGCGCGGTCGGGCTGCCGTCGGCCTTGACGCTCTTGCTGCCTTTCGTGAGGTCGCTGGCAAACAGCATGTTGACGTAGGGTACGGGAACAGGACCGGTCGGCGGCGGAGGTGGGCTGAGGCACACGTCGCCGGGCGCCGTGCCGGTTCCGCCACTACTCTGGTGGAACCAGCCCAGTTTCTCTGCAAAGACGGTGCATGCCACCTAGAGCGTCTCCGTTTCCGGCCGCGCCGCGCGCATGGCGGGTAGCCCGTTTTCGGCAAGGTCGTGAATGTCGGCAAAGGCCAGTTCGTGCACCTCCCAGTCGTCGAGCCAGAAGGCGATGCGGTCGCGGCTGTCGGCGCTGCCCGGCTCGGGCAAGGCGGCGATGCGCCCGGCGATCCAGTTTTGCGCGCGTTCCTCCTCGACCATGCCCTGCACGATCGCCGCAACCGCGTCGTACCACGGGTCGGCGGCGTCGGGCGGGGCCCCGAGCCGCACGACCGCGAACGGATAGCGCCTGCCGATGCGGTCGCGGCTCATGCGCCACACGCCCGCGCAGGGCTGGTCGCCGAAAATGCCCGCCCGGATCGCGAAGCGCCAGGCGCGCGGGTCGAGCGCGCCGTCGTCGGGCCGCGCCCGAAGTTCCATCGACATCCAGCGGTCCCAGCGGTCCACGAAGACGCGCGGCAGGCCCGAGGCGATGAAGTCGCCCGTGGCGGGAATCTTGCCGAAGAAGCCGGTGGTCATATCTGTGCCGGACAGGTGAATTTCTTGAACATTTCGAGATTGTAGGGGTTCTCGACGCTGGCGGCCTTCAGCTCGAAATCGGCATAGAAGCCCTGAGCGCCGAGACGCAGATTGTAGACGTCCGCCAGCGAGGTGGCGGTGAAGCGGCCCGCCCGCAGCAGGCGCAGCCACGCCCAGCTTCCGGTTTCGGTGACCATCACCTCCGGCGAGCCGTCGATCGGCTGGAAGGCGAGCGAGATCGCACCCGTGCCGTCCTTGCCGGGCCATGTCATCGGCTGCGGGCGCGTCGCATTGTTGAAATAGACGAGCGTCTGCCCGTCGAGATTGAGCGAGACGCGCGAGACCGTGGGCGACAGGTCCTTCGGTTCGAGCGTGAAGCTCATCACCGGGCCGGTCCCGCCCGGAAACAGGTCGTCGCGTATGTGGCGGGCCTGCTCGAATGCCGCAAGCGCGGAAGGATCGAGGCCGAAATCGGCGCGCCATTTCCACGGCTGGGTCGTGGTGTCCACATAGGTCAGCAGGTGGTCGTTGGTGAAGGCGTCGATCATTCCGGCAGGCCCGAACAGACGGGCGAAATCCTTGACGTTGACATCCACCGCGCTGCTGGCGTCGAAGGGATAGCGATTGTTGAGCGCTGCCTGGCAGAAGGGCAGGATCTCGGCCCGCCAGATGGCGTTCAGCTCGGACGTCACTGCCTTTTGCGTCAGGCCGCTCGTGTCGCCCGCGATGCCGCCGAGCCAGTCGTCAACCGGGTCGGGCAGGATCTGCGCCTGCCGCGCCACCGCGCCGGTCAGTTCCGCCAGTCCGCCCTGCTTCTTGATCGCCTCGCTCGGGTCGGGCGTCGCGTTGACCGTCTGGAGCACGTTGGAAAGCGCGGTCAGCGCAACCACGGCGGCGTCGAGCGCGGGCGGCTGGCCGTCGACTTCGGCGATGGTGCCTTTCAGCGGCTTGAAATGCTCCGCCACCAGCGTGCCGGTCAGGTCCACCTGGTCCGACGAACCCGCCTTGGGCAGAAGCTTCGCGCCCGCCTTCGCCAACTTGCCGAGCTTTCCGAGCTTGCCCAGCAGCTTGTTCCCGGCCTTCTTCTGCGCCTTGTTGTCGCCGCCGCCTTCGTCCTCGTCCTCGCTGCGCGTCAGGTCCGTTTCGCGCACGACGGCGGTCAGCAGCCGCTTCAGCGCGGAGTCGGCCGAGGACAAGTCCTTGAGGTTGTCGCTGGCGACCAGCAGATTGGTCAGCGGCGCAAGGCGCATGTCGCGCAGAAAGCTGTCCCACTGCGCGATGAAGTCCTCGTAATAGAGCTTCAGCACGTCCTCGGTCAGGGCAGGCACGGATGTCTCCGCGTTTTCCGAGCAGCCGCCCGCAAAGACCGCGCGGTCGAGCGCGGCCTGCGCCGAGACATCCTCGACCCGGTCGAGGATCGCGTCATGGAAGCCCGCATAGGTGAAGGCGCCCGCAATGCCGCTGCGGAGCGTCTTGCCCGAGGTGCGCGTGAACACCTTCGCCCCGTTCGGTCCTGCGAAATTGGCGGGGACCCATTCCGGCAGCCCGGCGACGTCGGGATCGGCCAGCAATTGCTTGTAGGCGCGGGCGGGCAGCGAGATGGTGCACACGCTTTTCAGCGCCTCGGCGACCAGCGCCTGGTCGGGCTGGATGTAGCTGTCGTCGATCGCCATGCGCCGGATCGCCGCCAGCTGGTGCTCTTCCGCCGTCTCTGTCGGGAACAGCGCGACCGGTGCGAAATCCGGCAACTGATTGACCCACCAGTCCTGCACGAAATCTGTGTCCATCTGCGACAGGCCGGTCATCATGCGGTAGGTCTTGAGCGCGCCGAGCATGAATTCCGGCTCGCGAATCTGCCGCCACATCGTGGCTTCGAGCGCCGCCACCATGCGCGGTTCGAGAACGTTGCGCAGCGTGCGGTCATAGGCGTCGGCCTGCGCCTGCGCCAGTTCCGCCCCGGCGGACGGCCCGGCCTCGTTGCGCAGCGCGGATGGTGGCTCGACGCGCGCCGCGACCACCTCGTCCATTGCCGCCAGCGCGGTGTCGAGGCTCGGCTGCTCCACCTGCACGGGTTCGGCGGCAGCCGCCGCGAGCGGGCGCTGCAAGGCTTCGAGCTGGCCCGACTGCGTTGTGACCGCCTGCCGGTTGTCGAAATAGGAAAGCGTGAACAGCGCGCCCGCGCCGATCACCGCGAGGCCGCAGGCGGCCGCCGCGCCGCGCCAGATCCACGCGCGCCGCCTCAGCGCCGCCGGATCGAACGTGCCGAGCCCCGCCTCCCTGAAGATGACTTCGGTGAGCAGGTTCTTGAGGAAGAAGCTGCGCCGCTCGATCCGGGGGGCCAGCATGGAGCGCTTCGGCGGCAGGCCGAAAGAGCCTGAAAGGGCAGCGGTCAGCCGGTCGATCGGCGCGCCTTCCTGCGTCGCCGATGTCAGGTAGATGCCGCGCAGCCACGGCGCTTCCTCATAGCGCGTCTCACCCGCCACGGTCTCGATCAGAAGCTGTATCGGCTCGGACAGGCTTTCGAGCTGTGCCGGAAAGCGGAAAATCTCGGCGCGGCCCTGAAGATTGTCCTCCGCCTCCAGCTTCGGCACGAGTTGCCCTTCGAGTTCGCGCGAGAGCGCCGAAATCTCGGCGGCGACGGCCTTGGCGTCGATGCGCCTGTCGAGCGCGAAGGTCGTGCCCCAGACCTGTTCCCGTCCGGCGGTGGACAGCCCGCCGAAGAACTGCTCGAAGCCCTTGATGAGATCGGCCTTGGTCAGCATCAGGTAGACCGGCAGGCGGATTTCCAGCCTTTCGTTCAGTTCGGCAAGGCGGCGGCGTATCTTGCGGCCATGCTCGCGGATCGCGTCGTCGCCTTCCGACAGCGCATCGACCGAGAGCGCGACGATGACCCCGTTCAGCGCGCGGCGGCCGCGGTGCTTCTTCAACAGGTCGAGAAAGCCCAGCCACTCGGTGGCGTCGACATCGGGCTGGCTTTCCTGCTGCACATAGCGCCCGGCGGTGTCGATCAGCACCGCGTTCTCGGTGAAGAACCAGTCGCAGTTGCGCGTGCCGCCCACGCCGTGAAGGTCGTCCGACAGGTCGAAGGGGAAGTTCAGCCCCGATTGCTTCAGCGCCGTGGTCTTGCCGGTGGCGGGCGGCCCGACGATCACATACCACGGCATCTCGCGCAGGAAGCGCTTGCCGAGCTTGCGGCGGCGCAACTCGCTCACCACGCCCTGAAACTTCGCGCCGACGGCGGCGACGCTTTCCTCGCCGGGGGAGGGTGCGGCGGGTTCGGGCGCGGGCGCGGCGATCTCCTGCACGAACATGCGGTTTGCCCGCATAGCGCGGCGCTGCGCGACGATCATCCAGATCAGCCACAATATGACCAGCGCGGCGATCACCACGATGCGCACCGTGTCGTCGGCGAGCGGCTGCGCGGACCCCACGCTGATGATCGGGCCGAACACCCAGATCAGCAGCGAAAGCAGCGCAAGCCCGATCAGCATCCACAGGATGCGAGAGGTGAGGACCGCCCAGATGAAGCGCAAGATGAACATCCTACAGCCTCTTCTCGACCAGCACTTCCACGCGACGGTTCAGGGCGCGCCCTTCACGCGTCGCGTTGTCCGCCACCGGGTCGGTGGCGGCGCGGCCCTCGGACTTCACGCGATCGCGCGGCACGCCGTTTTGCACGAGGATGTCGGCGATGGTCGCCGCGCGCGCCTCGGAAAGCCGCTGGTTGGTGGACAGCGGATTGCTGCGCTGGAGCGGCACGCTGTCGGTGTGGCCGACGACGGTGACGTTGCCGATCAGCTCCTCATTGTCGACGATGACCTTCGCCACGGAGGCGATCAGCGGATCGAACCCGTCGGAAAGCTCGGCGCGCGACGACTGGAAAAGCTCGGGGTCGGAAGCCTGTATGACGAGGCGGGCAAGCGAGATGCTCTCATTGCCCTTGAGCGCTGCGCGCAGCGCCTCGGGAGCCGCCGCCTGAAACTCCGGCAGAAGCGCGAAATCCACCACCGGCGGCGGGGGCGGCGGCGTCGGCTCCTTCGCCACCATGCGGGTGATGCCGACGCGGTCGGGCGGCGGCAGGGCGCGCACCAGCGTGGAAAGCTCGGTCGCCTGCGAGGACAGGCCCATCGACAGCCCCGCATAGACGGCGGTGGCGAGCACGACCGCAGCCAGCGCCATTACCCAGATCGGCACGATGAAGCGCGGCGGCTCGTCGGACGCGACGACGCCCTTCCAGTGCGGCGAGATCGGCGCGCTTTCGGTGTCCGGGTTGCGCAGGAAGCGCGCGGTGGCGACGCGCACGGCGTTCAGCGAGCGGTCGCCTGCGCGGCCAGGCACGCGGTATTTTCCGCGAAAGCCGAGCGCCAGACAGAAATAGAGCAGTTCGAGAAGCTGCGGGTCGCGCGCCGGATTGCGCTCCAGTTCCTCCAGCCGCACGAAGAACTGGGTCCCGGTGTCCACATCGCCGCGCAGCATGACCACCAGCGGCTGGCGCGGCCAGGCGCTCGCGCCGCCCCACGGCGTGTTGAGCGCGAGGTCGTCGAGCAGCGCGGCCACCGCCCATGCGGCCTGATCGGCGCGCTCCAGCGAGGCGCCCGAGGCCACCGCCGCATCGCGTGAACGCACCAGCGTGTCGAGCAGGCGCGTGCGCAGCGTTTCCGGGTTTTCCGGCGGCAGGGCGCTTTCCAGTTCCGGCGCGAATTCAAGCAGCGGCGCAAAGGCGCTGACCAGCGCGTTTGGGTGCGCGCGGGCGCGGTTCACCGCAACCGCATTGGCCGAGGAGGGCACATAGGCAGGGCCGGGCGCATAGGGTTGAGGCTCGGGCGGCGCGCCCCGCCGCTGCGCGGGCGTGTCCACAAGGCGGATGCGGGTCCGCTCTCGATCCTCCGACAGTCCGAAAGGATCGTCCTTGCTCATGGCCCTACCTGTTCACCGAAAAGCAGTCGACCTGCGGCTCGCTGGGCAGCACGCCCGAAACGCCGATCACGAAGCCCGGCGCGTCGAGCAGCGAGGCCCAGTGCTCGCTGCGCTGGTCCAGTTCGAGGCACAGCCGGTCGCCGTCATAGGGGATTTCGCGCGGCTGCGAATGAAGCGGCTTCAGCGGGATGCCCGGCAGGCGCGATTTCCACAGCCCTTCGAACTCGTCCGCCGCGCCCACCGTCACCTGGTTGACGAAGATCTTGCGCAGCGCATCCTCGGAAAGCTCCGAGCCGACCCGCACCACGATGCGGCTCGACGTCAGCAGCTTCGGATTGTCGATGCGCACCTTCCACACATTGGTCGAATGCTTCATCACCGGCAGCGCGCGCGATTTCGGCTCGACATAGCGCAGGCTGAGGATCAGCGAGCGCAGCGTGTCGGCAAGCGCCACGAAGGCAGGCGCGGGCGCCATGTGGTCATAGGGCGGCAGCTCTGTCAGCCGTCGCGAACTCGATCCGTAGGTCGCCATCGATCCTGCCAGCCCCGCCAGCTCCATGTAGAGTTCGGCGGGGTGGAACACGTCCTGCGCCAGCATGTGGGCAAGGCGCGGGCGGGCGGCGTTGGCCAATTGCAGCATCAGCAGGTCCTCGACGCTGCGCCCCGGCCCGCCCAGCACCACCTTGCCATGCGCGTCGGCAATGGCGTCGAGCCCTGAAATCAGTTCCTGCAACAGCCGGGCATACCAGGGCGCGGCGGCGGTGATGAGCGTCGGCGGCAGGAACGTATCGACCATCGACACGCTGCCGTCGGCCTTCAGCCCCTTGATCTCGGCGATCGGCAGCGCGGTGTAGCCGCCCACGGACTTGCCGGGCGGCAGCAGCAGCGCCTCGGGCCGCGCGATCTCGATTTCCTCGGGGTCCGCGCCGCCCTGCACGGCATCATTGACCGAGACGATGCGGCCGCGATAGCGCGCCCCGCTCGGGCTGGCATGGGCGGGGTCGAAGCCGACGCCGCCCTCCGGTTCGAGCGGCACGGCGATCAGCACCGGGCCTGCCGGTACGTCGGCGGAAACCGCCAGCGGGGCAGGGGGGTCCATCGTCTCCGGTATGGCGAAGGGCGTGCCGTCGGGGAACAGGCCGCGCGCCGAAAGCACCGCGACCTGCCCGGCCTCCAGAAGCGCATGATCCAGCGTCAGCGAGCGGAACCCGTAGGTTTGCAGGCGGCCCGCCTGCAACGCTCCGCGCACCGTCGCTTCCATGTAGCGGTCCTGCTGCTGGAAGTGCTGTGTCCTGAGGAACAGCCCCTCGGACCATAACACCCTGTTCGCGTCGGTCATGCCCGCACGTTCCTGCGATCCATCGGCCTGCCTCAGGCGGAAATCCCGCCGCTCCCCAGTTTCACGTTGATCGTTACCGTCGATCCGGCGGAGACGGATTTGGTGGTTTTCCAGTTTCGCCCGCCGGGGTCGCGGATCAGCGCCACAAAGCCCAGCGCTGCCGCCTCCGGCTCCACCGTGATCGTCTTGGAGGCGGTCGCCCCCGGCGCGACGGCGATGGAGTCCGAGCCGATCAGGTCACCGCCGAGAACGCCCGCAGCACCCCCCTGCAAGGCGAAATAGTCGGCCTGGTTGAACGCCGCCGTGCTGCGCAGCCGGTAGATCATCACCGTGACCGGGCGGTCGCCGCCGCCGGGGCCGGGGTTCATCCCGGCGTTTCCGGCAAGGTTCACGGTGACGGTGGACGGTTTCGGCGGGCCGCTCTGGCAGGCGGCGAGAAAGCCGGTTGCGCCGAAGGCTGCGATGAGGTCACGACGGTTTATCATGGTTCACTCTTCCTCATAGGCGTCACGAAAATCAGCGCCGATCTCGCCCAGAAAGCGCGTTTCGGCGCTTTGGGCGATTTCGCGGTGGCGTTTGCGGTAAAGCTCCCAGAGCATCGCGCGGCGGCCCCCCGAAAGGGCCGCGCCGAGCGTTGAGCCGGATTTCAGCTCCTCCTCGATCGCCGCCGGGTCGAAGCGGTCGATCATCCGTCGCAGCGCGCCCTGCACGCCACGCCAGGCGCGCACATGGTGGCCCGCGAGGTCGCGCACCGAATCGATGATTGCCGCCTCCCCGTTGAGGAAGCCGGGGCTGCGCCCCGAAAGGACCACGGCCAGCGCATCGTCCACGCCGGGCAGGAATTTCAGCGGGTTGACCTCGGTCGAGCCGACCACGGTCTGCGCGACGCGCGCATTGTTCTTCTCCTCCGCGCGCTTGCGCAGCAATTGCATCAGCCCGTCCATCATCAGCCGGTATTCGCGCCCGAGCCGTTCCATCTCCGCGATGGGGTCGGCGTCCGCCGCATCATGGTCGGGAAGGCCGAGGCCGCGCATGAATGCCGCGCGCAACGCCTGTTCGGAAACCGTGGCGGCAGCCGGCGGATCGGGCGCGCGCGCCACGCTTGGCGGCGGCGGGGCGACGGGCGCCGGGGCAGGGGCCGGAAGCTCCCATGGGTCGGGCCGCGCGGGCTCCTTCGCAGCCGGCTGAGGGTTTCCGTTAGCCGGCTTCGCAGCCTGCCCGAACGTCTCCGAACGGCTGGTGCCGAAGCTGAAATCGTCGAGGCCCTGCGGGAGGTCGATCGCCGTCCGCTCCACAGGCGGGCGGGGTTTCGCGGAGCCGCCGAATGGATCGTTTCCGGGACCGGGGGAGGCGAGAGGATCGAGGCTGAACGGGTCGTCGAAGGCCGGGCCGTTGCGATTGCCTGCGGCGGGCGGCGGCTGGTGGCCGGTCGTGCGCTGCTGCTCGAAGGGCGTGGGCAGGTCGGACGGGCGCGGCCTTGCCGGTTCCTCCTCGGTGCGGATGGAGAAAAAGTCGTCGCTTTCGAGGTTGCTGCTGTTGGCGGGGGCGGGGCGCGCGGCGCTTGGGGCGGGCTGGGCGTCGCCGCCCGCCGCCACCTCCACCCAGAGCACATAGTCGCCGAGCCGCAGCCGCATGCCGTTCCTGAGCCGCGTGGAATTGCCGGAGCCCAGCGGATCGGGCGAGCCGTCGATGAACAGGCCGCTGGAAGAAAGGTCGGTCACGAAATAGCCGCTCTGGTCGCCGGTGATGCGGCAGTGCGCCCGTGAAACGAACATGTCGGGGTCCTCGATCTGCCAGTCCGCCTCCGAACTGCGACCGATCAGGAGTTCGCCCTTGTCGAGCCGGGCCTCGCGCATCGCCTGGGTGCGCGGCCCATGTTCCAGCTTCAGTATCAGGCTCATGCGCCGATTCCCATCGGTTCAGGCCGCCATCCCACGACAGCGCGCAGACGCATGTCGCCAGCATCCCCCTTTTCAGGGCGGCGTGCAAGCCATGCGGTTCTGCCGAGCCGCACCGCGCCGAGCTTCGGCGGGGGCACTTCGCGGGCCGCCACCACCAGCCGCAGATCCACGTCCAGCCCGCCGCCCGCCAGTTCCAGAACGGCGCGGCGCAGCATGTCGAACTTCGCGCCAGCCGGGAGGAAGGTTTCATATTGCGCGAGGCTCATCGGCCCCAGTTCCAGCTCGACCCGGCTCTGGCGGGTGAACACGCGCGGGCCGATCACCGCGCCGCCGCCGAGCGCCATATGCGCCGTTCCGAGCCGCGATTGCAGCGCGGGCGGCACCTTGATCCAGGCCGCGACGAACTCCTTCAGCCGCGCCGCCACGCCGAATGCCTGCGAGACGAACAGGGTCAGCCGCTCCGGGCCCTCGACCTGGCTCGCGAGCGCGGCTGCCTGCTGCAACTTTACGAGGTCGAGCGCGGCGGTCGCGCCGCCGGAGGTTCCCGGCAGCCCGATGCCCGCCATGGATTGCAGCAGCGCGCGAATGCCGCCACCCGCCACCCGTTCCACCTGCACGGCGGGGGTGGAATCCGCCCATGCGCGATAGAACAGCGCGATCATCCGGTGCTGGAGCACATTCATGAATTCCACGAATGTGGTGTCGCTCGTCTCGCGCTCCGCGCCGCCCACGAACCAGCGCTGCGAAAGCCGGTCGAGCACCCAGCGTGTCAGGTGCAGCGGCATCGGGCCTTCGGGGCCGAGCAGCCCCAGATTGGCCACCGTCACGCGCGTCGGCTCTCCCGCCGCCTGCCGGAAGCCGATCACATCCTGCACGGCAAAGCCCAGCCGCACATGCTGCCCGAGCCGCGCGGGCTCGCGCTCGGGCCGCCCGGCATGGCCGAACAGGCTGCCATCCGCCTCAAGCCGCCGCAGCAGTTCGAAGAAATCGAACAGCTCCGGGGGCGGGCCGCCGGCGGCGGTCAGATCAGGTGACGGTTGCCGGGCGCCATCGGCCATGCAACATCCTCCTGTCCGGGAAGAAGCCTGGTGCGCGTGCGCACGAAGCCGTTGACCCCCGCATAGCGCGCGAACAGCCGCGACAGCAGCGCCGACAGGAGCAGCGTGCTGTGGCCGGCCATCACCGACTGGTCCACATGCAGCACGATCTCGGTTCCGCGACCGAAGCACATCGGCCCCGGTATGGCGAGCCGTTCGACAACCGGGCGGCTTTCGATGCGCACGATGGAGCGCACATGACGCGCAAGTGCCGGGTCGCCGCGCTCGGCATAGAGGTCCAGCACCGCGTGCAGCGGGTCGGCCCCCCGGCCTTCCTCGGCAAGGCTGAGGAAGTTCAGCGAAAGCTGCGAAATGAGCCGCCAGGCAAGTTCCTCGGCGCGGGATTCGCCTGCCGCGCTGGTGGGCAGCGCCGCCGCCACCGCCGGGCGCGGAGGACGCAGCGCGCCGAGCAGCCGGATCGTCTCGACCGGATCGCCGCTTTCAAGGATCAGCGTCGGCTGGTCGTCGAGGATCGGCAGGTCACGGTTGGTGCAGAGCGCCGCCACGTCCAGCCTTGCGGGAGGCGGCGTAGCGCCTGCATCGACGGGCCGGGAAATGGCGAGGAAAGCGTCGTCGCCAAGATAGGAGGTGCGCGTCATGCCCTGCCGCCGCTCGTCGTCGGCGGGGCGGCGGGGCCGCCGCTCGATGGAATAGACCCAGCCCCTGCCGCTGTTCTGCCCGAGGCTGAACAGGGCGGGGATGTTGGCCTCCGCTCCTTCCGCGTCGGCATCGGAAACGCGGATGGGCCGGTAGATCTCGAAGTCGCGGGGCCGGGTGCGGTCGGCGTGCAGCACTTGCCGGGTTTTGCGCAGATCGGTTTCCACGATGTCGCATTCGCGCTCGAACAGATTGATGACCGGCGTCGCGAACAGCGCGAAATCGGCAGCCGCCATGCCGGAAAGTTCAGGCGCGCGGCGCTTCAGCAGCAGAAGGATCTCAAGCTTGTCCTCCGCCTGCCGCACGGCGGGCAGCAGCCCGTCGATGCGCATGTAATGGAAGCGCTCCGGCATCATGAAATATTCGCGCAAGAGCCGGTAGCCCTCGAAGGTCGGTCGCGTGCGCGGCATCAGCGCCTCGTCGTCGCCAATGCCGATCATCGCCGGGCCTGCCGCACGCGAAAGCCGGTTGGCGCTTCCCGCCTTGCGCGCGCCGACCGCCGCGCAGGCGCTGAACAGGCTGTCGAACAGGGTCGGGGCTGTCTCGCGGCGCGGAAAGTGCAGGTCGAGCCGGTCGAGCGAAAGCTCGCCCATGCGCGCCTTGCCGACGACGGAGAGCGTGATGCGCAGCGCGGCCTCCGCGGTCGCGCCCGGCAATTGGACTCCGGCGGACAGAAGGGCGCTGCGGTCCTGGAGATAATCGACCGAGGCGATCTCGACCGGCCACAGCGTGACGTCCTGCGCGGTGGTGAAGGTACTGCGCGTGGCAAGGCCGGGCCGCAGGCTGGAGACCAGCTTCGCGCCGCGCTTCACCACATGACCGCCCAGCATGGTCTGCACCTGCTTGCCGGGCGTGAGAACGGCGGTTCCCGTGGCGGGGGTAGGCGCGATCAGGTCGGGATAGAGCACGTCGAGGATGGCGCGGCAGAAGCGCGAGCGCTCGCCGTCGATCTTCAGCCGCGTGCGCGCGGCCAGAAACGCCACGCCGTCCAGCAGCCGCTCGACATAGGGATCGGGGCAGGGCACGGTGTCGAGCGAGAGATTGCGCGCGACCGCAGGGTGCATGTCGCTGAACTCGCTCGCCAGCGACCTTATATGGGTCAGTTCCTCTTCATAATATTGCAGGAAGACCCGATCCATCAGGCCTCCTGCAAGCGTGTGTCGGCAGCGCCGTTGTCGAGGTTGATGGTGGTGCGCAGCTTCAGCCGCTCGGGCGTCGGCGTCATGATGAGCACGGCGTCGATCTCGATCCTCAGCCCTCCGCCCTTGTCGCCGGTGTTCACCGTCACCTTCGTCTCGCTCTCCTTGAGGCGCGGCTCGAAGGTGGCGAGCACGGCGCGGATTTCGCGCGCCAGCGCGTCGCGGTCGAAGTCGCGCGCCGAGCGGCCCGAAAAGGACGGCACGCCGTAATTGATGACGCTGCGGCGCACTTCGGGGAAGTCGTTCAGGTCGGGCAGGTAGCCCGCGGCCTTGTGCTCCTCGGCGTCGGAAAGCAGCGGCTGCGACTGGTAGCGCTCTGTGTTGAACAGCGCCTCGATGTCGCGGCGCACGGCCTCGCGCAGCACGTCGGGCGAAACGACGACGCCGCGCCGCTCCAGTTCGGCGCGCCGCTGGTGCTGGAAGCCGAGACGCAGCAGCCGCTTGCGCTGCTCCGTGGTCAGCGTGCCGTCGGCGTCGATTGCGCGCACGCCGCCGGCCACAAGCGCGTCGAGCCGGTCGCCAAGCTCTCCGCGCAGGCCCTGCTCAAGGCCGTCGATCTCCGAGCCGAGGCCCGGCAGGTCGTTGACGAGGCGGTCCCAGAGGGAAGGCTGGACCGCCTCGCGCGTGGCCCGGTATGGCGCTTTGGTCTTTTCCGCCATGCCGTCAGCCCATAGGCATCGGGGCCAGGCGGAAGCCTGCGGCGTCAGACACCGACATGGACATCCATTTCATACTCATGATCGGAATCGTAGTTGAACTTGATCGCCTTGTAGGCAAAGCCGACCTTCTCGACGAAGAGATCGGCCTCGTCGCCCTCGCCCGGCTCCATGTGGTAGGTGATGACGGAGGCGTCGGTCATGGTCACGACCAGATAGTCGCTGGTCGAGCCGTCGATGGTGCGGCGTGCCGAGAACACCACCTCGTCGAGCTTCTTGTTCTCGAACAATGCCTGCTTCAGGTAGGGCGACGACATGTCGTAATGTTTCCAGACGGTGAAAACGCCGAGGGAAACGCGGCCCCGGCGCGAAAGTGAATTGGGGTCGTGGGGCGCGGTGATCTGGAAATCCGCGCCGAATATCTCGATTTCATCTTCATGGCCGTCGCGCGTGCTGGGGCCGGGTATGTCCGGTACTTTAAGAAAGCCGTCGATCTTGATGGTAGGTTCTGGCATCGCTTGTCTCCATTTCCATTATCTGGTCAGGACTTCACGGAAGGCAGTTCAGAGACGAGCCGGAGCGAGGCGTTAATTCCCTCCAACTGGTAGTGCGGGCGCAGGTAGAAGCGCGCGTTGTAATAGCCGGGGCGGCCCTCGACGCTGTCCACCTGAACCTCTGCGGCGGCCAACGGCCGCTTTGCCCGCGCCTTGTCGTCGGCGAAGGCGGGGTTGGCCAGGACGTAACGGTTGATCCATTCCGTCAGCCAGATCTGCATGTCGGCGCGTTCCTTGAACGAGCCGACCTTGTCGCGGGCAATCGCCTTGAGATAGTGCGCAAAGCGGCTGACCGGGAAAAGATAGGGCAGGTTGGCGCTCAGCCGTTCGTTGGCCTGAGCGTCGGGATCGACGAGGCGGCCGGCGCGCGCATCGTCGTCCTGCAGGGAATGCGCGCCGATGAAGGCGGCGAGGTCGGTGTTCTTGCGGTGCAGGATCGGCATCAGGCCGAGCTTGGCCAGTTCCGCCTCGCGGCGGTCGTCGATCGCCACTTCCGTCGGGCATTTCATCGCGGTGGTGCCGTCATCCGTCGGGAAGCTGTGCACCGGCAGGTTGAGCACCGTGCCGCCATTTTCCACGCCGCGTATCTGCGTGCCCCAGCCGAACAGCTTGTGGCTGCGGTTGATGTTGACGCCCATCGGGAAGGCGGCGTTCATCCAGACATATTTATTGTGGTCGCCCTGCACCTCTTCCTCGAAGGAAAAGCCCTTCACCGGAATGGTGTCCGCGCCGTAGGGCAGCCGCGCCAGCACGCGCGGCATGGTCAGGCCGATATAGCGGGAGTCCTCGCTCTCGCGCAGCGACTGCCACGACGCATAGGCCGGGTTCGACACGATCTGTTGCAGGTCCTGCGGGTTCGGCAGTTCCTGCCAGCTATCCATGCGGAACAGGCGGGGCGAGGCAGCGGCGATGAAAGGCGTGTGCGCCGAGGCGCAGATGCCCGAGATGTTGCGCAGCAGGCCCACGTCGCGCGGGTGGTTGGTGAACTCGTAGGCGCCGACGAGGCAGCCGAACGGCTCGCCGCCGAACATCGAATATTCGTCGGTGTACACCTTCTTGAAGATCGGGCTCTGGTCCCACATCTGGCCTTCATAGTCCTCCAGCGTGTCGGCCAGTTGCTCCTTGGAGATGTTGAGGACGCGGATCTTCAGCTTCTGGTCGGTCTCGGTGTTGTTCACCAGATACCAGAGGCCGCGCCACGTTCCCTCCATCTCGCGCACTTCCGGCGCATGCAGGATTTCGTTCATCTGCGCCGAGAGCATCTTGTCGATGCCGGCGATCAGCGACTTGATCGAGCGGATGGCGTTGGAGGAGATCGCGGTCGTCTCGGTGCGCGACTGGGCGGCCAGCGCGAGGTTGCGCACAAGCTGCTGCAGGCGCTCGCTTTCGTCCTGCTTGACCTTGAAGTCCTTTTCGAGGAGTTCGCTGAACTCGCCGAGATCGACGGCTTCCGCCTCGGCGGCCCCGGTTGCGGCGGTTTTCTGCTGTTCTGCCATCACCTTACTCCCCGCTCTTGTCGTCGGTCGCCTGGCTCGCGATCTGCGCCAGCAACGGTTCGTTGTTCAACAGCTTGGCGATGCGCTTTTCGGCATCGACCCGCCCGTCCATCATGCCGAGCAGTTCTTCGAGCTGGCGGCGCATCTTGAGGATTTCGGCGAGCTGGGGCACCTGCTCGGCGATCTTGTCGGGGGCGAAGTCGCCCATGCTGCTGAAGCTGACGTCGATCGCCAGTTCCTCGTCCTGCTCCTGGCCCTCGGCCTGCGGCAGCACGTTCTTGACCCGCGCCTTCACGCGCGGCCCGAGCGCTTCCATGAATTTCGGGAAGCGGTTCGCATCGGTTTCCACGAAGGAGCGGTCGGTGAGGATTTTCTGGGCCTCCCGCGTCTCCGATTTCCCCGCCAGATCGGCCATCACGCCCATCACGAAGGGCAGTTCGATCGTCGTCGGACTTCCATAGTGCTCGACATCGTAGGCGATCTGCACGCGCGGCGCGCGGTTTCGCTCGATGACTTTTGCCTTGCTCTCAGCCATTTTGGATTACCTTTCGTCCTTGACCGCCGCCTTCTTGGGCTCGGGCGTTCCGGCGAGCAGCCGGAATTCCTTCAGGCCGGAGGGGGCGAGATCCTCCATCAACTCCACAAAATCCATGTGAACCATCCGCCGCACGCGCCGCGCCAGATGGGGAATGGGACTGGACGGCTCCGTCCGGTCGTAGAAATCCACGACGAGGTCGAGGCACTTCACCACCTCGTCGCGCGAGGCGATGCGGTCCGGCAGGCCGCCGCCCGACATGATCGGCTGCGGCTCGCGATAGACGCCGTTGGGTGCGGCGGGCGCCGCTTCCCCGTTCGCGGCGATGGCAGGCGCATCGGCTTTCTTCATGGCGTTGGTCCGTTCGAGCGTCGCCAGGACCCGTTCCACGAAGCGCTTGAGGTCCGGCACGGTGGGGCCATGCGTTTCCAGCCGGGCGTTGAGCACCCGGTCGAGTTCGTCCATGGCCGAAAGCGAATCGCGCCCGCCCTGCACGAGCGCAGCGAAATCGTCGGGGGAGCGGTCGGCAAAGCCCGCGCATGCGCCGCGCACCCGCGACACGAGTTGCGCATGGGCCTCCGCCAGCACGGCCTTCTCCTTCACGCCAAGCCCCTGCGCGGCCTCCTGGAGCATGACGCGCTCGTCCAGCGTTCCCATTTCAAGGTCGCGACCGGACACCGGGCCGATGCCCGGCAGTGTGAAGAACGCCTTGCGCCGCAATTCGCCGAGCACGCCCGCTTCCGGGTTCTGGAGGTCGAGCAGCGCATTGGTGCGCCGCAACGCCGCCTCGCGCGGCGCACCGCCGCGCAGCGCCGGATGCAGACTGTCCCAATATTCGTCGAGTGTCCGCCCGAGCAGCGAAAGCCCTTGCGCGAGGCCCGCAAGCCCCTCTTCGCCCGCCAGCGCCCGCGTTACCAGCACCATGAGGCGCAGGTCGCGGCCCTTCTGGCGCAGCTCGTCCGCCCGCGCAAAGATGACTGACCAGTCGGGCGCAACCGTGGTCTGGGCGACGGGCCTGTTTCGCTCGTCATATTCGACCTTGATCGCAGGTTCGGCCAGCCGCTCCAGCTCGTGAAAGCCGGCATCGTTGCGCAAGTCATCCCCAGACGGATTGTCTCCGGTCAGCGGGTTCAGCCAGAGAGCAAGATCAATCACGTAACCCCCCGCTGCTCATGCGGCTATCGAATGGTTAAACGTCTAAGATATGAATGCCGGCCCACTACCCTCGGTTGAATATAGAATACGCCTTTCTATTTTTCTGTCTACTCGGGGGCATTTGCATTCCGTAAGGGAACCGGCCTCGCGCAAGATCGCCTCTTCCGCCCGGCAGATCAACGTCATTCGAAAGTAAAGGTAAATCCGTCGGCCGCCGCGCCCACGGTGACCTTCGAGAAACGCTTGCCTTCCAATGCCTGGTTGAGCACGCCGCGGCTCAGTTCCGGCAGCAGCGTGTTGGTCAGGATGGCGTCGATCATGCGGCCCCCGGACTCGATTTCGGTGCAGCGCGCCTTGACGAGGTCCATCACGCCGTCGCCGATCACAAGCTCCGCATCGTTGTTGGTCGCCAGTCGTTTGGCGATCTTCGAGAACTGGTGCCGGGTGATCGCCTCGATCATGTCGTCGGACAGCGGATAATAGGGGATCGTCACCACGCGCCCGAGGAAGGCGGCGGGAAAGACCTTGAGCAGCGGGCCGCGCAGCGCGTCGTCGAGGTCGTCGATCCCGGTGCGCACGCGGCCATTGTCGGTCTTCGCCATGATGACCTCCGAACCGACATTCGAGGTCAGGAGGATCAGGCTGTTCTTGAAGTCGATGCGTCGGCCCTCGCTGTCGTCCATCATGCCCTTGTCGAACACCTGGAAGAATATCTCGTGGACGTCCGGATGCGCCTTCTCCACCTCGTCCAGCAGGATGACGGAATAGGGCTTGCGGCGCACCGCCTCGGTCAGGATGCCGCCCTTGCCGTAGCCGACATAGCCGGGCGGCGCGCCCTTCAGCGTGGATACGGTGTGTGCTTCCTGGAACTCGGACATGTTGATGGAGATCAGGTTCTGCTCTCCGCCATAGAGCGTTTCGGCCAGCGCCAGCGCCGTCTCGGTCTTGCCGACGCCAGAGGGGCCGCACAGCAGGAACACGCCGACCGGCTTTTCCGGCGCGCCGAGCCCGGCGCGGCTGGTCTGCACGCGCCGCGCGATCATCTCCATGGCGTGGTCCTGACCCACCACGCGCGCCGAAAGCGTCTCGGCGAGCTTCAGCGCCTTCTCGGTCTGGCTGGAGAGCATCCGGCCCGTCGGTATGCCGGTCCAGTCCTGCACCACGGCGGCAACTGCGTTGCGGTCGACGGAGGGCAGGATGAGCGGCGCTTCGCCCTGCGCCTCGGCCAGTTCGGCCATCAGTTCCCGCAGCCGTTCGAGATCGGCGGCGGGGTCCGGCGCATCCGCCGGGGTCTCGCCTTCGGGCCGGGGTTCCGCGGTCTCGTCCGTCGTCTCTCCTGTTGGCTCGTCCGGCGGTGCATCCGGCGAGACGCCTTCGCCACGCAGCCGGGCGCGCAGGTCGAGAATGTCGCCGACCAGCACCTTCTCCCTGTCCCAGCGCGCCTGTGCTTCGGAAAGCGCCTCCGCTGTTTCGGCGAGCGCCGCCTCGACGCGCGTCTTGCGGTCCTCGACCTCGATGCCGATGGCCGCCTCGCGACCGATGATGCCCTGTTCGATCTCCAGCGCCTGCCGCCGCCGGATGATATCCTCCACGGCTGCCGGCGTCGCGTGCTGCGACACGGCCACCCGCGCGCAGGCGGTGTCGAGCAGGCTGACGGCCTTGTCGGGAAGCTGGCGCGCGGGAATGTAGCGGTGTGAGAGCGTGACTGCCGCCTCCAGCGCCTCGTCCAGCACCTGCACGCGGTGGTGCTTTTCGAGCACGGACACCACGCCGCGCAGCATCAGTATGGCGGTCGCCTCCGAGGGTTCGTCGACCTTCACCACCTGGAAGCGGCGGGTGAGCGCGGGGTCATTCTCGATATGCTGCTTGTATTCGGCCCAAGTGGTCGCGGCGATGGTGCGCAACTCGCCCCGCGCCAGCGCGGGCTTGAGAAGGTTGGCCGCGTCGCCGGTTCCCGCCGCGCCCCCCGCGCCGATCAGCGTATGCGCCTCGTCGATGAACAGGATGATCGGCGTCTCGGAGGATTGGACCTCGTCGATGACGGCCTTGAGACGCTTCTCGAACTCGCCCTTGACGCTTGCGCCCGCCTGCATGAGGCCGATGTCGAGCGCGCGCACGCTGATGCCCTGCATGGCGGGCGGCACGTCTCCCTGCGCGATGCGCATGGCAAAACCCTCGACGGCGGCGGTTTTGCCGACGCCCGCCTCGCCCGTGAGGATCGGGTTGTTCTGGCGCCGTCGCATCAATATGTCGATGATCTGCCTGATTTCCGGGTCGCGGCCCACCACGGGATCGATCTTGCCGTCACGCGCGCGCTGCGTCAGGTCGGTGGCGTATTTCGCCAGCGCGGACTCTCCGCCCGGGCCGCGCTTCGGCGCTGCTTCGGCGGGAGCGCTCGCCGCCGCCGTTTCCTCGCGCGAGCCTGCCACGACATCGGCGAAACCGGCGATGACCTCGTCGGCGTCGATCCTGTCGAACTCACCGCTGATCTTGGACAGGATGCCTTCGAGCGCCGGTGTTTTCAGGCAGGCGAGCAGGATGTGGGCGCTGCGCACCTCATCGGTGCCGAATTCCAGATTGGCGAGGCTCCAGCCTTCCTGAATGGCGTGGAAGATGTGGTCGGAAAACTCCTCGATGGATGTTGCGCCATAGGGCAGCTTGTCCACCGCCCGCGTCATGTCGGCGGCGATGCGGCTGGCATCGACGCCCGCATGCGCAAGGATCATCTGCACGTCGCAGCGATCGGAAAGCACCAGTTGCTGGATGAAATGCACAAGCTCGACGTAAGGATTGCCGCGCATCTTGGCGCTGTCCGCAGCCGCCTTGAAGGCCTGCACACAGGTCGCGTTGAGTTTGCCGACAAGTTCCTTGCGCTTGAAGCTCTGCGATGACCGCCGTCCGCCCGCCTCCATTTCAAGGCTCTCCGCTTCATGAGGTTTTAGCTTCTCACAGTTCCGGCCACTTAAAAAGGGGCTGCTATTGCGCCGTCGATTCGGCGACCGCGCCGTAGGGGAAGAAGCCGAAATCGACGCCGTCCACCGCGCCCCTGGTCACAAGCTGCTCGGCAAGGGCGGGCAGGTCCGCTGCGGTCCTGAACGGGGCGAGGTCGAGCGGCTTGTCGCCGGTCACCGCCACGATCAGGCCGGGGCCTGCGAAATCGGAACGCGCGGCGAGCGCCGTCACGTCGAACAGCGGCGGCGCGCTGGTCGCGACCAGCTCCGCCGTCAGGTCATAGATACGGCCCGTGGCGTCAACCATGAACAGGCTCGGCGTGCGTGTTCCGATATCGTCGAGCACGCCCGCCACCTTGTCGCCGCGCTTCGTTCCGGGCGAGGTGAAGGACAGGTTCGGATTGTCCACGGTGGTTTCGTGGATCGTCCTCAGGAACTTCGTCGCCGGGCATTGGTCGGCGGAAATGATGTGGCTGTCCATATTGGCCTCGCCGGTCCCCGAATCCGCCAGCGCGGACTTGATGCGGTCGAAGGTCTGCTGCGAAAGGCCGACGCCCTTGACCGCCATCCGGTCGTCGGACTGCGCCTTGATCGCCGCGAAATAGCAGTCCTCGGGATCGATCTGCGCCCGGGGTTCCGGCTCGACGACGGGCGGGGTGGTGTCGGCCTGCGGCGTGTTGAGCGCGACCGCCTCATCCTTCTGCTCGTGTTCCGGCGGGGCCTCTGCGACGGGCGGCGGCGTGACCGTCTCGGTCGGGGCCGGGGTGGGGGTCGGCGTCGGCAGAGGCGTCGGTTCCGGCTCAGGCTGCGGTGCGACAGCCTCCTGGACAGGCTTTGGCGGTGGCGGGGGTTCAGGTGCGACCACAGGAGGCGGCGGCGAAGGTTCGGGTGCGGCCACCGGGGGCGCGGGAGTCGGTTCGGGTGGCGCGGCTTGCGTGACGGCATCCGGCTCGTCGGGCGGGGCCACC
>JAMLJB010000001.1:2260000-2262500 GCA_023953835.1 Rhizobiaceae bacterium | reverse complement strand
CAGTTCGACATAGAAGCGTGCGGCCGCTTCCGCGTCCTTGTCATACCAGAGACATATGGTGTTCTTGGCCATTGGGTGTCCTTTCCAGCAATCCAATATGCAAAGGACGAATATGGCATCAAGGTTCCGACATCGGTATCGATCAGATGCGAACGCAAGGATAATGTCTATTTTTCAGACTAATTGCAGCCAAAGAAGCCCTGCGCCAGCGGCGCCATATAGCGGGTGTTCGTTCGGCTCTTCCAGGTTTTGGTTGCGGGGGCAGGATTTGAACCTGCGGCCTTCAGGTTATGAGCCTGACGAGCTACCGGGCTGCTCCACCCCGCGCCGTTTGTTATGTTTGGGTTATGCTTTGTATTAGTATTGGTATTGGTTTTAGGTATTGTTTTTGGGTTTGGTTTGTAGAGAGAAGATTGTTTTCATGCGTTTGGCAGACCTGGCAGCGACCTACTCTCCCGCGTCTTGAGACGAAGTACCATTGGCGCTGGAGCGTTTCACGGCCGAGTTCGGAATGGGATCGGGTGCAGCCGCTCCGCCATAACCACCAGGTCGGCGAAACGCATGAATGAGAAGCTGGATTTTGATGTGCCTTTGGCGATTGTGACCCTCGAAGCCTTCAGGCTTCGCAAGGCCGACTGGCCGTCGGACCTTATGGTCCGCGCCCGCGCAGTGCCGGCCGTAAGGCCGAACAGCACGTGAGCGATATACGAAGCTTTGCTTCGCAAGCGCGACTGCGCGTCGCCGGTCGTCCGACGCCCTCGCGGAGCATAGGGCCGCAGGCCTGCTCATGCGTGAGCGCTAGGGTCTTTCCATCTTCGCTTTGAGCGAAGATGAGCATTGCAAATGGGAACGATCAAGCCGATCGAGTTATTAGTACCGGTAAGCTTCAAGCGTTGCCGCTCTTCCACACCCGGCCTATCAACGTGGTCGTCTTCCACGGCTCTCAGGGAATACTCGTTTCAAGGTCGGTTTCCCGCTTAGATGCCTTCAGCGGTTATCCGTTCCGTATATAGCTACCCTGCTATGCGGCTGGCGCCACAACAGGTCCACCAGAGATACGTCCATCCCGGTCCTCTCGTACTAGGGACAGATCCTTTCAATATTCCTACACCCACGGCAGATAGGGACCGAACTGTCTCACGACGTTCTGAACCCAACTCACGTACCGCTTTAAATGGCGAACAGCCATACCCTTGGGACCTGCTCCAGCCCCAGGATGCGATGAGTCGACATCGAGGTGCCAAACAACCCCGTCGATATGGACTCTTGGGGGTCATCAGCCTGTTATCCCCGGCGTACCTTTTATCCGTTGAGCGATGGCCCTTCCACACGGGACCACCGGATCACTATGACCGACTTTCGTCTCTGCTCGACTTGTCAGTCTCGCAGTCAGGCAGGCTTATGCCATTGCACTCAGCGAACGATTTCCGACCGTTCTGAGCCCACCATCGCGCGCCTCCGTTACTCTTTGGGAGGCGACCGCCCCAGTCAAACTACCCACCATACATTGTCCCGGACCCGGATGACGGGCCGCGGTTAGACATCCATAGAGATAAGGGTGGTATTTCAAGGGTGGCTCCACAGAAACTGGCGTCCCTGCTTCAAAGCCTACCACCTATCCTACACATGCCACTACGAATGCCAATGTAAAGCTATAGTAAAGGTGCACGGGGTCTTTCCGTCTAACCGCAGGAACCCCGCATCTTCACGGGGAGTTCAATTTCACTGAGTCTATGCTGGAGACAGCGGGGAAGTCGTTACGCCATTCGTGCAGGTCGGAACTTACCCGACAAGGAATTTCGCTACCTTAGGACCGTTATAGTTACGGCCGCCGTTTACTGGGGCTTCGATTCAGAGCTTGCACCCCTCCTCTTAACCTTCCAGCACCGGGCAGGCGTCAGACCCTATACGTCGCCTTGCGGCTTCGCAGAGCCCTGTGTTTTTGATAAACAGTCGCTACCCCCTGGTCTGTGCCACCCCCCACTGCTTGCGCAATGAAGGGTCACGCTTCTTCCGAAGTTACGCGTGCAATTTGCCGAGTTCCTTCAGCATAGTTCTCTCAAGCGCCTTGGTATACTCTACCAGTCCACCAGTGTCGGTTTCGGGTACGGACTATAAGGAGGAGCTATTTCCTGGGACCACGCAACAGCCCAACCAATCCGATAAGGTTGAACTATCCTGATGATCCGTCACTTCCTCCAGGCTCACGAATATTAACGTGATTCCCATCGTCTACGCATTTCTGCCTCGACTTAGGGTCCGGCTAACCCTGCTCAGATTAACTTTAAGCAGGAACCCTTGGACTTTCGGCGGGGGTGTCTCTCACACCCCTTACGTTACTCATGTCAGCATTCGCACTTCCGATACCTCCAGAAGCCCTCACGGGTCTTCCTTCACAGGCTTACGGAACGCTCCGCTACCGCTTGCATCACTGCAAACCCAAAGCTTCGGTGTATGGCTTGAGCCCCGTTACATTTTCGGCGCAAAGACCCTTATTTAG
>JAMLJB010000001.1:2100000-2255000 GCA_023953835.1 Rhizobiaceae bacterium | reverse complement strand
AAGCAGGGGGTCGAGGACGATATTTCCTATGCCGAGGACATCATCCCGATAACCACCGGCACGGCGATCGAGGCCGCTCTGAAGAATGCAGGCTATGTCGGCGCCGACGCGGATGCCGCCGCGGCCAAGCTGAACGAGCTTCTGCATTCGCCGACGCTCAAGGAAGGCCAGGTTCTGCGCGTCGGCCTCGAACTGCACGGCGAAACGCCGACGATTGTGCGCGCCAGCCTCTATGAAAGCGCCGGCGCGGCGAGTTCGATCCTGTGCGTGGCGCTCAACGACCGTAAGCTGTTCGTTCCCGCGCAGGACCCCGACCCGACGCCCGCGCTTCTTGCGGCCTTCGACGATTCGCCGCCCGTCATGGCGAGCGGCAACCTGCCCACCATTTACGACGCGATCAACCGCGCCGCCGGTTCCTACGGCATTTCCGAGTCGGCGACTCACGCCCTGCTGCGCATGTTTGCGTCGGACGTGGACTTCCAGTCGCGCGTCTCGGCCACGGACCGGATGGAACTGCTGTTCTCCGAGCCGGACGAGGACGACCGCATTTCAAGCGATTCGCAGCTTCTCTACGTATCCGCCACCTTCGGCGGCCAGATGCGCACGCTCTACCGCTTCCAGTCGCCGGACGGCGGCGTGGATTATTTCGACAAGAACGGCAAGAACAACAAGCAATTCCTGTTGCGCACCGCCGTTCCGAACGGGCGCTTCACATCGGGCTTTGGCGCGCGGCGTCATCCAGTGCTCGGCTACACGCGCATGCATACCGGCGTCGACTGGGCGGCACCCACCGGAACGCCGATTCTCGCGACCGGCAACGGCGTCGTCGAAAAAGCCGGTTGGGCGGGCGCCTATGGACGCCAGACCATTATCCGCCATTCAAACGGCTACGAAACATCCTACAATCACCAGAGCGCCATTGCGCGGGGCATCAAGCCCGGCGCGCGGGTGCGGCAGGGCCAGATCATCGGATATGTCGGTTCGACCGGCCTAGTTACCGGCGCGCACCTGCACTACGAGCTTATCGTCAACGGCACGAAGGTCGACCCGATGCGCGTTCGCCTGCCTGCGGGTAAGACGCTGAAGGGCGACGAACTGACCGCGTTCAAACGCGAGCGCGACCGCATCGACGAGATCATGAAGGAAAACGATTCCGGTCAGTTGAAGGTCGCCAGCACCAAGGGCACCGACGGCTAGCGCGTCGCCTACTCCACAAATTCCACGGTCACGCCGGGCTTCACCAGCTTCGCCAGTTCCTTTGCGTCCCAGTTCGTCAGGCGCACGCAGCCATGGCTTTCGGTCTTGCCGATCTTCGATGGCTCCGGCGTTCCGTGCACGCCATAGGTCGGCTTGTCCAGCGCGATCCAGACATTGCCGACGGGTCCGTTCGGGCCGGGTGGAATGTTCAGCACCTTGTCATTGGCGCCCTGCTTGAAATTCACTTTCGGATTATAGGTATAGCCGGGATCGGTCACCACGCGCGACACCACATGGGTCCCTGTAGGCGAGGGCGTCTCGGATGAACCGATCGTCGCCGGATAGGCCGCCACCAGCTTGCCGTCCTCGCCATAGGCGCGCACCTGCTTATTGCCTTTATCGGCAATGATCCGCGCAACCGGACTGGTGACGTTCTTGCCGACATTGGCGACGCGGACGACCGTTCCCGGTCGATTGAAATTCGCATCGGGATTGAGTGCGCGCAGGAACTTTTCGTCCATGTGGAAGCGCTCGGCCAGCATTTCCGGCACCGAGGTATAGCCAAGCTGCTCCAGCTTGGCCTTTTCGCTGTAGTCCTCCGGCACCGATGCGACGAACGGGCCCGCCGCATCTTCGGCGGTAATCATGTAGTCGATCAAAGCGTCGCCGCCGGTCGCCGCCAACTGCTCCTTGATTATTGCCGTGTCCGTCGATTTCAACGGCTGCCCGGTCAGCGCGCGATAGTTCTCCAGCGCCCTGTCCACATTCGAGCCGAACCGACCGTCGATGACGCCCGGCGATGCACCGGCCCGGTCGAGCAGCACCTGCAATCCGGCGACATCCTCGCGGATTTCCGACTGGATCGTCGGCGTTGTCGCGGGTGCCTTGCCGAGATCAATCACCGATCCCCCACCGTTTGGCGACCGCGCAGCGTCCGGTTGCGTCAGGTCTGGCGCGGGCAGCGGCTCGCGCTCGACCACGCGCGGCTCCTCGCGCATCGTCTCGTCCGGATATTGGCCGTAACCGTCGTCCGGATAGCTGCGCTCATAGCGGCGGCGTTCATATTGCTCGAGTTCCGGGTCGTCATAAGGCGCGTCGTCGTTCCACCTGCGCGGAGCCTGGAAGCGCGGGCGCGGCGGCTCCGCCGGTTCGACCGAAACCACTTCGCCGGTCACGGAATCGACGATCACGCGGTTTCCCTGTGCGTCGTAATAGACCTCGGCATCGCGGAACTGCGCCTGCGCCGCGCTCGCGCCGGCGACCGTCGCTGCAACAAATACAATCCGGGCAATGCGAATCACGTCCAACTCCGCGTTAGGCGATGACAATGCAAATCACTCGCTATCATCTCATATATGAACCGGGCGTGAAAATGGCCGGATCGCGGCGGAACGGCGTTAACATCGCTGGATTTGTACAACCCCTCATCCCGCTACCGCGACCTTCTCCCACAAGGGGAGAAGGACGATTTCACTATCGTCGGCGCAAATCGCGAATGTTTCGCAATAAGCCAGATGTTGAAAAAGTCTTCCTTCTCGCTTGTGGGAGAAGGCGGCTGCGCCAGCGGCGGCTCCAGAATGAGCGGGTTGCCCGAGACGTCGTCCTTCTCCCCTTGTGGGAGAAGGTGCCGGCAGGCGGATGAGGGGTCGGGTCAATGAGAACCGCTCGGTGACCATTCTGCATGGCACGGGGAGCAGCATGGACAACGATAATTTCTGGCAGGATTTTGCTGGCCAGCTACCGATCATCTTCCGATCCAATCAAGGCGTTGTGGCTCCAACAAAAAAAGCGCGGCGGAAACCCGCCACGCCTTTTGTCCTGACGCCCGCCAATCTCAGGCGGCGACTTCGGCCTCGTTCACCACGCGCGGCTTCGACCGGAAATTGAGCCGGTCGGAGCCCGCGGTTATCTTGACCTTCGAGCCGTCGAGAATGTCGCCGAGCAGGATTTTCTCCGCCAGCGGGTCCTGAAGCTCCTTCTGCATGACGCGCTTGAGCGGTCGCGCACCGAAGGCGGGCTCGTAGCCCTTGTTCGCCAGCCAATCGACGGCATCCTTGTCCAGTTCGAGCTTGATCTTGCGGTCGGCAAGCAGCTTTTCGAGCCGCGCAAGCTGGATTTCGACGATCTGGCCCATGTCCTGACGCCGCAGCCGATGGAACAGGATGATCTCATCGATACGGTTCAGGAATTCCGGGCGGAATGCGGCCCGCACGCGCTCCATGACAAGCTCGCGCACCGAGTCCACATCGTCGTCCTCGCCGAGATTGACGAGGAATTCCGCGCCGAGATTCGACGTCATGACGATCAGCGTGTTGCGGAAATCGACGGTGCGACCCTGCCCGTCCGTCAGGCGTCCATCATCCAGCACCTGCAACAGCACGTTGAAGACATCGGGATGCGCCTTTTCGATCTCGTCGAACAGGATGACCTGATACGGGCGACGCCGCACGGCTTCGGTCAGCACGCCGCCTTCCTCATAGCCGACATAGCCGGGAGGCGCACCGATGAGGCGGGCCACGGAGTGCTTCTCCATGAATTCCGACATGTCGATGCGCACCAGCGCCTGGTCGTCGTCGAACAGGAACCCTGCCAGCGCCTTGGTCAACTCCGTCTTGCCGACGCCGGTTGGACCGAGGAACATGAACGAGCCGATGGGCCGGTTCGGGTCCTGCAAACCGGCGCGCGCGCGGCGCACCGCCTTGGACACGGCCTGAACCGCTTCGCCCTGACCGACGACGCGCTTGCCGATGGAATCTTCCATATGCAGGAGCTTTTCCTTTTCGCCTTCCAGCATCTTGTCGACGGGAATGCCCGTCCAGCGGGAAACGATGTGCGCGACGTGATCCGGCGTCACGGTCTCCTCGACCATGCTACCGCGATTGTCCTGCGATTCGGCCTCCGCAAGCTTCTTTTCCAGCTCGGGAATCCTGCCATAGGCAAGCTCGCCCGCCTTCTGGAACTCACCCTTGCGCTGCGCGCTCGCAAGTTCGTTGCGCGCATCGTCAAGCTGCTTCTTCAGTTCGGCGGCAAGGCCAAGCTTCTGCTTTTCCGCCTGCCACTTGGCGGTGAGGTTGGCGGACTCTTCTTCAAGTCCTGCCAGTTCCTTTTCCAGCCGGATAAGCCGGTCCTTCGAAGCGTCGTCCTTTTCGACCTTCAGCGCCTCGCGCTCGATCTTCAACTGCATGATTCGGCGGTCGACCTCATCGAGCGCTTCCGGCTTCGAATCGACCTGCATGCGCAGGCGTGAAGCGGCCTCGTCCACGAGATCGATGGCCTTGTCCGGCAGGAAACGATCGGTGATGTAGCGGTTCGACAGCGTGGCCGCCGAAACAAGCGCGGAGTCCGAGATGCGAACCTTGTGGTGCTGCTCGTACTTTTCCTTGAGGCCGCGGAGGATCGAGATCGTGTCCTCGACCGTCGGCTCGTCGACAAACACCGGCTGAAAGCGACGGGCGAGCGCCGCGTCCTTCTCGATATATTTCCGGTATTCGTCCAGCGTCGTGGCGCCGACGCAGTGCAGTTCGCCGCGCGCGAGCGCCGGTTTCAACAGGTTGGACGCATCCATCGCGCCGTCCGCCTTGCCCGCCCCGACCAGCGTGTGCATCTCGTCGATGAACAGGATGATGTCGCCGTTTGCCGAGGTGACCTCGTTGAGCACGGCTTTGAGCCGTTCCTCGAACTCGCCGCGATATTTCGCGCCGGCAATGAGCGCACCCATGTCGAGCGCCATCAATTGCTTGTCTTTCAGGCTTTCCGGCACATCCCCGTTGACGATGCGCAGCGCAAGCCCTTCCGCAATCGCGGTTTTGCCGACGCCCGGCTCACCGATCAGCACGGGATTGTTCTTGGTGCGGCGCGAAAGCACCTGAATGGTGCGGCGGATTTCGTCGTCACGGCCGATCACCGGATCGAGCTTGCCCGAGCGCGCATCGGCGGTCAGGTCGCGCGCATATTTCTTCAACGCATCATAGCCCTGTTCGGCGGATGCGGTATCGGCGGTGCGGCCCTTGCGGATGTCGTTGATGACGGCGTTCAGCGTCTGTGGGCTGACACCGGCCTTGGCCAGAATATCGGCGGTTTTCGCGGATTTCTCCATGGCCAGCGCCTGGAGCAGGCGCTCCACGGTGACGTAGCTGTCGCCCGCCTTCTTGGCCAGTTCCTCGGCCGTCGAAAAGACCTTCGCGAGCGGCTGGGCCATGTAAAGCTGGCCATTGCCGCCCTCGACCTTGGGCAACGCCTCAAGAGCAGCGTCGACGGCAAGTTCCACATCGCCCGGACGCCCCCCGGCACGCTCGATAAGCGAGGCCGCGAAGCCTTCATCGTCATCGATGAGGGCCTTCAGAATATGCTCAGGCGTGAACTGCTGATTATTGCGATTGAGCGCATATTGCTGGGCTGCCTGGACAAAGCCGCGAACGCGCTCGGAGTATTTTTCCAGATTCATAGTCTATGTCTCCCTTCCCTCCCCACCCCGCTTCGCGGCGGCGGTTCGGCTTGTGAGGAACCCTCTTCACCGAAGCAGGGCCCGTTTCTCGAAGACATATGGGTGATTTTCAATACTACTCAAGGGCACATTAGCCCTTGCCGAAAAGAAAATCGGCGGGAACAAACATCCCCGCCGATTTCCGCTTTTATCTCTGCCTTATCCTATTCGTCGGATGCGGCCACGGCAGGCGCTTCGCCGCCGCCCTGCGCCACCTCCTGGGGGGCCGAACCATCCTCTCCGGCCTGCTCGTCGCGGCGGCGCTCGCCACGGCGCGGCCTGCGGGTGCGGCGCGGCTCCTCGGGCGCGGCCTCAGCCGCAGGAGATGCAGTTTCGCCGGTCAGGAAGGCCGGAAGCGAATCGGCATCAGCGCCGGCATCGTCCGACGCCTGCGCATCGCGGGGCTGATCGTCCTGCGGCCTGCCTTCGCCGTTGCGATGGCCATTCTGATAGCCGCGCTCGCGACGTTCCCTGTTGCGGAAATTCTCGCGGCGACCATTGTTTTCGCGCTGGCCGTTTTCGCTGTTCAGCGCCACTTCGGCAGGGACCCCGTCGATCACCGGCTGCGGACCGGCCCCGGCATCCTGAGTCGCTCCAGCGCCTTCGGAAACACCGGCCGGCCTGTCGAAATCGCCGCCGTCATCATCCATGTCGTCGTCGAAATCGTCGCGATTCTGGACATTCTGGATCGGCATCTGGGCCTGCGCCGCAGCGATGATCCGGTTGTAGTGTTCGGCGTGCTGGAGATAGTTTTCCGCCATCACGCGATCGCCTGAACTCATGGCGTCACGCGCCAGAGCACCGTATTTTTCGGCGATTTGTTGAGCCGAGCCCCGGATTTTCACATCCGGCCCGTTGCTTTCGTAACTGCGCGTAAGGGGGTTCGGGCCCTTGCGATTGTTGTTGTTATTGTTGCGACCGCGCATGCGCCGGTTCTGCTGTTGTGGCCTCATTATGATCTCTTCACATTGCAAATCATGATCGAAGCGGGCGTCCGCGACGCTCGCTGCTTCGTGTTTCCCTGACGGTGCTCGCCCGCTGGAATCGCGTTGGCGTCACGTGCCATCCAACCCGGTTTCGAGTTACCAGAGCCGGCTGACCACCGCACTCAAGCGGAGCGTCGTCTTACGCAGAAAGGCAGCTTTTAAATTGGAGCCCGATTCCCATCGAAGCTGCCTGCTTCGTCCAATCCGGCTGGCCGGACCCTATAGATTGTTTCCCGGCCTGCCAAGAGCTTTTTTTTCCGCGCGCAAAGCTCCTGTTCTCAGCGTAAAAATCCCGTTTCAGGCAAAAATAAAGGCGCATACCCGGTCGTTTTGCGCGAGATCGCGGTGTTTTTGCGCGAGAACAAACTCCCTTTGCGCGAAAACGCGTTCGACGTCGGCGGCCTGATCGAATCCGATCTCGACCGCGACCATTCCCCGAGCTTCGAGATGGCGCGAAACACCTTCGGCAATCGCCCTGTAGGCTTCCAGACCGTCATCCCCGCCGTCAAGCGCGGCCCAGGGATCGAAATCCCTCACTTCGCGCTCCAGATTCGGTAGGTCGTTCCTCCTTACATAGGGAGGGTTGGACACGATTACATCAAACGCCCCTTCGACCGGCTCGAACCACGATCCCTGCCGCGTAGAAAACCGGCTATCGAGCCCAAGTCGGCGGGCATTCGAAACGGCGGTTTCCAGCGCCTCGGAGGAGATATCAACGCCGACCGATTCGGCCTCCGGCACCTCGTGCAGCAGCGCAAGGGCGATCGCCCCGGTGCCGGTTCCCAGATCGAGAATCCGACAGCTTCCCTTTTTCCGCACGATGTCGCGGACCGTGGGCAGCACAGCATCGACCAGTATTTCGGTGTCGGGACGCGGTTCGAGCGTTTCGGGCGAAAGTGCTAGCCTCAGGCCGTAAAACTCGCGAAACCCAAGAATACGATGGACCGGCTCGCCGGAAAGACGGCGGGCGACCGACAGTTCAATCGAATCGACAATGGCGGGCGGCAACAAGCGTTGCGGATCGGCGATGGCGTCCGCCCGGCTTGTGCCGGAAAAATGCTCGACGATGAGCCGCGCATCGAGATCGGGTGTCGCAATCCTGGCTTCGGCCAACGCGGATCGCGCCGCGCGCAGCACCGAGCCGAGCGTCCGCTCAGCCATCGGCGTTCATATCCGCCAGGAGCCGCGATTGCTGGTCGGCGATCAGCGCATTGACGATCTCGTCCAGCTCGCCCTCCATGACGCGGTCAAGCTTGTAGAGGGTGAGGTTGATGCGGTGGTCGGTGACCCGCCCCTGCGGGAAATTATAGGTGCGGATGCGTTCGGAGCGGTCGCCGGACCCGACCTGCGAGCGCCGCGATTCGGAGCGCTCCTCGGCAGCCTTCGAGCGCTCCATGTCATAGAGCCTCGCCCGCAGAATCTGCATGGCGCGGGCGCGGTTCTGGTGCTGCGATTTTTCAGCCTGCACGACGACGATCCCGGACGGAATATGCGTGATGCGCACCGCCGAATCGGTGGTGTTCACATGCTGCCCACCCGCGCCGGACGCACGCATCGTATCGATGCGGATGTCCTCGTTGCGGATTTCGATATCGACCTCCTCCGCCTCGGGCAGCACGGCGACGGTGGCTGCGGAAGTGTGGATGCGTCCGCTGGCCTCGGTCTCCGGCACGCGCTGGACGCGATGGACCCCGGATTCGAATTTGAGATGGGCGAAAACCCCCTTCCCTGCGACGGAAGCGATGATTTCCTTGAAGCCACCGACCTCGCCCTCGCTGGCGGAAACCAGCTCGACGCGCCAGCCCTTCAGGGCGGCGTAGCGCTCGTACATGCGATAGAGGTCGCCCGCGAAAAGCGCCGCTTCGTCACCGCCGGTTCCGGCGCGGATTTCGAGGATCGCGTTCCTCTCGTCCGCCGCATCCTTGGGAAGCAGCAGGATCTGGATGTCGCGTTGAAGCGCCTCGATGCGATCCTCGACCTCGGGCAGGTCCGCCTCGGCCAATGCCCGCATCTCCCCGTCAGTCGACTTGTCGGCAAGCATGGCTTCCAGATCGGCCTGCTCCTGTTCGGCATCGCGGAGCGAGCGGATCTTGCCGACCATTTCCTGCATGTCGGAATATTCGGACGCCATCTTCACATAGGCGTCGGCGCTCGGCCCGGCAGCCATCTGCGCTTCGAGCATCTCGAAACGCTTCACGACCTGATCCATCCGATCACGCGGCAAGGCAATCATCGTCTACACTCTACAAGGGAATCTTGCGGTCGTCGGCAAATGCTTGGAGCAGCGCCCGCATCGGCAAGGTGGCGCTCTTGCCGGACAGGTTTTCCTGCATGAAGGTCTCCAACTGGCCAAGCGGCAGTTCGAGCATCATGGCCTTGACCGGGCCGATGGCGGCAGGCGACATGGAGATGGAGCGATAGCCGAGGCCCATCAGGGCCATTGCCGAGATCGGCTTGCCGGCCAGTTCCCCGCACAGCGTGACAGGCGTGTTGTTGCGCCTGCCCGCATCCGCAATGTCCTTCAGCGTCCTGAGGAACGGCACGGACAACGGATCGAAACGGTTGGCGAGGGTCGAATTGCCCCTGTCGGTCGCCATGACGAACTGGAACAGGTCGTTCGACCCCACCGACACGAAATCCACCGCCGACATCAGCTCGTCCAGTTGCCACAGAAGCGAAGGGACTTCGAGCATCGCGCCGAGCTTCAGCGTGTTCGGCAGCATGTGCGCAAAGCGCGACAGATGGCGAACCTCCGTGTCGATGATCTCGCGCGCCTGCGCGATTTCGCCCAGTTCGGTGACCATGGGCAGCATCACCTTGAGCTCGCGACCCCCCGCCGCCTTGAGCAGGGCGCGAACCTGAGTCTTGAGCAGGCCGGGACGGTCCAGCGTCAGGCGGATGGCGCGCCAGCCGAGCGCCGGGTTTTCCTCCGGCTGCATGCCCTTGAAATAGGGGAGCACCTTGTCGCCGCCTATGTCGATGGTGCGGAAGGTGACGGGCTTGCCACGCGCGGCGTCCAGCACGTCCTTGTAGAGCCTTTCCTGCGCCTCGGCGCGCGGGAAAGTGGATGCGACCATGAATTGCAGTTCGGTGCGGTAAAGCCCGATGCCCGCCGCGCCGGACTCCGCGAGTTGCGGCAGGTCCACCAGCAGGCCTGCATTCATCAGCAAGTCGATCTTCGTTCCGTCCTTGGTCAGCGACGGCCTGTCGCGTAATTCCCTGTAAAGCTGCTGCCTGCGGGCGCGGAAGCGAACCTTTTCGGCGTAGGCAAGCTCCACATCCTGCTGCGGACGAAGATGGATCGTTCCCTCATCGCCATCGACAATGACCGGGTCGCCGTTTTCGGCCATCGACACCGCGCCCTTGACCTGCCCGACGGCTGCAATGCCCATGGCGCGCGCCACGATCACAACATGGCTGGTGGCCGCTCCGTCCTCGAGGATGAGGCCGCGCAGCTTTTCGCGCGGATAATCCAGCAATTCGGCAGCGCCCATCGAGCGCGCGACGATGATCGAATCCTTCGGCAGGGCAGCGGCGATGTCGTCGGGTGCCCGGCCCATCAACTGGCGCAGCAGCCGATTGCCGAGATCGTCGAAATCGCTCATGCGCTCGCGCAGATAGGGATCGGTCATGTGCAGCATGCGGGCGCGCATGTCGCTCTGCACCTTTTCGACCGCCGCTTCCGCCGTCAGCCCATTGTTGATTGCCTCTTCCAGCCGGCGCACCCAGCCCCGGTCGTTGGCGAACATGCGATAGGCTTCAAGCACGGCGCGGTGCTCGCCCTCGAACGCCACGTCACGGCGCGACAGCATGTCGTCGATGGAAAGCCGCAGCGAACCAAGTGCGCTTTCGAGGCGCTCCAGTTCCCTGTCGCTGTCCTCGTTGAACAGGTTGGTGACGACGATGCGCGGCTCGTGCAGCACCACATGGCCGAGGCCGACGCCTTCATTGAATGACAGGCCGCCGATTGTGACCGGCTTGGACAGGTCGAGTTCCAGTCCGGGGCGCGTCAGCCGCGTAAGGCCGCCCGCCGCGATCATCTCGGCCATCACCATGGCGGTGGTTTCGAGCGCCTCGACCTCGTCTTCCCGATAGGTGCGCATGGTGCGGTTCTGCACGACGAGCACGCCAAGCGTGCGCCCCGCTCGCAGGACCGGCACGCCAAGGAAGGAGTGGTAAATCTCCTCGCCCGTTTCCGGCAGGTAGGTAAAGGCGGGGTGCTTCTGGGCGTCCGACAGGTTGAGCGCACGCGCGCTGGCCGCGATGGTGCCGACGAGCCCCTGCCCCACCTGTAGCTGGGCAAGGTGGACGGCGCTCGGATTCAGACCCTCCGTCGCGTAGAGTTCGAGGACGGAATCGGCGCGCAAGACGTAGAGCGAGCAGACTTCAGCGACCATGTTCGAGGCGATGTCGCGCACGATCCTGTCGAGTCGCTCCTGCGGCTCTAGCGGCTCCGCCATCAATTCGCGGAGTTTTTTCAGCAATACACGCGGACCACCCGCAGCATCGCGCATCGGCGTCCCTTCCGACCCTGACGGACCATTTTGCCCGGCGAACCGCTCGATTCGCCAGCAGAATTTCTACTGCTTATCGAGCCCGTAGACCGAATGCAAAGTGCGAACGGCCAGTTCGGTATACGGCCCGTCGATAAGGATGGAGATCTTGATCTCCGAAGTGGTGATCGCACGGATGTTGATCGCTTTTTCGGAAAGCGCCTTGAACGCCGTCGCGGCGACGCCCGCATGGCTGCGCATTCCGATGCCGATGACCGATACTTTCGACATGCCTTCATCGTGCTGCACGGTATCGAAGCCGACCGTTGGGCGGATTTTCTCCAGCACGGCCAGCGCCTTGTCGACATCGCCGGACGGCACCGTGAAGGTCATGTCGGTCGATTTGCCGTCTTCAGAAATGTTCTGGACGATCATGTCGACATTGATGCCCGCCTCGGCCAGCGGCCCGAAAATTCCTGCGGCGACGCCGGGACGGTCGGCGACGCGGCGGAGCGAAATCTGCGCCTCGTCCTTGGCGTAGGCAATGCCGGTAACAACCTGCTGTTCCACGATTTCATCCTCGTCGCAAATGAGCGTTCCGGGCGGGTTCAGGAGATCGCCCATGCCGGGCGCGTCCGGATCGTCGAATGAGGAACGCACGAATGTGCGCACCTTGTGCACCATTGCAAGCTCGACCGATCGGACCTGCAGCACCTTTGCCCCGAGCGACGCCATTTCCAGCATTTCCTCGAAGGTGATCTTCGACATGCGCCGCGCCTTCGGCTCGATGCGCGGATCGGTGGTGTAGACCCCGTCCACGTCGGTATATATGTCGCAGCGATCGGCCTTCACGGCAGCCGCGATGGCAACGGCGCTGGTATCCGAGCCCCCGCGGCCAAGCGTCGAAATGCGGTTGTCGGGCGCCAGCCCCTGAAAACCGGCAACCACCGCCACCTGGCCTTCCTTGAAGCGCTGGATGAGGAACGAGCCATCAATGTCGGTGATGCGCGCCGCGCCGTGCGCGCCGTCGGTACGGATCGGTATCTGCCAGCCGAGCCACGAACGGGCATGGATGCCCATGTTCTGCAGCGTGATCGCCAGCAGGCCCGCCGTCACCTGTTCGCCCGACGCAACCACGGCGTCATATTCGCGCGCGTCGTGCATGGGCGAGGCTTCCTTGGTCCACCCGACCAGCTCATTGGTCTTGCCCGCCATGGCCGAAACCACGACGGCCACCTCATGGCCCGCATCGACCTCGCGCTTTACATGCCGCGCCACATTGCGGATGCGGGCGATGTCGGCGACCGATGTTCCGCCGAATTTCATCACGATGCGCGCCATGTGCGGACAGATGCCTTGTCGAATGTCGCCGGAGAACCCCGGCTGCTCCTGCAATGAAGCGCCCGCAAAGGCGAGCGCCGAAACCGCGGCCTCCTTAGCCAAAGCCCGCCCGCTTCGCAAGTTGTCTGCGCGCATTGCGGCGGGCAGGGGGGCGAGGCGGGGGCGTCATTGCGGCTTGCTTGACGCGATTTAGCTGCCCCTCATCCCGCTGCCGCGTCCTTCTCCCCGTTTTGACGGGGAGAAGGAGGATAGTCGCCGACGCTGGCGTCCCCCTCGCCCCGTTGTAACGGGGAGAGGGTAAGGGTGAGGGGCAGCGCCAACCTTGACATTTCGCCGGCCAGACCCGACTTCCTTGCCTCCAAGGAGAGATTCATGGCGCAGGCAGAACGCACGACGATCGACCCCGAAGAACTGGAACGGTTCTCGCGCATCGCAGCCGAATGGTGGGACCCTTCCGGAAAATTCCGCCCGCTGCACAAATTCAACCCGGTGCGGCTGGCCTATATACGCGACCAGATCGCGGCGCGGATGGGACGCGACCCGCTGGCTGCACGGCCGCTCGAAGGCGTGCGCGTTCTCGACATCGGCTGCGGCGGCGGCCTGTTGTGCGAGCCGATGGCGCGGCTGGGCGCAACAGTCGTTGGCGTCGATCCGGCGGAGCGCAACATCGAGGTGGCGCGGCTGCACGCCGCGGAAGGCGGGCTCGACATCGACTATCGCGCCACCACCGCCGAAGCGCTGGCGGACGCCGGAGAACAGTTCGACGTGGTGCTGAACATGGAAGTGGTCGAGCACGTCACGGACATCGACCTGTTCATTCAGCGCACCAGCGAGATGGTTAAACCCGGCGGGTTGATGTTCGTTGCGACGATCAACAGGACGCTGAAAGCGCTGGGGCTGGCGATCATCGGCGCCGAATATATCCTGCGCTGGCTGCCGCGTGGAACGCACCGCTTCGAAAAGCTGGTGCGCCCACAGGAGCTTGAGACCGCACTCGGTAAGGCCGGACTTACGGTAATAGACCGCACGGGCGTGACCTACAATCCGCTTGCGGACCGCTGGAGCCGGTCGAAGGATATGGATGTGAACTATATGCTGCTGGCGGAACGGCCGGCATAGGCCGGTCAGTTGCGCTCGTCGGGAAAATTCGGCAGCGGCAGGAATTCGATGCCGTCCTCGGCAAGCTCGCGCGCCTCCTCGACAGTCGCCTCGCCATAGATGCCGCGCGCATCGGTTTCGCCAAAGTGGATTTTTCGGGCCTCGTCGGCAAAGCGATCGCCGACATAATCCGCATCGGCCTTCACGCGCTCGGCGAATGCCTTCATCTCCGCCATGACGCGGCGCTGCTGCTCGCCCATGGCCAGCGCGATCTTTTCCTGCTTGCGCGCCGTGGACACCGCAGGCGCCATCAGCGCCTTCTCCACCCTCGTGCTGCCGCAATGCGGGCAATCGACGAAGCCGCGCTTCTTCTGCGTGTCGAAATCGTCATTCGAGCGGAACCAGCCCTCGAACTCATGAGCGCTGTCACAAACCAGGGAAAAACGAATCACGATGCGGCACCCTTGAACTCCACAGGCCCGACCTCGCTCAGCCCGAACTCGCGCGCATTCTTGAGATTGGGAATTTTCGCGCGCGCGGCAGCTACCTGAGCGGTGTCGATCTCGGCCAGGATAACGCATGGTTCGTTACCATTCGCTTCCGCGATCACCCGCCCCCAGGGGTCGATGACGAGCGAATGGCCATAGGTCTCGCGGCCATCCTCGTGCAGGCCGCCCTGCGCGGCAGCAACGACAAAGGCTCCGTTCTCGATGGCACGGGCGCGCAGCAGCGTATGCCAATGCGCCTCGCCGGTCTGGCGGGTGAAGGCGGCGGGAACCGTCAGCACCTGCGCACCGGCGAGCGCCTCGGCGCGGAAAAGCTGCGGAAAACGCAGATCGTAGCAGATGGCGAAGCCGAGCCTCGCAAAGGGAAGATCTGCGACCACCGCCCGCGTTCCGGGCTCGTAGGCCGAGGATTCCCGCCAGCTTTCGCCATTGTCGAGATCGACGTCGAACATGTGGATCTTGTCGTAGGACGCGATCAGCGCGCCGTCCGGCCCGTACAGCAGCGCCCGGTTGGCGAGCTTGCCGTCCTCTCGCAGGATCGCGGTGGAGCCGACATGCAGCACGATGCCAAGCTCGGCGGCAAGGCGGGAGGCCGTGCGGGCGACAACATCCCGCTCGACGGAGGTGAACAGCGCGACACGCGCATCCTTGTCGCGGATGAGGCCGCCGGTCATCTCGGGCGACTGGACATAGGCCGCGCCCTTCGCGGCGGCCTCGCGCACGAGATGCTCGAACTCGACGGCGTTGCGGTCCGGGCTGGTGCCAGAGCGCATCTGGACGGCAGCGGCCTTGAAAATCGTCATGGCGTATCCTCAGCCCAGCGCGCCGGTCTTGAGCAGGCCGTCGAGCCTGCCCTGGTCCTCGAGCGCATGCAGGTCGTCACAGCCGCCGACATGAACATCGCCCACGAAAATCTGCGGAAAAGTGCGGCGACCGGAGCGCGCGACCATCTCCTCGCGCAGTGCGGGGCTGAAACTCGCATCGTGTTCGGTATAGGCCACGCCCTTGCGGTCGAGCAGCCGCTTGGCCGCCGCGCAATAGCCGCACATCGCTCGCGTATAGATGGTCACATCAGGCATGTTCGTTCGCTTTCCTTGCCGACTATATAGTCTCAGCCTCATCCGGCTGAAAGTCCCCCGGCAGCACGCGCGCGAAGGTGAGCACATCAACCGCCCCCGCGCCGCCTTTCATAAGGGCTTTGGTCACGGCGTTGACGGTCGATCCGGTGGTGTACACATCGTCGACCACGAGCACGCGGCGTCCGGCCACGTCGATAAGCTTCTGCGGCGGCACGACGAAAGCCGCGCGCACATTGTCCTGCCGCTCGGCAAGCTTGAGGCCGACCTGCTGGCGCGTGTTCCTGATGCGCATGACCGCATCGGGAAGCATCGGCTTCGCGGAAAGGCGGGCGAGCGAGCGCGCAAGCTCCGCCGACTGGTTGAACCTTCGCCGCAGCAGCCGCGCCCGGTGCAGCGGGACCGGCACGATCACGTCCGCCTCCCGCAGCAATTGCGATCCGGCGCGCATCATCCACCGCGCCATCCAAGGCGCGAGATCGGTCTGGTCGCGATATTTCAGGCTCTGCACCATCGAACGCGCAACCCCGCTGTAGCCGACCGCCGCGCGCGCCCGCCGAAACGGCGGCGGATTTGCAATCGCGTCCGCCGACAGGAAACCGTCGCCCATGTCGTGCGAGAAGGGCGTGCCCATGACCTCGCACCACGGGCGTTCGAGAAAGCGGACGCCCGGCCAGCACAAAGCGCACAGCGTGGCAGGCGCCGAGACGACGCGGCCGCAACCCGGACAGCAGGGCGGAAAGAGGATTCCCGCCGCACGTACCGCCAGATCCGTCAAGGAAGCCCTGAACATGGCCATTGTCACCGATCAACCGCTTCGGTATGGCCTGTGCCGTGCCGCCGCACAACAGGAAGAAATGCCGCGTGCAACTGCTATTCGATACCGAACTTGCGCTCGCCCGAAGGTTGCGGGCGCTGCATGCCCATGTGACCGGCGCGGATTTCCTGATGGAACGTGTCGCAGACGATCTCGGCGAGCGGCTGGCGACCGTGGAGCGGCGGTTCGACCGCGCCATCGCCGCTTTCTGCACCACCGGACATGCGGCAAGGGCGCTGGAGCGCAGCGGCAAGGTCGGTCACGTCTTGCGCGTGGAGCGCGACGCGGCGCTGCTCCTTCCCGATGACGGGCTGACGGCGGCGGCTGAAACCCTGCCGGTCGAACCCGAAAGCGTGGAGCTTGCCGTCTCGCTGCTGGCGTTCCAGGAGGTCAACGACCTGCCCGGCCTGCTGCTCCAATTCCGGCGCGCGCTGAAGCCGGACGGCCTTTTCCTTGCGGCCATGGCAGGTGGGGAAACCTTGCGGGAACTGCGCGAAAGCCTGCTGGTCGCGGAAACCGAATTGACCGGAGGTGCGGCGCCGCGCGTCAATCCCTTCACGGACGTGCGGGATGCAGGCGCTCTGCTCCAGCGGGCCGGTTTCGCGCTGCCGGTCGCGGATGTCGAGGCGATCACGGTCCGGTACCCGCATCTTTTCGCGCTGATGGCGGACCTGCGGGCGATGGGCGCTACCAACGTCCTGCTCGACCGCAGCCGAAAGCCCGTGACACGTCGGCTTTTCATGCGCGCGGCGGAGATTTATGCGGAGCGGTTCTCAGATGCGGACGGACGCATAAGGGCGACATTCGCAATCATCTGGCTGTCGGGATGGGCGCCCGACGCCTCGCAGCAAAAGCCTTTGAAGCCGGGGTCGGCACAAGTTTCGCTGGCGCGGATATTGAAGCAGGGCGGCGACTGATCAGCCGGGCGGGATGCCGAGCGCTTCCTGCACGGTTGAGCTGTTGTTGTCCCACATATTGTTGATGGACAGCCCCGCGCTTTTGGCGCCACCGAGCAGCGCAACGCAGATCAGCACAGCGATCAATCCATATTCCACGGCGGTGGCACCGCTCTCGTCTTCAATGAATTTTCTGACCGTGTAGAACATGGGTCGACCGCCTCTCCATGCGAGAACGGTAGCAAACGGAAATTAAAAAGCCCTGCGCTGCTTTGCTAAGATTGCACCGGAAATCTGCCGCATCCGTTCAGCATGCGCCGCGCCGGGAGCCGTCCGGGCGAATGACGCAGACGGAATCGGGCGATGGCTGGAGAACGCTGCGACGAAGCGTGTAGGTGTTGCCCTTGTTGATCGAACCGACCTGCATCGTATCGATGCCCGCGCCGTCGGCCCATTGGTCGCTGCGCTTGTCGAGCACGGGGACAATGAGGATCGTCAGCGCGGCGATGCCGAGGCCGAAGAGCAGCGTTGCCCTGAGAAGGCCCATGCCGGCTCCCCGCATACTCCAGCTTCCCTCGTCACCGACGAACTGCCACCCGCGTTCCTGCTCCATCGACCCTCGCAACGCGACTTCCCGCACAAGTTGTAGATTTGAGGGACATTTTCACGATCGCCTCAACGACTCGTTAACAAATCGCCGATGCTCGCAACACCGTTAATGAAAGGTGAAGCCCCCCGCATGGACAGCACGGGTCAAAGCAGGTCGATCAAGAATGGAATGAGGGGCGCGTCGGCGGGCGGCATGGGGTAGTCGCGCAGCTTCGAGGGCTTGACCCACTTCAAGGCCTGCGCATCCAGAGGTTGCGGAATGCCCGTGAACTTCCGGCAGACATAAAGCGGCATCAGCAGGTGAAACTTCTCGTAGCGGTGGCTGGCGAAGGTCAGTGGCGCAAGGCATTCGGGCTTCGTCTCGATGCCGAGTTCCTCGCGCAATTCGCGCACCAGCGTTTCCTCCGGCGTTTCGCCGGGCTCCACCTTGCCGCCCGGAAATTCCCAGAGCCCGGCAAGCTGCTTGCCTTCGGGACGCTGCGCAATCAGCACGCGGCCGTCAGCATCGACCAGCGCGCAGGCGACGACCAGCAGGATGGGGAGTACGGGCTTTTCCATGCTCATTTCTTCGCCGGGCGGCGATAGTGATAGCGATAGGCTTCCACAAAGCCGATCGTCTCGTAGAGCCTGAGCGCCGGCGTGTTGTCAGCCTCGACCTGGAGCCATGCCTGTTCAGCGCCACGCAGGCGCGCCCACCGCAGGGCCGACAGCACGACGCGCCTTCCATAGCCCTTGCCGCGTTCGCGGGGGCCGGTGGCGATCTCGAACAGCCCGGCGAGATCGCCGTCATGGACGCAAACGGCGGTCGCAAGCGGCGTCCCGCTGTCTTCCAGCACGAACAGGCCCGCCTCCGCATGGATAGAGCTGATGATTTCCGTCAGGCCGGGCCGCAATGCCGGGTCCATCATATGGACTTCCATCGCGGCATTGATGAAGCGCCCAATGTCCTTCAACGGAATCTGAAGAATCGCATTGTCGACGGGCAGGTCCTGGAGGCTCGCCCGCATGACCAGCGATTCCGACATGCTGATCCAGCCCTGCGCGTCGAAATAATCGGTCAGCGCGGGACCCGACAATGGCGAAAGGCGAAAAGTCAGCGGCCTGCCATAAGCTTCGAACCAGCGTCCGGCGCGCGCCACGCGCTCTTCGAGGTCGCGCACATCGCCCGGATCGAGCGGATTGACGGAGTTCAGCCGCTTGGCCGGGTGCCCGGCGTTGAGCCGCACGACCCAGGTTCCGTCATAATGCACAGAGGCCGCAGGCCACGCGCGAAACGCCGCCGCTTCGAAGCGGCGCACCAGCGGCAGGCCCGCCGAAATGCCTGGATTTGTGCCGTTTGAGATCATCAACTGCGGTAATCGCCATTGATGGCAACATATTCCTTGGTGAGGTCGCAGGTCCAGACCGTGGCCTTGCCCCGGCCAAGCCCGATATCGGCGCGGATGCGGATTTCATCGCGCTTCATGTAGGCCGAGGTCGCTTGTTCCGAATAGGAAGGATCGCGCTCGCCCTCAAAGGCAAGCCTGTTGTCGCCGAACCAGATCGACAGCAGATCACGATCCGCCGGTTCGCCCGACTTGCCGACCGCCATGACCACGCGTCCCCAATTGGCATCCTCGCCTGCAATCGCTGTCTTGACCAGCGGCGAGTTTGCGATGGATAGCGCAATGCGTTTGGCCGAGCGGGCCGACCGCGCCCCGGTTACCGTAACCTCGACCTGCTTGCGCGCGCCCTCGCCGTCGCGGACCACCTGTAGGGCAAGATTCTTCAGGATTTTGTTCAATCCGCGCTTGAAGAGCATCAGCAGCGGGTCGCGTATGTCGGAGATGCGCGGCGCGCCGCGATCCGCAGCGGCGCCGGTCGCAAACAGAAGCAGCGTATCGCTTGTCGAAGTGTCGCTGTCGACCGTGACGGCGTTGAATGTGCCGCTTACGCCTTTGGAGAGCAATTGCTGGAGAACGGGCGCGGCAATCGGCGCATCCGTTGCAACGAAGGACAGCATGGTCGCCATGTCGGGCGCGATCATTCCGGCCCCTTTTGCGATGCCGTTGATAACCACGTCGGTCTCCCCGAGCTTCACCGTGACGGTGGCGACCTTCGGATAGGTGTCGGTGGTCATGATCGCCCTCGCCGCATCCAGCCAGCGGTCCTCGCTCGCCTGCCGGGCAAGGTCCGCCAGAAGATGGGTGAACTTGCCGGGGTCGAGCGGCTCGCCGATGACACCTGTTGAGGCGAGGAACACTTCGGAGATGTCACATGCAGCGGCAGCCGCAGCGGCCTTGCCGGTGGCCGAGGTCGACTCGCGGCCCTTGCGCCCCGTGAATGCATTCGCATTGCCGGAATTGACCACGAGGATGCGCGCCTTGCCGCCGCCAAGGTTCTCGCGGCAGAAATCGACCGGAGCGGACGGGCATCTGGAGCGAGTGAAAACCCCGGCGATTTCAGTTCCCGGTGCAAACACCATTGCGAGCAGGTCCGTCCGGTTTCGATATTTGATGCCGGCCTCCGCCGTCGCGATGCGCACACCCGCAACGGACGGCATCTTTGCGTATTTCTTCGGTGCGAGGGGTGAAATCTGTTCCGACATTGGGCGACCGGCTGCCTTTTCTGGATTTGCGTTCCGTTTGCCCCAGCCACGCACCGAGCGCAAGTGCGCCGAGCAGCACGAAGCCCGCCAGAATGCACCAGTGACCGCCCGATACATGGAGTTGCGGTTGCAAGCAGGTTTCAATCTGATAATCAGTAATCTCTAATATTCGATGTGCCGCTCCCACAATGCGGACCTGAAAGAATGAAATTGCGAGGCACGATGAGCGATCGAGGCACGGCGGCGGCAGCGCGCGACGAAACTGATTCGGTGTTGACCTTCCGGGACATCTTCAACCGGCTCTGGACATGCCGGGCGCTGCTCGTGCTGCTGCCGTTTCTCGGCATCTGCGCCGCCGCGCTCGCCGTGCTCGCCGACAGCGCGTCGAACCGCCAGATCATCTCATACCATGTGAAGCTGATCGGCATAGAAAACGGAAACTATCCGAACGCGACGGCCTTCTCGCCCGCAGACCTCAAGTCGTCGACCGTCCTGACCGCATTGGCGGAGCGGTTTCATATCGGCACGGATCGGCTGGAGCAGGCCATCGGCGTCAGCTATGACGACCCGGCGGCGGCAGGCATCGAGCGAAAATACCAGCAGAAGCTGGCCACGCGGGGCCTCCAGCCGGCGGATATAGATGCTATCAACAGCGACTATCTCGCCGAGCTTTCAGCCGCCATGAACAGCGGGCTGCGCATCGAAGTGAACAACGACCTGCTCGGCCTTTCCTCCCGCGAGGCTATCGCACTGGCCTTTGCCGTACCGGCGACATGGAACGATGTTTTCGTCAAGCGGTATCGCGTGCTGGCCAGCTCGGACCTCAGCGAAGCCAGCATCAGCTCCGTGCCGAAGCAGCCTTCCGGCACGGTCGCCCTGCTGCTCGTGGGGGAGCAACTGGACAGGATCGAGGCAGGCGTCGCCATCATAAGCGAGGACAACCGGCTGGCCGGACTCACTACGCCGGACGGGCTGACCGCGCAGGAACTGGCGAACCTGATCCGGGAGTTCAGGACGATCGAGTACAACCCTCTGCTGGCAGGAGGATTTCCGCCGACCGATCCGGTCGCCGTCGCCCTGCGCAGTCAGTTGGTCACGAAATCGAGGGAGATCGCAGGACGCATAGAAGGGATCGACCGGAACCTGAACAGGCTGTTCGGAGAAACGAGGTCTAGGTCGCCCGAAAACGGCTTCACGAGCGGCCCGCTTCTGGACCAGGGCGCACTCGACAAGGTGGTCGAACTCGTGGAGCGGGCCTCCTATGTCGCCTATGTTCGGGACCTGATGGACAAGCGGCAGCAGCTTGTCGGCCAGATGTCGCGACTCAATGCACGGCAGGACGCGATCATCATACGAGATGCCGGAAGCGTGCTGCCGGAGGCGGGCAACCTGCCGGAGACGGCGAAACGGAACCTCGACATGCTAACGTCGAAATATCGAGACCTGTTTTCACTGGCGCAGAGGAAGCTCTTCGAGAGCAGCGGCACGTTCTATGCGGCAAGGTCCACGCCCACCGATCGCGGCTCGCTCTATTCCGCCCTTGTCGTGGTGGCGCTGGGCGGGGTGGCGGGCTTTGTGCTCGCCATGCTCTACGCGCTTCTGATGCCCGCCTTCCGCGCGGCAATCGCCAAGGGCAGGAACCACGCCTCTCGCCAGCTTCGCGTAATTGCCTCGGGCGAGACAACGTGAGAGCATCGCATCCGCGCCAATCCCGGCGCGGGGCAGCCGCCGCCGGCTGCCGGGACAGGCGAGGCCGCAATGCATGGACCGCTGATCGTTGCAGCCACGGGACTGGGCATTCTGGGCCTTTCGGCCTTCGCTTGCGCAGCACAGGACGCCTCCTGTCGCCAGAGTACGCCCGTCAATACGCTGGAAGCGATGTGGTCTGCGCTCGGCAGGTGCTGGCAGCCGCCGGAGGGGACGCAGGGCCTCGAAGTGACGGTGCGGTTTTCGCTCAGGCGTGACGGCTCGCTCAACGGCAAGCCGCAGATTACCTGGCTGAAACGCGGCGGTACCGAAGCGGCGCGCGAGGCATTCGTGGCGTCCGTATTCCGCGCGCTGGAGCTGTCGCTGCCGATTCCCCTCACGGAATCGATGGGAAATGTCGCGGCGGGCAGGCCGATGACCATGCGGTTCACCAGCCCCGATCCCAAGGAAAGGACGCTCTGAGCCTCAGCCGGAGCGTCCCTGTATGTGGTCTCCGGTCAGGGTTTGGGCGTTTCCATCCCCTCGACGGACTGCTTCAAGGCAGGATCGGCGATATCGATCTTGGCCGCGCCGCGCAAGCTCTGGATCAGTTCGAGATATTTGTCGCGCAGCACCAGCGAACGGACCTGGTCCTTCACATCGTCGAAGGCCGGCGGCTGCTTGGCGCGCTTGTCCTCGACCTTGATGACGTGGAACCCGAACTGCGTCTGCACAGGCGTCTTGGTGTAGGTACCCGGCGCGAGGTCGAAGGCGGCCTTCTCGAATTCGGGGACCATCTGGCCCGCAGAGAAATAGCCAAGGTCGCCGCCATTGGCGCCCGAGCCCGGATCGGTGGACTTTTCCTTGGCGATGTCCTCGAACTTCTTGCCCGCGTCGAGATCCTTGATGATCGCCTCCGCTTCCTCCTTGGTCTTGACGAGGATGTGGCGGGCGTGAATTTCGTTCTCCGCAGGCTGCGCGGCGATTTCCTTGTCGTAGCGCGCGCGGATTTCGTCATCGGTGATCTTCGCCTGGACTTCCTTTTCGATCACCGCCGCGTGGAGCGCGCGCTGCTGCAGGAAGGCGAGGCGACGCTGCATGTCGGGGTCCTTGTCGATGCCCTTCGCGGCAGCCTCGGCCGCCATCAGGCGAATTTCGATGACCGCCGAAAGTGCCGCGGCGCGCTTCTGCTCCTCGGGCAGGCGCGCGAACTGCTGGTCGAGGTCCTCGATGGCGAGATCAAGGTCGGCCTCGGTGATCGGCTGGCCGTTGACGGTGGCAAGCACGGTGTCGGGCGCGGGCTTCGGAGCAGGCGCGGGAGCCGCAGCCGCGGGCGGGGTCTCGGCCGGTTTCGCATCCTGTGCGAATGCCGCGAACCCGGTCCCGGCGGACAACAGGGCAGCGATGGAAAGCCGGATCAGGGATACGCGGCAAAAGGACGGGGACATCAAAACAACTCCAGTAGGATTCGAGCGCGCAAGTACATGCTGAAAGCGGCTTAAAATGTGGCGGTTTCCCAAGTGCGACGGTGTTTAGTTGCCACGTTGACATCGCCGCGCACCCCTCTTATCTGTCCACCACCTTTGCGTCCAGAAGCGATTTTGGGCGCTTTTCGTTTTGCTTCGAATCCACTGCCTTTAACGGTTGCGCGGCGGATTCGCCCGGTTTCCCGACCGGGGTGCGCCAATTGAAAGGGCCATTGAATGGTCAGCTTCGGCAATCTCGCCCGCAAGATTTTCGGTTCCGCGAATGACCGCCGCGTCAAGGGCATGCGTCCACGCGTCGAGGCGATCAATGCGCTGGAGCCGGAGGTGGCGGCGCTGTCCGACGAGGCGCTGCGCGCACGAACGGCGGAGTTCAGGCAGCAGCTTGCCAACGGCGCGACGCTGGACGACCTCCTGGAGCCTGCCTTCGCCACAGTGCGCGAGGCAGCGAAGCGCGCGCTCGGCCTGCGCCCCTTCGACGTGCAGCTCATGGGCGGCATGGTGCTGCATGGCGGAAACATCGCCGAGATGCGCACCGGCGAGGGCAAGACGCTGGTCGCCACCCTGCCCGTCTACCTGAACGCGCTGGCCGGCAAGGGCGTGCATGTGGTCACGGTGAACGACTATCTCGCCAGCCGCGACGCCGAATGGATGGGCCGCGTCTATGGTTTCCTCGGCATGACGACCGGCGTGATCGTCCACGGTCTGGACGACGAGCAGCGTCGCGCCGCCTACGGTTGCGACATCACCTACGCGACGAACAATGAGTTGGGCTTCGACTACCTTCGCGACAACATGAAGTATGAGCGCGCCCAGATGGTGCAGCGCGAACACTTTTTCGCGATTGTCGACGAGGTGGACTCGATCCTGATCGACGAGGCGCGCACACCGCTGATCATTTCGGGGCCGCTCGAAGATCGCTCGGAAATGTACAACACCGTCGACGCGCTGGTGATCAAGCTCGAAGCCGCCGACTATGAGGTCGACGAAAAGCAGCGTACGGCGATCTTCACCGAGGAAGGCACGGAGAAGATGGAGGGCCTGCTCGCCTCAGCCGGTCTGCTGCGCGGGGAATCGCTCTATGACGTGGAAAACGTCGCGATGGTCCACCACGTCAACAACGCGCTCAAGGCGCATCGCCTGTTCCAGCGCGACAAGGACTATATCGTGCGCAACAACGAAGTCGTCATCATCGACGAGTTCACGGGCCGCATGATGCCGGGCCGCCGCTATTCGGAAGGGCTGCATCAGGCGCTTGAGGCCAAGGAGCATGTGGCGATCCAGCCGGAAAACCAGACACTCGCCTCGATCACTTTCCAGAACTATTTCCGCATGTACAAGAAGCTGGCGGGCATGACCGGCACGGCGCTGACGGAAGCGGAGGAATTCGCCAACATCTACAATCTTGGCGTCACCGAAATCCCGACGAACCTGCCCATCCAGCGCCTCGACGAGGACGACGAGGTCTATCGCACCATCGAGGAAAAATACCGCGCCATCGTCCGCGACATCCGTGAGGCAAGCAGCAAGGGCCAGCCGATCCTCGTAGGCACGACCTCTATCGAAAAGTCCGAGCTGCTGGCGGAGCGGCTCCGCAAGGAGGGTCTCAAGGATTTCCAGGTGCTGAACGCCCGCTACCACGAGCAGGAAGCGGCCATCGTGGCCCAGGCGGGACGTCCGGGCGCAATCACCATTGCGACCAACATGGCCGGGCGCGGCACCGACATCCAGCTTGGCGGCAATGCCGACATGCGCATCGCGCAGGAGCTGGCCGACATGCCGGCGGGACCGGAGCGCGAGGCGAAGGAAAAGGCCATACAGGAGGATATCGCCAAGCTGAAGCAGCAGGCGCTGGCCGCCGGCGGCCTCTATGTGCTGGCGACGGAACGCCACGAATCCAGGCGCATCGACAACCAGTTGCGCGGACGCTCGGGACGCCAGGGCGATCCGGGCCGCTCGAAATTCTACCTGTCGATCCAGGATGACCTGATGCGCATCTTCGGCTCGGACCGCATGGACGGCATGCTCCAGAAGCTCGGCCTCAAGGAAGACGAAGCCATCATCCATCCCTGGATCAACAAGGCGCTCGAAAAGGCGCAGAAAAAGGTCGAGGCCCGCAATTTCGATATCCGCAAGAACCTGCTCAAATATGACGACGTGATGAACGACCAGCGCAAGGTCGTGTTCGACCAGCGCCTGTCGCTTATGGACGGCGGGAGCCTCACCGAGACGGTCGCGGAAATGCGCGAGGACGTCGTCGACGATCTCGTCACCCGGTTCATCCCGGAAAATGCCTATGCAGAGCAATGGGATGTGCAGGGGTTCAAGCAGGCCGTGCTCGAACAGTTGAACCTCGACCTGCCTGTGGACGAATGGGCGAAGGAAGAAGGCATCGCCGAGGAAGAGATGCGCGAGCGCCTGCTGAACGCGGTCAACGCCGCCGCCGAGGACCGCGCGAAGCGGTTCGGCCCCGAGATCATGACCTATGTCGAACGCTCCGTTTTGCTCCAGACGCTCGATCAGCTCTGGCGCGAGCACATCGTCAATCTCGACCATCTGCGCTCGGTGATCGGCTTCCGCGGCTATGCGCAGCGCGATCCGCTGAACGAATACAAGTCCGAATCCTTCGAGATGTTCCAGGCGATGCTCGCCAATCTGAGGCAGGCCGTGACCGCGCAGCTCATGCGTGTCGAACTGGTGCGCGAGGCCGCCGATGCGCCGCCGCCGGAAGCGCCCAAGGTGTTCGGCCATCACATCGATGCGACCACCGGTCAGGACGATTTCGGCGAAGGCGACGACGAAGCGGTCGTCGATCCTTCACAGCGCGATCCGAACAACCCCGCCACCTGGGGCAAGGTGGGGCGCAACGAGCCATGCCCGTGCGGCTCCGGCAAGAAATACAAGCACTGCCACGGCGCGTTCTAGATGTGAGCTTTCAGGAGCAAGATTCAACACACTCTCGGGGGGCATCGCCGCGTCAGCGGCAAACGACGTCGAAGCAGCGGCTCCCATGCTGGCAACAGCAGGCGGAACGCTTCTCAGGAACAGGCGGCGAGCGATCTTCATGTCAGCCTTCCCCCACTGAGCCAGTGCTGCGAGTTCGGCCTCGGGACGGCGCCGCGCGATGTCAGCCAACTGCGCTTCCTTGTGCTTCTCCCATAGGCAAATCAGGCACCGTGCGAAGTTCGGGCGGTCGAAGGACAGCCTGTGCCACGGCTGAGCGAACATGGAACGACACTTTTTGAGGAGAAAGTTCTGGCCGAATGGCTCAAGGACAAGGGCCAACTGCCCAAATGAATGACCGGTCCAACCCCTGACCTTGCATTTCTGTAGTTTATAGGATACATATTTGTGGTCGACGTCGTCACGACGAGCGTATTCGATGCGTGGTTTGACAAGTTGCGGGACCGTGGCGCCAAGGTTCGAATTGGGGTACGAATTAGCCGAGTCCAGCGAAACAACTTTGGCGATGTCAAATATTTCGGTGGAATCGGAGAACTGCGCATTCCATACGGGCCGGGCTATCGGATCTATTTCGTCAAGCGCGGTGAAGTGGTTGTGATCGTTCTGTGTGGTGGCGACAAAGACAGCCAGGACCGGGACATAAAGCGCGCCCTTGAGATCGCAGAGGAAATCAAAGATGCCGACTACTCTTAAAAGGTGGGACCTCGCGAATTTCCTCAATTCGGCGGACGATGTTATTGCCTACCTTGAGGTTATCCTTGAAGACGGCGACATGGCGGAGCTTTACGCCGCCCTTGGCGATGTGGCTCGCTCTCACGGCATGACAGAGATTGCCAAGATCACAGGTATGTCGCGCGAAAGCCTATACAAAGCCCTAAGCGCCAAAGGGAATCCGTCCTTCTCAACCGTGATGCGCGTCCTCGGAGCGATGGGCCTTCGCTTGACAGTCAAGCCAATCGAAGCCGCGAACGACGGACGCGAAAACGATAATTACGCCGAGGCTCGTTTAGGCGCATGACGCGCTATCAGTACATTTTCACTCCGGGCTTATCCGCCAAAACGCGCAGCGTTCTAAAAACGCTCCACCGCTTCCGGTTTCGGTGTCAGCCTGAGAGAGCCGCGAGCTCATCCTGCGAGATCGGCATGGGTTCGCAGCCCTTGTCGAACAGGATGGCGCGCACCCGGACCGCAGGCGCGCCGATGCCCACATAGCGCTTGAGTCGGTTCAGGTAGTGATGCGCCATCGGACCAAGCAGAGGCTGCTTTGGCTCCAGCGAGCCGCCCGCCGAGTAGATCAGCGTCCTGTCCTTCGACGCCCATTCCACGATGTTGCGGTGCCAACCCTGCGGCGAGACGTTGGCGATCTGCACACGGCATGCGCCGCGCGTGCCGGTCACCCATTGCGGATCGGTGTTGGGCGGCGCGAATTGCACCGCGAAGCTGTTATGCTCCAGCAGGGCGACAATGTCGTTCTGGTCCGGATACATCATCCGGTCGCTCGCGCGGCCATCGGCGTTCACCTTCAGCGAGAGGCTGACCACGCCGACGAGGATGAGGAGAACGCTAAGCGCGAGCCGGGGCATCGGAATCGATCCACCTGAAATAGATAGACAGCACGGCAATGATCGACAGCCATTCGGCAAGGGACGCGCCGACGGCACCGTGGATCACGTCGTAATAGGCCGGGAAAAATGCAATCGCGCTCATGCGAACGACATTGATCGCGACGGTCGCGGCGCAGGCCAGCACCACCGCCTTCAAAATGGTCAGGGACCATTTCCGGTTGAACACGCTCATGAAAAAGACGCCGCACAAAAGAGCCAGCGAAACATTGGTGAGCGAGGAACAGGCAGGTTCGAGGAACAGCACGCCGGTGCCGTCCCAGAAGGGAATGGTGTTTCCGGCCGAACCGGTGCCGACCACGAAGCCGACCAGCTTGGCGTCAATGGACAGTATCAGGTTGCTGAAGCTCGCAAAAAGCAGCCGCGCCCAGAGCATCGGAATGGTGATGCCGAACATCAGCACCCCGACCCGGCGAAACGGCGTGCCGGAGGTGCTCGTCCACACGAGGTAAAGCGCCATGAGGGCGACGCCAAGCCAGCTCGCCGCCGAGATCGGGAACAGAAAGCCGAGGCAGGCAACCACGGCAAGCACATAGTCGAATGGCCGGATCGGCTCGTCGCCCGCCTGCTTGAGCAACCAGAAAACGCCGCCCGCCGCCACCCAGACAAGGGCGCTGATGCCGAAGGTGTTGAAAACGGTGCCCAGCGCGCCGCTTTCGCCCAGTTCCTTGAAAAAGCGCTCGCTGATGCCGTTCAGGAAGCCGACCGCGAAAAGCCCCGCATAGAGCTGCGCCCGTGTCATTCGAGAAGCTGTTGAAACTTCCGCCACGCCCGAGGCGGAAAGTGAATGCGCCACCATTACCCCATCCCGCCTTGATGGTGCTGTCACGCCAAAACGCTGCTGCGCTCCGGCGTGACAATTATTGTCCGGCAATTACTTCTTGGAGCGACGACGGAACAGAACATAGCCGCCAGCCACCGCAAGCGCCGGGAGACCAAGCCCGAGAACCGGCACCGGAGCGGAATGCGAACTGCCGCCCCCGCCATTGCCGCCCTTGGGTGGAAACAGGATACCCCCAGCATTTGCCGGTACTACATATGACAGGCCCAAGATGGCCGCACAGATCAGTGGTTTTGTAAATTTCACCTCGAACCCTTCCTGAGACATGGTAGCACGACTCCGGATTGTATTCGCGCGGGCGCGCGCAGGCAGCATATAAGAGGGTGTAACATGGCTTATGCATTGGGAGTAGTACAAAGCTGCCAGGCACGGACGCCCCACCCCCTCCAACTTGCTGAATTACTCCGCAAACTTTGTAGGAAATTCACAGATTTGGCAGATTATGCAGCAGATGCACAGAAGTTAAGGTCCTTTTGCCGGGTCATGGTCCTCTAAATCATTTGATCTGTACGCCGAACCGATTCTTAAAATCTGTTCTCCAATATGCAAAGGCCCCAAGCGGAGACGAGTATTTGCGCTTTTCCGCCGCAACCACTGCGGAACGTATCCTACCTTCGCGGCTGAGCGCCCTGGCACAACCGGGCCTCGCCCGTATCGATGCCGTTCTGTTTGCCGACGACGAGCGGGCCGCCGCCGGGCGCATGTCGCTGGCCGCCTTTTCCATCCGCGTCGTCAGCGCGGTCATCGCCCTCGTCATGCAGATCCTGATGGCGCGCTGGATGCAGAGCTTCGAATACGGGATCTTCGTGCTCGTCTGGACCACCATCATCATCGCGGGCTCGGTCGCCAGCTTCGGCTTCCACACCTCCGTGATTCGCTATGTCTCCGAATATCGCGAGCGAGGCATGCCATCCGAACTGAGGGGCATTCTTCTCACCAGCCGGTTGTTCACGCTTGTCGTGTCCTCGCTCCTCGCGGCGCTCGGCATTCTGGGCGTCTGGCTGTTGCGGCCCTGGATCGAGAGCTATTACGTCGTGCCGTTCTACCTGGCCATGATCTGCATGCCGATGGTGGCGCTCGGCGACGTGCTTCAAGGCATAGCGCGGGGAAATTCCTGGGCGTACTGGGCGCTTGGTCCCATCTACATCGTGCGCCCGACGCTGATCCTGCTGTTCATGGGCGGGGCAATCCTCGCCGGTTTTCCTGCCACCGCCGACACGGCGATGGTGGCAGCCATTCTCGCCACCTACGCAACCACGATCGGCCAGATGACGGGCATCGGGCTGAACCTCTCCCGCATCGTCGCGCCCGTCGGACCCTCGTTCAGGCTGCGGGAATGGATCACGGTCTCGCTGCCGATCTTCCTCGTCGAGGGTTTCTTCTTCCTGCTGACCAACATGGACGTGCTGATGGTCGGCTTCCTGATGGAGCCCCATGACGTGGCCGTCTACTTCGCCACGGTGAAGACGCTCGCGCTGGTGCATTTCGTCTATTTCGCCGTGAAGGCGGGCGCGGCGCAACGTTATGCCCAGTTCACCCATTCGAACCCGTCGCGCCTCGCGCAATTCGCGCGCGAAACCGTGTCCTGGACCTTCTGGCCTTCGCTTGCCCTTGCGCTGGTCGTGCTGGCGCTCGGCAGGCCGATGCTGATGCTGTTCGGCGCGGATTTTGTCGCGGGATACCCCCTGCTCTTCGTCCAGATGATCGGTGTGGTGGCGCGCGCCGCGGTCGGCCCCGCCGAAAGCCTGTTGACCATGAGCGGCAACCAGAATTCATGCGCGACCGTCTACGGTGCGACGCTCGCCCTGAACCTGACCCTGTGTTTCGTCCTGATTCCGGCGTTCGGCCTGTGGGGCGCGGCGATGGCGACTGCCCTGTCGATGATGTTCGAGGCGGCGGCGCTCTCCTGGACGGTGTGGCGGAAGCTCGGCGTGACAATGACCATTTTCCTCCCGGCGGTCGCGAAAGACGCAAGCGCATGAAGGCTTCGCCCATTCTGGAGGAGGTCGCGCGCAGTTCCGCCGGGCAGGACCGTGGCCGAACCGACTGGTACGTGCCGCCCGTTCTGGTCCAGCCGGACAGGTCGCCAAGACGTCTGGCGATCTATGCGGGACAATCCGGCTTCGACCTGATCGACGAGTTGCAGTTCCTCTGCGACAGGACGATCGAGCCGAACGTGTTTTTCAGCCCGCCCTTCCTGGCGCCCGCAATGCCGCGCGTGGAGGAGCGGGACGTGCGGCTGGCGGTCATTCGCGACGGCGCGCAAAGCAATGACCGGGTGCGCATGCTGCTACCCTTCACGGTGCAGCAACCGCCCGGCGGTATCGGACCGGGCATCATGCGCACATGGGCGCACGCCTTCGGCCTGCTCGGCACGCCGCTGATCGACCGCGACGACCCGGCGGGCGTTCTGGAGGACTTCCTCGCCATGATCGGCCGCGCGCATCTTGGCCTGCCCAAGGTGCTGGTGCTGCCGGACATCAAGCTGGACGGAGCCTTTGCGGGACTGCTGCGGACGCTGGCCGAGGCGAGCGCGCTGCCCTGGAATATCGTTTCTCGCGTCGAACGCCCGATGCTGGGCAGCCATCTGTCCGGCGACGACTATTTCCGCAAGGCGCTTCGCCCGCACCATCTGCGAGAGTTCAGGCGGCTGCGCAGACGTCTCGAAGAACAAGGCAAGGTGGAGCACACGGTGGCGCGCACACCGGAGGAGGTCCGCATCGCGATGGAAACCTTCCTTGCGCTGGAAGCGGCAGGCTGGAAGGGCAAGGGCCGCACCGCAATGGCAATCGACCGCTACGTCGCTGCATTCGCCCGCGAGGCGGTGCAAAACCTTGCCGAGCGCGGCATGTGCCGCGTTCACGCGCTGACCCTCGACGGCAAGGCCATCGCCTCGCTGATCGTGTTCATCGAGGCAGGTGTCGCCTATACGTGGAAAACCGCCTTCGACGAGGCATGGTCCGCATTCTCGCCCGGCACCCTTTTGATGATGGACGTCACGCGGCAGCATCTGGAAGATCCGAACATCGATGTCACGGATTCCTGCGCGGTGCCCGACCACCCGGTCATGAGCAGGCTCTGGTCCGAACGCCAGATGATCGGCACCATCGTGCTCGGCATCAGGCCGGAGGCCGATCGCGCCGCGCGGCAGGTGGCCGCGCAACTGCATCTCTATGACGAGACGCGCGCCATCGCGCGCGAGGTCAAGAAGCGGGTCAGGAAAGTCACGCGCCGATAGCGCTATTGGCGGCCCCAGCGCGGCACGGGACCTTCCGGGACCGGCTCCACCGCGCTTGTCTGTTCGAGTTGCACTGCCTTCGGCACCACGATCGCATGGTCGAAGAGCGGAACGCCGCGACGCCGCATGACAAGCACAAGCAGCGCGCCGGCGATGATGCCGCCGACATGGGCGGCGAAAGACACCTGCTCCTCGCCGCCCCACAGGAACATGCCGAACTGGAGCGCGACCCAGGCGGCGAGCGAAATCCATGCAGGAATGCGCAGCGGGATGCGCCCGAAGGCAAGCACCCAGACCTTCACGCGCGGGTGCAGCATCAGATAGGCAGCCACGATGCCGGCAATCGCGCCGGATGCGCCGATCAGCGGCGTCTGCGAATCCGGCGCGGCAAGGCCGTGCACCAGCGCGCCTGCCGCCGCGCACAGGAAATAGAACAGCAGGTAACGGAAATGGCCCAGCGCATCTTCGACATTGTCGCCGAAAACCCACAGGAACAGCATGTTGCCGCCGAGATGGAATATGTCGCCGTGCAGGAAGGAATAGGTGAGGTAGGTCAGGTCTTCCGGCACGATGGCGAAGTTCGGCGGCAGTTCGGCGATGTCGAACACGACGGACGGAATGTAGCCCAGCCCGAACACGGCCGCCTGAACGAACTCATCCGACTGGAAGTTGACCAGCAGGAACACCAGCACATTCGCGATAATCAGGCCGATGGTCACATATTGCGCCTTGATGTAGCGCAGGCTGTTCGCATCGTGCAGCGGAATGAACATCGCGCTCCGTCTATCTGTTCTGGCCGGGGACCCATAGCACGTCAGCATTGCCGTTGTCATTTGCGGCGCGGGCCGCCACGAACAGCAGGTCGGACACGCGGTTCATGTAACGCAGCGCCTGCGGGTTGACCTGTTCGCCGGGCTGCCGCGACAGCGCCACCATCAACCGCTCCGCGCGGCGCGCGACCGTGCGCGCCAGATGCAGCGCGGCGGCGGCAGGCGTTCCGCCGTTCAGCACGAATGAGCGCAGCGGCTGAAGATTGGCGTTCAGGCTGTCTATGTCCTTTTCGACCCGCTCCACCTGCGAGGCAACGATGCGCAGCGGCTCGTAATCGAGCGGCTTGCCCGTATCCGGCGTGCTGAGGTCGGCGCCGAGGTCGAACAGGTCGTTCTGGATGCGGCCGAGCATGCGGTCGATGTCGGGAAGAGCAGTGCCGAGATGCACCCGCGCCAGCCCGATGCAGGCATTCGCCTCATCGACCGTGCCGAACGCCTCGACGCGCAAATCGTCCTTGGGTCGTCGCGTGCCGTCGCCGAGGCCGGTCGTGCCGTCATCGCCGGTGCGCGTGTAGATCTTGTTCAGGCGGACCATCGAGAAACACTCTAGTTTCGCGTGGCCCAGACCGCCAGCAGGATGAACACCAGCGCGAAGAACTGGAGGACGACGCGCGCCTGCATCAGCTTGTTCGACGTGTTGCCCGAGCCGCCGCGCATCAGGTTGACCAGACCGCGAATGAGCACCGCCAGCACGGCAACCATGAAGATGATGGCGATGATGTTGAAAACTGAGGACATGGAGATTTCCTTGCTGTGCCCGACCACATGCCGGATGCCCGGCGGCGCGACTCCTGCTGACGTGATAGCGCCGTTTCGCACGCGCCGACAGGGTCTATGTCACAAAGGAACGCCTTCTTTCAGGGTTGCCAAGGCGGGCAAAGCCCACGCATATGTCGATGCGGCGGGGCGGGGTCGCGGTACCAAAGGGACTGGGAAGTGAATGCTGCGCAGGATCGTCGCCGTCAAGCGTGTCTTGTATGACGCACTTGGTCATTTCAACTACGACGACGGCTGGTCGATGGCGAGCCATCTCGCCATCAGCGCGCTCATGGCCTTGTTTCCGTTCCTTATTTTCGCGACCACGCTGGCCAGCTTCCTCGGCGCGCAGGCCTTCGCCGAAACGGCGGTGCACCTCGTATTCGACACCTGGCCGGAGCAGATCGCAGCACCCATCGCCAGCGAAGTGGTGAACGTGCTCACCGTGCAGCGTGGTGACCTTTTGACCTATGGCGCCGTGCTGGCGGCATTTTTCGCATCGAACGGCATCGAAGCGCTGCGCACCTCGCTCAATCGCGCCTATCGCGTCGTCGAGAACCGTTCATTCATCTGGCGGCGCCTGCAAAGCCTCGTCTTTGTGATGATCGCGACGATCAGCTTCGTCGCCATCAGCGTGCTGCTGGTTTTCGCGCCGATCCTCGTGCGCCTTGCTGAACAGAACTTCGAATGGATCAGGCCCTATCTCGGGACCATCACGATCTGGCGTTACGTCATTGCGTCTGTCGTCATCGTGGTCGGACTGGTCGCCGTCCATTTCTGGCTGCCGGCGGGCAAGCGCCGCTTCACCGAGATCGTGCCGGGCTTGATCTTCACGCTCGTCGGCTGGCTCGTCGGTTCCACCGTGTTCGCCACCTATCTCGACAATTTCTCGTCCTACGTCACGACCTATGCGGGGCTGGCCTCCATCATGATCGCCATCGTGTTCCTGTATATCGTTTCGGCGATCTTCATCCTCGGCGGCGAGCTGAACGCGTCCATCAGCCGCTTTCTGGAAGCGCGCGCGCGGGTACCTTCGCAGTGGTGAATCCGCCGCGCGTCGCAAGCGCCACACCGATCGTGGCGACCGCCATGCCGGCGATCTGTACCGGGGTCAGTGTCTCCCCGAACAGGTACCACGCGATCACCGCCGTGACCGACGGCACCAGATAGAACAGCGACGACACGCGCGCCATCTCGCCTTCGCGAATCATCCGCATCAGCAGGAAAATCGCGCCGATGGAGAGCACCAGCGTCAGCCAAAGCAGCGCGAACACCAGTTCGCCGTTCAGCGTGACGGTGCGCGTTTCGAACAGCGCGGAGCCGAGCGCCATCACCAGCGTCGCGCCGACATATTGCCACGCGGCGTTGCCCAGCAGGTCGACTCCCGCGCCGAACTTCTTCTGCCACACGGTGCCGGAACTGATGGCAAGCACCGCGACCGCGCTGGCCGTGAGCGTCGCCGTATTGATGCCCGCGCCGGTCACGCCGAGCTTCGGCCACAGCACCACGACGACACCGACGAGCCCGGTGGCAAGTCCCAGCCATTGGCGCGGCGCGATGCGCTCCTTCAGCAGCCATCCCGCCAGAACGGAAGTGACCAGCGGCTGCAATCCGGCGATCAGCGCCGAAATTCCGGCGGGCAGGCCCCTATGCACGGCCCAGAAGACGCCGCCGAGATAGACCCCGTGGATCAGCACGCCTGCAATGGCCGCCTGCCCCGCCTGCCGCCATGTCAGGCGGGTTCTGGACAGCGCCAGCGCCAGAATTGCAATGATCGCAAAGGCGAGCGCGAACCGCACCGCCAGAAAGGTGAAGGGCTCCGACCACGGCATCGCATAGCGCGCGCCCAGAAAGCCGGTTGCCCACAGCAGGACGAAGACGGGCGGAATGAAGCGAGCAGGCATTGGCGCGACCGATTGGAAAGGCTGGGGGACTAGGCCGAATTGCGCCCGACAGCAAAGGCAAAGAATTGAACCAGAGGTTCAGGAAAGCGAACAGATGTGTTTGGCCGGGGTGAGTTTGTGGAGATGTCAAAACCCCAGCATCGCCCTGATGTCCTCGGGCGTCCTGCCTGCCTCGCGCAGCGCGCGAAGGCCGGTGCTGCGTTCGGACTTGGACAGTTTGCGCCCGTCGGGCCCAAGGATCAGCCGGTGGTGATGATAGGCGGGCGCCTTGAAGCCGAGGAGCTTCTGCAACACACGCTGCACGGACGTGGCTTCATAAAGGTCGCGTCCACGCACGACATGCGTGATCCCTTGCAATGCGTCGTCGACGACGACCGAAAGATGATAGCTGGTGGGAACGTCGCTGCGGGCGATGACCACATCGCCCCAGCGTTGCGGCGCGGCGGGGATCATCTCATGCGCAGATACGTCGGAAGCGGAGAACTCCGTCCATTCCGTCCCGCCGACGACCGCGATGGCCTTCCCCATGTCCAGCCGCCACGAATAGGGTGCGCCCGATGCAAGGCGTGCGCGCCGCGTGGCTTCGCTCGCCTGCCGGTCGAGCGGCGGATAGAGCGGTGCGCCGTCGGGATCGCGCGGCCAGTCGCCCTCATGGCCGGTGACGAAGGCGCGAATTTCGCCCCGGCTCATGAAGGCGGGATAGACCAGCCCCTCTGAACGCAGGCGCGCCAAAGCTTCGACGTAGACATCGAAATGATCAGACTGCCGGCGCACGGGCCGTTCCCATTCGATGCCGAGCCAGCCGAGATCGCGATAGATGCCCTGCTCGAATTCCGGCGTGCAGCGCGCGGTATCGATATCCTCGATGCGCAGCAGCACGCGCCCGCCGCGCTCCCCGGCAAGCTTCGCATTCAGCAGCGCCGAATAGGCGTGGCCGAGATGCAACTCGCCATTCGGGCTGGGCGCGAAACGAAAGACCGGAACCATCATTGCTGCCAGAATCGGATTGTGCCGTGCGTTTGCCCGTTGATAGTGCAAGGGAGCAGCAACAGGGAAGCTTCATGCGCCGCATCGCGACACAGGAGGACATCGGCGAAGCGCTGGACGCATTGTGCAGGGCCGACGCCCGGCTGCGCGACGTGCGGACGATCGCGGGCGACATTCCGCTGCGCCGAAATCCGCCGGGCTTCGCGAGCATCGCCGCCGTGGTGGTGTCGCAGCAGGTGTCCACGGCCAGCGCCGCCGCGATCTTCGGGCGCTTCAGGCAATTGCTCGACCCGCTGACGCCGGAAGCCGTGCTGGCGGCAGGCGATCCGCTGTTCCGCGAAGCGGGTCTGTCCCGGCCGAAGCAGAAGGCCCTGCTCGCCATCGCAGGCGCGGTGCAGGGCGGACTGGACCTCGAAGCGGTCGCATTGCTCGACGGCGAACAGGCGATGGCGGCGCTCACCGCCATTCCCGGCATCGGGCCATGGACGGCTGAGGTCTACCTGCTGACCGCTGCCGGGCATCCCGACATCTTTCCCTCGAAGGACGTGGCGCTGCAGGCGGCGGTCCACCACGCGCTCGGGCTCGAATCACGTCCGACACATAAGGCATTGGAAGCGCTGGCCGAATCATGGTCGCCATGGCGGGCGGTCGCCGCAAGGCTGTTCTGGGCCTATTATCGCTCTACAAAAGGGCGTGACGGCCTGCTGACTGCACCGGAATCATCCAAAAACTGACGAATTTCGACATTCGGATGGGGTCCCGCGACACCGGGACGCTTCACAATCCCGTCATGTCGCGCATACATTGTGCCTGCCAGTGATTTGGGCGGAGGTGAACGAGTGACGATCGCCGTGTCTCCCGATGGGCTACCGGCTCTGGTGCTGAACGCGGACTACCGCCCGCTCAGCTACTATCCATTGTCGTTGTGGTCCTGGCAGGACGCAATCAAGGCCGTGTTCCTCGACCGGGTGAACATTGTCGCCGAATATGAGCATATGGTTTCCTCGCCGACCTTCGCGATGAAGCTGCCGAGCGTCGTGAGCCTGAAATCCTATGTGAAGCCCTCGCGCTATCCGGCGTTCACCCGTTTCAACGTGTTCCTGCGCGACCGCTTCCAGTGCCAGTACTGCGGTACGGATCAGGACCTCACATTCGACCATGTGATCCCACGGCGTTGCGGCGGCGCGACGACGTGGGACAATGTCGTCGCCGCATGTTCGCCCTGCAACCTGCGCAAGGGCGGTTTGCTTCCGGCCCATGCCAAGATGTGGCCGCGCCAGAAACCCTACCAGCCGACCGTTCACGACCTGCACAACAATGGCAGGCTTTTCCCGCCCAACTATCTGCATGAAAGCTGGATGGACTATCTCTACTGGGATGTCGAACTGGAGCCTTAGGCGTTCTTCGCTGCCGCACGCGCCGCGACCAGCATCAGCACGAAGCTCACCACAGCATTCCACCCGGCAAAGGACAGGCCGAGCACGCGCAGCGCCGCCGTGTCGCAGGACGGCGGTATGATGGTATTGATGGCATCCAGCACGCCCTTTCCGCCGGTTTCAACCGGAGCGACCGCGCCGCAATCGGTCGGGCCGGCCCACCAGCCCCATTCGACGCCCGCGTGCTTGACGCCGAGATAGAGGCTGTAGGCCATGATGGCCGCGCCGATCCACAGCAGCGCCCGCGTCAGCACCGGCGGCCAGCGCAGCCAGGCCGACAGCGCGGCCAGCAGCATCAGCGGCGCGCCGACATAATAGGGCGTGCGTTGCGCATAGCAGAGCTTGCAGGGGATGTAGCCGCCCAGATGCTGGAAGCCGAGCGCGGTGCCGACCGTGATCGCCATGGCGAGGGCGAGGAAAAGCGCGGCGCGCAGATGGATCGATGACGGCATGGACACGTATCCCGAATGGTCAGTGCAGATATTTGAAGGCGATGTAGAGCAAAATCACGGCAGCCGCCGCAAGGGCCGCAATGGTTCCGAGCCTTTGCTCGATGAAGTGCCGAATCGGCTCGCCATAGGTCTTGAGCAGCCAGGCCAGCGCGAAAAAGCGCGCCCCGCGCGCGACAATGGCCAGCAGGATGAACAGCCAGAGATTGACGCCGACGACCCCCGACAGGATGGTCACGACCTTGATGGGCGGCAGATGCGCAAGCCCCGAGGTAGCGAGCAGGATGATGATGAGCCCGATGCCTGTCGAGTTCTTCAGTGCTTCGAACTCGTCGAGCTTGCCGTAGAATTCAAGAATGGGCTTTGCCAACCCCTCATAGGCATAGTGTCCGAGAAACCAGCCCGCGATGCCGCCCAGCACCGATGCGACCGTCGCAACGAGCGCATAGCGATAGGCTCGGTCGGGCCGCGAGAGCGCCATCGGCAGGTAAAGCACGTCGGCGGGAACGAGAAAGACTGAGCTTTCGACGAAGGCGATGATGGCCAGCCACCATTCCGCCGATTTGCGCGCCGCAAGCGACAGCGTCCAGTCATAGAGTTTGCGAAGCATTGCCCGTCCGGAATTGGCCTTGGCGCGTGTCTAGAGAGATTTTCGCGGCGGAGCAATGCACGCACGGCACGCATGGCGTCAATGCCGCGTGATCGGATTCGCCGAGAGCGCAGTTGACGAGGAAAGCCGCCTTCGTGTACTGCCCCTGCCGTCCGGTGCAATTCGCATCGTGGGCCCCTATGGCGGAACTGGTAGACGCGTCCGACTCAAAATCGGATTCCGCAAGGAGTGCTGGTTCGATTCCGGCTAGGGGCACCATTTCGCTTACAGGCGGTGATGCTCGAAAAACGCGACAGCTACGATGCGCTCATCCGGGACTTCCGCTGGAGGATTCCGGAGCGTTTCAACATCGGCGTCGCGGTGTCCGACCGCTGGGCCGCAATCGACCCGGATCGCGTCGCCATCCATGCCTTCGATGCTGGGGATGGAAAATCCACGCTGACATTCGGGGAACTTGCACGGCAATCCGACGCGCTTGGACTGGGCCTGCGCGGGCTTGGGATCGGCGCGGGCGACCGCGTGGCGCTGCTGCTGCCGCAATCCTTCGAGGCGGCAATCGGCCATGTGGCGATCTACAAGATTGGCGCGGTGGCCGTTCCCCTTGCCCTTTTGTTCGGCGTCGAAGCGCTGGAATACAGGCTGAAAGCCTGCGGCGCGAAGGCCGTCATCACCAATGCAGGCGGCGCAGCCACGCTCGCTGCGATCCGTGGCGCACTGCCGGAACTGGCGCATGTCGTCGTGACGGAAGCGGTTGATCCGGGAGCGGGCCTGCTGCCCTTTCACGAACTGGCTGCGCGGGCGGACAGATTCCAGCCGGTCGAGACCGGCCCCGACGATCCGGCGCTGATGATCTTCACCTCGGGCACGACCGGCCCGCCGAAGGGCGCCTTGCACGGCCATCGCGTGCTGCTCGGGCACCTGCCGGGCTTCGAGATGGCCTATCAGTTTCCGCCACAGGCCGACGATGTGATGTGGACGCCGGCGGACTGGGCATGGGCAGGCGGGTTGCTGAACGCCATGCTGCCCGCGCTCTATCTTGGCATTCCGGTCGTCGCGGGACGCTTCGAGCGGTTCAATCCGCGCACCGCGTTCGATCTCATGGAGCGCATGGGCGTGACGCTGGCGTTCCTGCCGCCGACGGCGCTGCGCATGATGAAAGGCTCCGGCGAGAGCGCGAAGAGACGAGCCTTGCGGCTTCGCGCCGTCATGTCGGCAGGCGAGCAGCTTGGCCGCGAAACCTATGAATGGGCCGAACAGGAATTCGGGCTGACGGTCAACGAGTTCTACGGGCAGACGGAATGCAATCTGGTGATCGGCTCCTGCGCCGCGCTGGGTGCGGCGAAGGCCGGTGCGACGGGCCGCGCGGTGCCGGGGCACGTGGTCGAGATCATCGACGCGAAGGGCAATGTGCTGCCGCAGGGCGAGGTCGGGCAGATCGCGGTCCGGCGGCCCGATCCGGTCATGTTCCTCGGCTACTGGCAGGACGCCGCGGCGACGGAGAAGAAGTTCCTCGGCGACCGGATGCTGACCGGCGACCAGGGCCATGTCGACAATGACGGTTTCATCCATTTCTTCGGGCGCGACGACGATGTGATCACCTCTGCGGGTTACCGCATCGGGCCGGGCGAGATCGAGGATTGCCTCGTCGGGCACCCGGAGGTGGCGCTGGCCGCCGCCGTTGGCAAGCCCGATTCCGTGCGCACCGAGATCGTCAAGGCCTATGTGGTGCCGAAGCCGGGCGTCGAGCCGTCCGAGGAGCTGGCGCGCCGCATCCAGCTCTGGGTGCGTAGCCGCCTGTCGGCGCACGAATATCCGCGCGAGATCGAGTTCGTGGACAGCGTTCCCTTGACCACATCCGGCAAGGTGATCCGCCGCATTTTCCGCGAACGCGCCAAGCTGGAAGCGCAGGGCAAAACCGCAGCCGGCAACTGATGCGGATGCGGAAAATTCAACCGATTTTGGTCGATGTTGTGATATTGACGCAGGTAGCCGGTCAAACTAGGGTCCGCCCGCTTTCGAGCCATCCGCCCGGCGATGCGGGCGTCCAGCGAATGACAGCGACATGAACGGCGCCAAAATGTCGGCAATCGGCAAGTTTCAAGGCTGGTGCGGTGATATTTGCCGCGAAGTCCCGAGAAGAGGTGATTGAAAGATGAAGGTACTCGTCCCGGTCAAGCGGGTTGTGGATGCGAACGTGAAGGTCCGGGTGAAATCGGACGGGTCGGCGGTTGAGCTTGCCAATGTGAAGATGGCGATGAACCCGTTCGACGAAATCGCCGTTGAAGAGGCGATCCGCATGAAGGAAGCCGGCAAGGCGGAGGAAATCGTGGTGGTCTCCATCGGCCCCGCGCAGGCTGCCGAAACGCTGCGCACCGCGCTTGCGATGGGTGCGGACCGCGCCATTCTGGTCAAGACCGACGAGACGGCGGAGCCGCTCGGCGTCGCCAAGGTGTTGAAAGGCGTGGTCGATGCCGAGAAGCCGGGCATGGTGATCCTCGGCAAGCAGGCCATCGACGACGATTCCAACCAGACCGGCCAGATGCTGGCGGCACTTCTCGGCTGGGCGCAGGGAACGTTCGCCTCCAAGATCGAGTTTGCCGGCGACAAGGCGAAGGTCACGCGCGAGGTCGACGGCGGCCTGCAGACCGTCGAACTCAAGCTGCCCGCCATCGTGACGGTAGACCTGCGGCTGAACCAGCCGCGCTATGCCTCGCTGCCGAACATCATGAAGGCGAAGAAGAAGCCGCTGGACGAGAAGTCCCCGGCGGATTTCGGGGCCGACCTCAAGCCGCGCCTCAAGGTGCTCAAGACCGAGGAACCGGGCGGCCGCAAGGCGGGCGTCAAGGTCAAGGACGTGGCCGAGCTGGTATCCAGCCTCAAGGCGGCAGGCGTGCTGTAAGCGAGCGATAGAAAGGAACAAGACAATGGCAATTCTTCTCATCGCCGAACATGACAATGCCTCGCTGTCCGACCAGACCGCGAAGGCGCTTTCCGCCGCGCTCAAGATCGGCTCAGATGTCGATGTGCTGGTTGCTGGCAAGGGTGCGAAGGGCGCTGCCGACGCCGCCGCGAAGCTGAAAGGCGTTCGCAAGGTTCTGCTGGCGGAGGCGGACGAACTGGCCGAGCGGCTGGCCGAACCGACAGCCGACCTCGTCGTCTCGCTGGCGGGCGACTATGACACGATCGTCGCGCCCGCCACCACCAGCGGCAAGAACGTGCTGCCGCGCGTGGCCGCGCTGCTCGACGTGATGCAGGTTTCGGAGATCGTCGAGGTCGTCTCGCCGGACACGTTCAAGCGCCCGATCTATGCCGGCAACGCCATCCAGACGGTGCAGGCGACCGATGCGAAAAAGGTCATCACGGTGCGCACCGCCTCCTTCCAGGCGGCGGGAGACGGCGGTTCGGCCAAGGTCGAGACGGTGAAGGCGGCAGCCAATCCGGGTCTCTCCACCTTCGTCGAGAACAAGCTTTCGGAAAGCGACCGGCCCGAGCTGACATCGGCCAAGATCATCATTTCCGGCGGTCGCGCGCTCGGCTCCTCGGAAAAGTTCCAGGAAGTCATCCTGCCGGTGGCCGACAAGCTGGGTGCAGCCGTTGGTGCTTCACGCGCAGCGGTCGACGCCGGGTATGCGCCGAACGACTGGCAGGTCGGACAGACCGGCAAGGTTGTGGCGCCCGATCTTTACATCGCCTGCGGCATTTCCGGTGCGATCCAGCATCTTGCGGGCATGAAGGACTCCAAGGTCATCGTCGCCATCAACAAGGACGAGGAAGCGCCGATCTTCCAGGTGGCCGACTACGGCATCGTGGGCGACCTGTTCGTGATCCTGCCGGAGTTGCAGAAGGCGCTTTGACTTTCGGTCAGCGACACGCAAAATTTAGCGGGCCGGGGTGGACGAAAGCCACCCCGGCCTATTAGTTTGCGCTGCAACAGAAACTCATTTCACCATCCGGCGGGTATCGGAAATGACGAAAATCAAGACGGTCGGCATCATCGGTGCGGGCCAGATGGGTGGCGGGATCGCCCATGTGTCCGCGCTCGCGGGCTATGACGTCCTGCTCTACGATATTTCGCCCGACCGCATCGAGAACGGCATCGCGACCATAAACGGCAACCTCGCCCGCCAGGTCTCGTCCGGCAAGCTGGACGACAAGACGCGCAAGGAAGCGCTGTCGCGAATTTCGCCCGCGCCCGCGATGGCCGATCTGGCCGGCGCGGACATCGTCATCGAGGCCGCGACGGAAAACGAAGAGGTGAAGCGCAAGATCTTTCAGGAATTGTGCCCCCAGCTCAATCCGGAAGCGATACTGGCGACGAACACCTCGTCCATTTCGATCACCCGGCTGGCGGCGCAGACCGACCGCGCCGAGCGCTTCATCGGCATCCACTTCATGAACCCTGTCCCGGTGATGAAGCTGGTGGAACTGGTGCGCGGCATCGCAACCGAAGACCCGACCTTCGAGGCGGCGAAGGAATTCGTGCACCGGCTCGACAAGACGGTCACGCTTTCCGAGGATTTCCCGGCTTTCATCGTCAACCGCATTCTGCTGCCGATGATCAACGAGGCGATCTACACGCTCTATGAGGGCGTCGGCACCGTGGAAGCTATCGACACCGCCATGAAGCTTGGCGCGAACCATCCGATGGGGCCGCTCCAGCTTGCGGATTTCATCGGGCTGGATACATGCCTTTCCATCATGCAGGTACTGCATGACGGCCTGTCCGACTCCAAATACCGCCCCTGCCCTCTGCTGGTGAAATATGTCGAGGCCGGGTGGCTCGGACGCAAGGCCGGACGCGGCTTCTACGACTATCGCGGCGAACATCCGGTCCCGACACGGTGAACAGCGGACAAGTGTATTTGAACAGTGAGCGTGGCGATGTTCGCGCTGCCCCTCACCCTTACCCTCTCCCCGTGAAAGACGGGGCGAGGGGGACACAAGCGTTGGGGATTGTCTCCCTTCTCCCCGTCACGACGGGGAGAAGGTGCCGGCAGGCGGATGAGGGGCTGTCCGCGCAGCGCCCCGTACTGCGGAGGACCTCGAATGCGCTTTGAAGGCACCCGCGACTATGTTGCGGACAAAGACCTGATGGTGGCAGTGAACGCCGCAATCGCGCTGGAGCGGCCTTTGCTGGTGAAGGGCGAGCCCGGAACCGGCAAGACCGAACTCGCACGGCAGCTCGCCTCGGCGCTCGGTCTCGACCTGATCGAATGGCACGTCAAATCCACGACACGCGCCCAGCAGGGCCTCTATGAATATGATGCCGTGTCGAGGCTGCGCGACAGCCAGCTTGGCGATGCACGGTTCAACGACATCCACAACTACATCAAGCGCGGCAAGCTGTGGGATGCGTTTGCCTCGGACAAAAAGGTGGTGCTTCTGATCGACGAGATCGACAAGGCGGACATCGAGTTCCCGAACGACCTGCTCCAGGAACTCGACCGCATGGAATTCTTCGTCTACGAAACCGGCGAGACGATCCGTGCAGAGCAAAGGCCCATCGTCATCATCACCTCGAACAATGAGAAGGAACTGCCGGACGCATTCCTGCGCCGCTGCTTTTTCCACTATATCCGCTTTCCCGACTTGGACACGCTTCAGCGCATCGTGGAGGTGCACTATCCGGGCATCAAGCAGAACCTCGTGCGCGCCGCGCTGAACCAGTTCTACGAAATCCGTGAGGTGCCCGGCCTGAAAAAGCGGCCTTCGACCTCCGAAGCACTGGACTGGATAAGACTGCTGGTTGCCGACGACATCGAACCCGCGGACCTGCGGGGCGACGCGAAGAACGCGCTGCCGCGTCTGCACGGAGCACTGCTCAAGAACGAGCAGGACGTGCATCTGTTCGAGCGGCTGGCGTTCATGGCCCGCCGCCAGGGTAGCTGACCATGGGCGTCGAGGTCCGGGCATTGTCCGAGGGCGACCATTCACAATGGCGCAGGCTGTGGGCAGCCTATCTGGAATTCTACAAGACGAACCTGCCGGACGAGGTTTTTGAGACGAGTTGGCAACGTTTGTTCGCAGAAGGCGAATTCGAGCCGCGCGGCCTGATCGCAACGATAGGCGGCGAGCCGGTCGGCCTCGTGCACTATCTTTTTCACCGCTCCATGTGGTCGATCGAGGGCAACTGTTATTTGCAGGACCTCTACACCTCGGTCGAGGCACGCGGCAAAGGTGTCGGAGCAGCACTCATCGAGGCGGTCAGGCAGGCAGCCGCCGAGCGCGGCGTCACCAATGTCTACTGGATGACCCACGAGACGAACCAGACAGCGCGGGCGCTTTACGACCGCGTGGCGCGCCGCACCGGCTTCATTGAATATGATCTGCTTTGAGACTTGGCCGCACCGAAATACCGGCTGAGGAAACGGACAGGCTGAGAGCGGTCCTGATGGCTGAAATGCCCGCGACGGCCCACAGCGCCTCGATCGGCCAGCAATGATCGGCAGGCAAGGCGCGTTTCACCTTGAGGTAGTCGCTGTCCAGAAACTCCGCGAGAAACTTCTTGCCCTTGGCCTCGTTGCAGGCGCGGCAGGCGGGAATGGTCAGGCGTCCGCCGCGATGCGCTTTTGCGATGACATGGTCTCGCGTGGCCTGCTGGCCCGGCGTCGTTCCCTTGCCGCACCAGCGCTGCATGCCGATGCCGCAATAGGCGCACCAGTTGCGGCGATCATCCTGCCACCAGTCGCCAAGTGCCTGATAGGCCACGCGGTTCAGCGTTTCGAGGCTGCTCAAATCCATGGTGACCGGATAAACCAACCGCGCTAAGATTCCGTGGAAGCGATAGGGACAAGTTTATCGTTTATGTTCATACCTTTTTTCCTCGAATTGAAGGCTGCGCGGGTTCCCGTCTCGCTGCGGGAATATCTGACCCTGCTGGAAGGCATGCAGTCTGACCTCGTCACCTACGACGTGGAAGGCTTCTACTATCTGGCGCGGGCGGCCTTGGTGAAGGACGAACGGCACATCGACCGCTTCGACCGCGTGTTCGCGCATGTGTTCCGGGGCGTCGAGGCCGTATCGGGCCAGGCGGGCATCGACGTTGCGAACCTGCCGGAGGAATGGCTGCGGCGGCTGGCGGAAAAGCACCTGACGGAGGAAGAGAAAAAACTTGTCGAGGCGCTGGGCGGCTTCGACAAGCTCATGGAGACCTTGAAGAAACGGCTCGAAGAGCAGAAGGGACGCCATCAGGGCGGCAGCAAATGGATCGGGACGGCGGGGACATCGCCGTTCGGGGCCTATGGCTACAATCCCGAAGGCATCCGCATCGGTCAGGAGACCAGCCGCCATCGTCGCGCGGTGAAGGTGTGGGACAAGCGCGAGTTTCGCAATTTCGACGATTCGGTCGAGCTTGGCACGCGCAACATCAAGGTGGCGCTGAAGCGCCTGCGCCGCTGGGTGCGCGACGGCGCGGTGGAGGAACTGGACCTGCCGGGCACGATCCACGCCACGGCGGAACATGGCTATCTCGACGTGCAGACGCGGCCCGAACGCCGCAATGCGGTGAAGCTGCTGATGTTCTTCGACGTGGGCGGTTCAATGGACGATCATGTCCGCGTCGTCGAGGAACTGTTTTCGGCGGCGCGCGCCGAGTTTCGCCAACTCGAATTCTTCTACTTCCACAACTGCCTCTATGAGGGCGTGTGGAAGGACAATCGCAGGCGTCACGCCGAAAAGATTCCCACTTTCGACGTGCTGCACAAATACGGGCACGACTACAAGGTGATCTTCGTCGGCGATGCCGCGATGAGCCCCTATGAAATCGTCACACCCGGCGGCTCGGTCGAGCACTGGAACGAGGAGGCCGGCGCCGTCTGGCTGCAACGCGCCAGGGCGCAATGGCCGGATGCGGTGTGGATCAATCCCACCCGGCACGAGCATTGGGGCTATTCGCATTCGACCAGCCTGATACGCGACCTGTTCGGCGGGCGCATGTATCCGCTGACGCTGGAAGGGCTGGACACCGCTACGCGCGAGTTGTCGCGCAGGCATTGACTACCAGCGCAGCAGGAAGCGTCCTGCAAGGGCGCCGAGCACGGCAAGGCCGGTAATGGCGAGCGTGTACCAGGTCGCAACGAAAAGAGGCGAATCGTCCGTGCAATGCGCGGCATAGAAAGTGGCGGCGATACCACCTGCGAGAACCCCGGCGACCGCCCCCGCCAGCGCAGGGCGGGTTGGCGCTCCGTAGCGCAGCGCGGCAAGGAAAATCGCCAGCGGACCAAGGCCGATCAGCGGAATGAATGTCATGCAAAGCATCGCATTCGTGCCGATCCAGGCAGCCTCGCGCGAAGCGGGAGAAAGCACGAGCAATTCCAGAAGGGCCGCAATTCCGACGACGGCGGGTGCCGCGAGCAGGACAACCGCGCTTCCTCGTTCGCCCGGCCGCGCCAGCGGCAGAAACAGCGAGGCCGCGCTGAGCGCCAGCACGACCGTCACGACGAACTTGAAGGGAAAGCGCATGGTGCCCATGGCAATTGCGATGTCGGGGCGCGGGCCGAGCATGGCGAAAAACGCCAGCGCCGCCGCAAGGATGGCGGCGATGAAGGCGAGCTTCAGGACAGTTGCAAGCGAGGCGCCTTGCGCCGGGCTGTCTGTCTGCAATGCGTGGATCAGTTCGTCGGTCTTCATGTTTCGCCCCGCCCGAACCTGGCCGCAAGCGCCTTCAACCCGCGATGCAGCGCGACGCGCACCGCCGTTTCGTTCATGCCGAGCTTTGCCGCCGTTTCGCCGATGCTGTTGCCATCGACGGAAATGGACGAAACCACGGATCTCTGTCCGGCGGGCAGCGCATCGAGCACGCGGCCAAGGTCGCGTTCGCTGAGCGATTCCTGAGGCTCCGGCGCAGCGATCATATCCCGGAAATCATCGATATCGACATCCACGCGCCGGCCGCGCCTGCGCCACGCATCGATCAGCTTGTAGCGCGCGATCGCATAGAGCCACGGCAGCACGGCGGCGTCCTGCCGCCATGTATGGCGCTTGAGATGAATGGCCAGCAAGGTTTCCTGCACCACGTCCTCAACATCGGCCCCGCCTTGCGTCTTGCGCCCCACGAAACCACGCACCAGCGCGGCCGTGCGACGCAGAAACTCGGCATAAGCCTTCTCGTTACCGCCGAGCGCGGCCCGCAGCAAACCGGCCAACATGGCTTCGGTATCGGCGTCCACGCCCAATCGCTTTCCTTCTATTCGCGTTTCGCCGCCATTTGTTACGCACAGCGTGGCCCTTAGCCAACCCGCCCGCAGAAAAAATTCCATCCGCTGTAACAAGCGCGTCGAGACTGGCGAACCCTTGCTTGTGAGGCAACCGACCTCGCCAACTGAAAGAGGAGATTTCCATGAACCGCAATACGATTGCGCTGGCGCTGGCCGGCTCGCTTGCGTCCGCTCTCGCTGCTTCGGCAGCCCCGCTTCCCGCCGAAAAGATGGTCGGCATGGAGAAGTGCTACGGGATCGCGCTGAAGGGGCAGAACGACTGCGCCGCCGGCGCCGGAACCACATGCGCGGGAACCTCCGCAACGGACTACAATCCAGCGGCCTGGAAGGCCGTTCCGGCAGGAACCTGCACGACGATGGAAGTCGACGGGCACAAGGGCATGCTCGAACCGATGTGATCGCAGGATTACGGGGAGCCTTTCCGGCTCCCCTTTTTCACGAATGGAGGCCGGACAATGGACAATCGCACCCTACCGTTGCGCGCAGGCGTCGGCCTGAAGCCGGAGCACTATGGCGAGATCATCGAAACACAGCCGGATGTCGGCTTTTTCGAGGTTCATGCCGAAAACTACATGGGAGCGGGCGGGCCGCCGCATCGCTATCTCGAGGCGATTGCCGGGCGCTATCCATTGTCGCTGCACGGCGTCGGGCTCTCCATCGGCTCGGAAGGACCGCTGGACAAGGCGCATCTCGCGCGGCTCAAACATCTCAATGAGCGTTACGCGCCCGCCAGTTTCTCCGAACACCTGGCATGGTCCACGCATGAGTCCGAATTCATGAACGACCTGCTGCCCCTGCCCTACACGCAAGCCTCCCTTCGTCGCGTGGCAGACCATGTCGATGAGGTACAGCAGGCGCTCGGTCGCCGCATGCTGCTGGAAAATCCCTCGACCTATGTGCTGTTCGAGGAAAGCACCATCGACGAGATCGACTTTCTCGAAGGGATCGCCGCACGCGCCGGATGCGGGCTGCTTCTGGACGTTAACAACGTCATGGTGTCGGCGGTCAATCACCGTCTCGATCCCTATGCTTATATCGACCGGTTTCCGCTGCATCTGGTCGGCGAAATTCACCTCGCCGGGTATGACGAAGCATTCGATGGCGCGGGCGACCGGCTGTTGATCGACGCGCATGGCAGTGCCGTGCTGGACGACGTTCTGGCGCTCTATCGCCACACGGTCGCGCGCGGCGGTGCGAAGCCGACGCTGGTGGAGTGGGACAACAACATTCCCGACTGGCAGACGCTCTTTGCCGAGGCGGTCAAGGCCGACGCGATACTGACCGACGCCCAGGTGCGAAAGGTCGCCTGAAATGGCCGCGATCACGCAATCGCAATTTGCCGCAGCACTTTTCGCGCGCGAAGCCGCGCCGCCCGGATTGACGACCGCGCGCGGGGAGGCTGACGCGAGCCGCTTTGCCGTCTACCGCAACAACGTGGCCGTCGCGCTGATCAAGGCGCTTGAAGGCCGGTTTCCCGTGACCCGGCGCGTCGTGGGCGACGGTTTTTTCCGTATGATGGCGCACGCGTTCATCGAGAAGAACAAGCCGAGCTCGCCGCTGATTTTCGAATATGGCGCTGAGATGCCGGATTTCATTTCAGGTTTCGAGCCTGCCCGCCAACTGTCCTATCTGCCCGACCTTGCACGGATCGAGGCCGCTTGGACCAGCGCCTATCATGCCGCGGAAGCGCCGGTCGTCACAGCGGCAGATCTGGCAGCCATTGCGGACGACCTCGCCGGGTGTCGCCTCGTCGCGCATCCCTCGACTTTCCTGATTGCAAGCGCCCACCCGGCAGGGTCCATCTGGGCCGCCAACCAGGCATCGGACGTCGCGCCACTACAGACGTATGGCCCCGAAACGATCCTTGTCGCGCGGCCGTTCGCGGACGTTCACGTTCATATTTTGCCAGCGCAGGACACGGCATTCGTGCAGCACCTGTTTGCGGGCCACAGCCTTGGCGACGCGGGGCAAGAGGCGCTGTCCCGGAACGAACGTTTCGATTTCGGGACAGCGCTTGTCGGTCTGGCTTCGCTGGGCGCATTCACTTCCATTCAGACCGGGAGGACCCGATGAGCACCTATCCCGAAGCAACGCCGCTCGGCGGCTCGCTGCTTTGCCGCGCGCAATCCCTGCTGGCCTCCATCCCGGCTTCGATTCCCCTGCTCGCGCTGCGTGTGGCGCTCGCCGTGCCGTTCTTCAAATCGGGGCTGACGAAGTGGGACGGATTCCTGACCCTTTCCGGCGGCGCACAATATCTGTTCTCCCAGGAGTTCAAACTTCACATTCTGGGCGCCGAATATCCGTACCCGTTCCCGATGCTCATGGCCTATGCCTCCGGCATTGCCGAAATCACGCTGCCGATCCTGCTTGTGCTCGGGCTGGGAACGCGATTCGCGGCGCTCGGCCTGCTGGCAATGACCGCGATCATCCAGCTTACCGTACCGGAGGGATGGGCGAATTTTCACCTTCCATGGGCCTCGATGGCGTTGACCCTTGTTGTGTTCGGCAGCGGCAGATTCGCACTAGACGCGCTTGCCGGCAGCGTCAAACCAGTGAAGCATTGACTGCGGGACGGATACGGTGAGCTTACCGCCAAGCTCTTGCGAGGAGCGCCCGGCGACGCGCACAACCACGCGCTGGCCGGCGGCTGCGCAATAGAGGAAGCTCTCCGCGCCGACCGGTTCGACACCCTCGATGACCGCAGCGAGCGCCAGTCCACCCTTGGCCGCCTTTGCATCGACATCTGCATCCTCCGGGCGAAAGCCCAGTGTGACCGCACCGGCAGGAGGGGTAAGCGAAAGTGCAGCGCCGTCCGCCAGCCTACCCTCTTTGAGTGGCAGAAGGTTCATGGGCGGCGCGCCGATGAAACCGGCGACGAAGGTGGATGCGGGCCGTTCGTAGATGTCGAGCGGATTGCCCATCTGCTCGACCTGCCCCGCATTCATTACCAAGAGAATGTCGGCCAGCGTCATCGCTTCGAGCTGGTCATGCGTAACGTAGACGGAGGTGACGCCCAGCGCGCGCTGGAGGTTCTTGATCTCGACGCGCATCTGGCCGCGCAGCTTCGCGTCCAGATTGGACAGCGGCTCGTCGAAGAGGAACACCTTTGGCTGGCGCACGATGGCGCGCCCCATCGCGACGCGCTGCCTCTGGCCACCGGACAGTTCGCGCGGGCGGCGGTCGAGAAGATGCGACAGTTCGAGGACCTTCGCCGTCTCGCGCACCCGCCTGTCGATCTCGTCCTTCGGCGTGCCGCGATTGCGCAGGCCGTAGGCCATGTTGTCGTAGACCTTCATGTGCGGGTAGAGCGCGTAATTCTGGAACACCATCGCGATGTCGCGCTCGGTCGGGCCGATGGCGTTCACCACCTTGCCGTCGAAGGCGCATGTGCCCTCGGTGATCGTTTCCAGCCCCGCGATCATGCGCAGCAGCGTGGACTTCCCGCAGCCGGACGGCCCAACCAGCACGCACAGCGCCTTGTCGGGTATGGCGATGGAAACGCCTTTCACTGCCTCGACACCGCCGGGATAGACCTTGCGCACGTCCTTGAGATCGACAGTCGCCATTCACACACTCACTTTTCCGTCTCGACCAGGCCGCGCACGAACCAGCGCTGCATCAGCACGACCACCAGGATCGGCGGGACGATGGCCAGCATGGCCGTCACCATGACGAGGTGCCATTCGGTGTCGGCGTCGGCGAAGGACACCATCTTCCTCAGCGCGATGACGATTGTGTTCATCTGGTTGTCGTTGGTGACAAGCAGCGGCCACAGATATTGCGTCCAGCCATAGATGAACAGGATCACGAACAGCGCCGCTATATTCGTGCGCGAGAGCGGCAGCAGGATGTCCTTGAAGAAGCGGAACGGCCCTGCCCCATCGACCCGCGCGGCCTCGACCAGCTCGCCCGGAATGGTCAGGAAGAACTGCCGGAAAAGAAGCGTCGCCGTGGCCGACGCGATCAGCGGCACGATGAGCCCGGCATATGTGTCGATCAGCCCGAGATCAACCATCACCTTGTAGGTCGGCAGGATGCGCACCTCCACGGGCAGCATCAGCGTGATGAAGATGATCCAGAAGAAGGTCATGCGCAGCGGAAACCGGAAGAACACAATGGCGTAGGCCGACAGGATCGAGATGACGATCTTGCCGAGCGCGACGCCGAGCGCCACCACCGTCGTGTTGAACAACAGGGTCGAGACCGGCACACCGCCGATGCGCCCCACCCCACCGAACAGCGCCTCGGAATAATTTTCGAGGAAGCGGTCGCCGGGCAGCAGCGGCAGCGGCGGACGCAGGATCGTTTGCAGCGAATGGGTGGACGCCACAAATGTGTAGTAAATCGGAAAGGCGACGATGACGATGCCGGCGATCAGCACGGCATGCGCGACATAGATGCCCGCCCGCGACTGGCCGATCATCAGCTTGTCGGCGCCACTCGATGGCTCAGCCATAGTGCACCTTCCTCTCCACATAGCGGAACTGGATGGCCGTGAGCGCGATGACGATTGCCATCAGGATCACCGATTGCGCGGCGGAATCGCCGAGGATCAGATTGACGAACCCGTCATTGTAGACCTTGTAGACCAGCGTCTCGGTGGCCTTGCCGGGACCGCCCCCGGTGACGGCGTGGATGATGCCGAACGTGTCGAAGAAGGCGTAAACCGTGTTCACCACCAGCAGGAAAAAGGTAGTCGGCGCCAGCAGCGGGAACACGATCGTCCAGAATCGCTTGAACTCGCGCGCGCCGTCGATTGCCGCGGCCTCGATGAGGGTTTTCGGAATGGCCTGCAGGCCAGCCACGAAGAACAGGAAATTGTAGCTGATCTGCTTCCACGCCGCCGCCATGACCACCAGCACCATGGCCTGGTCGCCTTTCAGCAGGGGGTCCCATGCAATGCCCATCCAGCGCAGCCCATAGGCCAGCGAGCCGATGGAGGGATTGAACAGGAACAGCCACAGCATGCCCGCAATGGCGGGCGCGACCGCATAGGGCCAGATCAACAGCGTGCGATAGAGATTGCGGCTGCGCACCACCTTGTCGGCCATCACCGCAAGCACAAGCGCGACAACCATGGAAAGCAGCGCGGTCGAGATGGAAAACACCGCCGTGACGTGAATGGAATTGATGTAGTTGGGGTCTGAAAGAACGCGCTTGAAATTGTCGAACCAGACGAATTGCGATTTCAGGCCGAAGGGATCTTCCCTGAGCATCGACTGGTAAAGCGCCTGGCTGGCCGGCCAGTAGAAAAACACCAGCGTGATCGCCAGTTGCGGAGCAACCAGCAGGTAGGGAAGCACCTTGTTCGGAAAGACCACGCGTGGGGTCAATGAAAACCTCGTTAACCGGGATGGAAATGACGCTCGCCAGCCTGCCGGTACCCTCTCCCTTCAAGACGGGAGAGGGTGAGGCGCGGGATCAACGCCAGCTTTACTGCGTCGCTTCCTTGATTGCCGCGTTGCCGCGCGCAACAGCATTGTCGAGCGCCTGCTGGGTCGTCTCCTGGCCAGCCAGCATCTTTTCGAACTCCTCGTTCATGATGTCGCGCACCTGCGGCAGGTTCGGCAGGCGAACGCCCTTGGAGTTTTCCGTTGGAGCCTTGCCCATCATCTGCTTGATCGGAATTTCGCGCGCGGGGTTCTTTTCATAGAAGCCGTCCGCCTTGGTCTTTTCATAGGCGGCAAGCGTCACCGGCAGATAGCCCGACACCTGATGCAGGCGCGCCTGAATGTCGGTCTGCGACAGGAAGTTGAAGAACGCGGCGACCGCCTTGTATTCTTCGTCGGACTTGCCGCCGAACACCCAGAGCGACGCGCCGCCGGGGATCGTGTTCTGCGGCTCGGTGTCATAGGGCAGCATGCCGGTTCCGTAGTTCATGCCCGACTTCACGATGTCGCCAAGGCCGCCCGACGATTCGGTGAAGATGCCGCATTCGCCCGCAAGGAAGATCTGCTTCGCCTCGGAAGTGCGGCCGCCATATTTGAACGTGCCGTCCTTGGCGAGGTCAGCCAGCGCCTGGAAGTGCTTCACGAATGGCTCGGAATTGATTTTCAGTTCCACGTTCGGCCCGGCGATGCCGTTTTCCTGCGTGCCCCACTGGTAGTTGTTCCACGCGGCATAATTTTCCGTGTGAATCCAGGTGAGCCATGTCGAGGTGAAGCCGCAAGGAGCAGCACCCGAGGACTTGATCTTCTTCGCCGCATCCCACACCTCGTCCCATGTCTTCGGCGGGTTGTCGACGTCCAACCCGGCCTTCTGGAAGATGTCCTTGTTGTAGTAGAGGATCGGCGAGGACGAATTATAGGGAAACGACAGCATCGTACCGTCCGGCTTCGAATAATAGGCGACGATGCCCGGCAGGTACTGGCTCTTGTCGAACGGCTTGCCGCCCATGGAGAGGATGTCCGCCACCGGCTTGATCGCGCCTTCCGCCGCCATCATCGTGCCGGTGCCCGCGTCGAACACCTGGATGATGTTGGGAGCCTGCTTGGCGCGGAAGGCCGCGATGCCGGCATTGAGCGTCTCGGGATAGGTGCCCTTGAACACGGGGGTGACCTTGTAGTCGCCCTGGCTTTCGTTGAACTCCTTGGAAAGCTGCTCGACGACTTCGTTGTTTGCGCCGGTCATCGCATGCCACCAGCTTATTTCGGTGACGGCATAGGCGGAGGTGGTGGAGAAAATGGTGAATGCAGCGGCAAACCCGGCCGCAAAGCCTGTAACTTTCATCGATCACTCCCTAATCTCGTTGGGATGAAGGGAGGCCGATCATCAAGCTGGGCCGCCCCGACAACCAAGGCGAGTATTCCCGGATTGTGACGGTCGCACAATAAATTTGTTTCCGTTTTGTGAAACAGCTAACAAAATCCAAGTTTTCCAAGGAAAAGTGACGTAAGGGAAGGTTAGCCGCCTAACGCCTTTTCGATCAACCTGTGCGCGTCCGGCCCGGACCATTCGGCGGGTCCGTTCATGCTGGCGACAAGACATCCACGCGGATCGATGAGCAGTGTGACCGGAAGGCCGAGCGCGAGGCCCTGCTTCTTCAGGTCCTCGAAAAGGGCCAGCGTGTTCTCTCGATAATAAGCCAGCGACTGCACGCCGGTTTCTTCCAGAAATTTGCGCGGCTTTGTATCGTCGCCCGTGTCGACATTGACCGCGACGACCTCGAACCTCTCGCTACCCTTGTCACGCTGGAGCGCATCGAGCGCCGGCATTTCGGCGCGGCACGGCGCACACCACGTGGCCCACAGGTTCATGAGAACGGTCCTGCCGGAAAAGTCGCCGAGCGTCATCGGCTTGCCCTCGGGCCCGTTGAACGAAAGCGAGGCGAGCGAGCGCGGCGGATCGGCGGGAAGCATGGCGGCGACATCGCCCGTTGCGGCGGCGGCCACGGTCTTCGCCTCGTCGGCGGCAGCCGCGCAGGCGGTGTCTTGCGGCGCGGGCGCAGTGCTGGCAGCTTGCGGCGCGTCGGCTGGCATGTTGCGTTCCGGCCCGCCGGTGACATATACGGCAACCGCGCCGGCAGCCAGACCGGCGACCGCGGCGAGCGCGATCAGCCGCAGTGAAGGAAACAATCTGGTCTGCTTGTCATCGGACATGCGGTCAATTCTCCGTAGCGGGTTATAGCAATGAGCGACAAGAAGACCAGCAACCAGATGTGGGGCGGACGTTTCGCCTCAGGTCCGGCCGCGATCATGGAAGCCATCAACGCCTCCATCGGCTTCGACCGCAAGCTTTACCGGCAGGACATTCAAGGCTCCGTCGCCCATTCCCGAATGCTTGCCGAAAAAGGCATCATTTCGGCAGCCGACCAGAAGAAGATCGAACAGGGGCTGGGCGAAATCCTTGCCGAGATCGAAGCCGGCACATTCGAGTTTTCGACGAAGCTCGAGGACATTCACATGAATGTCGAGGCGAAGCTGGCGGAAAAGATAGGAGCGGCGGCGGGCAGGCTGCACACGGCGCGCTCGCGCAACGACCAGGTGGCGGTCGATTTCAGGCTGTGGGTCAAGGACGAGACGCTGCGCGTGGCAGCGGCTCTCAAGGATTTGATCTCGGCCTTTCTCGACCGCGCGGAAGAGCATGCCGCCACGGTGATGCCGGGCTTCACCCATCTGCAGACCGCGCAGCCCGTGACCTTCGGCCATCACTGCATGGCCTATGTGGAAATGTTTTCGCGCGACATGTCGCGGGCGACCGATGCGGCGGAACACATGAACGAAAGCCCGCTGGGCGCCGCCGCCCTTGCCGGCACCGGCTTTCCGATCGACCGGCATATGACGGCTGCAGCGCTCGGCTTCCGCGAGCCGACGCGCAACTCGCTGGACAGCGTGAGCGACCGCGATTTCGCGCTGGAGTTCCTGTCGGTGGCGGCGATCTGCGCGACGCACCTGTCGCGGCTGGCGGAAGAAATCGTCATCTGGTCGACGCCGCAATTCGGCTTCGTGCGCCTGTCGGACGGCTACTCAACCGGATCGTCGATCATGCCGCAGAAGAAGAACCCCGACGCCGCCGAACTGGTGCGCGCCAAGACGGGCCGCATCAATGGCGATCTGATCGGCCTGCTGACTGTGATGAAGGGCCTGCCGCTCGCTTATTCCAAGGACATGCAGGAGGACAAGGAAGCGGTGTTCGACGCCGCCGAAACGCTGGACCTGATGCTGGCCGCCGCGACCGGCATGGTGAAGGACATGACCGTCAATGTCGCCGAGATGAAGAAGGCCGCCGGTTCCGGCTATGCGACGGCGACCGACCTTGCCGACTGGCTGGTGCGCGAACTCGGCCTTCCCTTCCGCGAGGCGCACCATGTGACCGGCCGCGCCGTGGCGCTGGCGGAGGCAAGGAAGAAGCCGCTCGACAAGCTGTCGATTGCCGATTTCCGCTCGATCCACGACGGCATCACACCGGATGTGTTCTCGGTGCTCACCGTGCAGAACTCCGTCAGGAGCCGCACTTCGTTCGGCGGCACCGCACCATCTGAAGTGCGCAAGCAAATCCGCTACTGGCGCAAGCGACTTGCAAAAGGATAAGCTCGTGCAAGATGGAGATAATTCGGCTAGAAGCATCTGCGCATCGGACTGGGAAAAGCATATGAGCGGCAGCAGATTGTTGGTAGCGCTTGCGTTGATCGGCGCCGTGGCGGCATTGTCCGGCTGCGGGCGCAAGACCGCGCTCGACACGCCCTATCAGGCGTCCGTCGACGCCCGAAAAGACGCCCAGCGCAACAAGCAGCCCCTGCCGCCGGAACAGCCGAAACCGGTCGAGGACAGGCCGTTCATTCTTGACCCCCTTCTATAGCCGGACCAATTCCAGTGAACCATTTCGAGTATCGTGACGGCGTCCTCCATGCCGAGGATGTGCCTGTGCCGCAGATCGCGGCTGAGGTGGGCACGCCTTTCTACTGCTATTCCACCGCGACGCTTTCGCGCCACTACCGCGTGTTCAGCGAAGCCTTCGCGGGGCTGGATTCGCTGGTGTGCTACGCCATGAAGGCCAATTCCAACCAGGCGGTGCTGCGCACGCTGGCGCGGCTTGGCGCGGGCGCGGACGTGGTGTCCGAAGGCGAATTGCGCCGCGCGCTTTCCGCCGGGATTCCGGCTTCGAAGATCATGTTTTCCGGCGTCGGCAAGACCGCCCGCGAGATGGATTTCGCGCTGGAGGCCGGCATCCACTGCTTCAACGTCGAATCCGAGCCGGAACTCGACCTGCTTTCCAGGCGGGCGGTGGCCGCCGGGCGCACCGCGCCCGTTTCGGTGCGCATCAACCCGGACGTGGATGCCAAAACGCATCGCAAGATCGCAACCGGCATGGCGGAGAACAAGTTCGGTATTCCATGGCAGAAGGCAAGACAGGTCTATGCCCATGCCGGGAAGCTGCCGGGAATCAGGGTCGTCGGCATCGACATGCATATCGGCAGCCAGATCACCGACCTGCAACCTTTCGACGACGCCTTTGCGCTCCTGGCCGAACTGGTCGGCACGCTGCGCGCGGATGGCCACCAGATCGAGCATGTCGACCTCGGCGGTGGCCTCGGCGTGCCCTATCAGTTCGACAACAGCCCCCCGCCCCTGCCCGACGAATATGCGCGCATCGTGATGAAGCACACGACGGAGCTGGGCGTTAAGGTGATCTTCGAGCCGGGACGGCTCATCGCAGGCAATGCGGGCATCCTCGTCGCCGAAGTGATTTATGTGAAGGAAGGCGACGCCAAGAACTTCGTGATCGTCGATGCGGCGATGAACGATCTCATCCGGCCCACGCTCTACGAAGCCTATCACGAGATCCGCCCCGTTGTTCAGACGGCGGCGAGCGGCCCGCGCATCCGGGCCGATATTGTCGGGCCGGTCTGCGAGACCGGCGATTTCCTCGCGCAGGACCGGGACCTGCCCTTCCTGAAATCCGGCGACCTGATCGCGATCGGAACGGCGGGCGCCTATGGCGCGGTCCAGGCCAGCACCTACAACACCCGCCTGCTCGTGCCCGAAGTGCTGGTCGACGGCGACCGCTTCCATGTCGTGCGCGCACGACCGACCTACGAGCAGTTGATCGGGCTGGATTCAATCCCGGATTGGCTCGCATAGCGAATTTCTATTCCGGATTGAAGCGTCGCGGCCCCGTTCACGATTTCGCTATTCTGCCTCGCCAGCGCCCATATTGATGCTATGTTCGTCCGGACAGCGGGCCGATGCCGGGCCGCACTGGATGCTCGATGACGCAAGAGCCGACCGATACCGCACCGAGTGGCGAGACCGTGAAATCACTGCGCGGCTCACGCATGATCGTTCGCGCGACGATTATCGTGGAGCGGCTGTGGCCGCTGGTGCTGCCCTTCCTGCTGGTCGTGGCGCTTTATCTCAGCGCATCCTGGTTCGGGCTGTTTCGCGGGTTGTCCGAACCGGCGCGGCTGGCGTTGGCTGGAATATTCGTGCTTTGCGCGCTCGGCGCGCTGGCGCTGCTGCGGCATTTCAGGCTGCCGGATGCGGCTGAGGTCGACCGCCGTGTCGAAACGGCAAACAGGCTGGCGCACACGCCCGTGCAGGTTCAGTCCGAACGACCCGGCGGCGCGCCGGACGGATTCGCGGAAGCGCTGTGGCGCGAGCACCAGAAGCGCATGGCGGAAAAGCTGCGGGGTCTCGGAGGCGATACGCCGCGAACCGGCGTTCCCGAACGCGATCCATGGGCGATTCGTTCGGTGGCGGCGCTGTTGGTCGTGACGGCATTCGCCTTTTCATTGGGCTCCTCCGGCGGCAGCATCACCGACGCGTTCCGCCCCGGCGCGGGCGTCGCAACCGTTCCGCCGCGCATCGATGCCTGGGTCACGCCGCCCGGCTATACCGGCAAGGCACCGATCTTCCTGACCTCGGAGGCGCATCGCGACAGCAGGGAATTCACCGTACCTGCGGGCAGCGAACTGGCGTTGCGCGTGACGGGTGGCAGCGGCGAGGAAACGCTGGGCTACCTGACGCCTGCGGGTGAACGGATCATCGATCCGCAGGCGAAGGCAGCGGATGCACCGATCGATCCCGTCGCCGAGAGATCGGCCAACCGGCAGTTTTCGATGAAGGTTCGCGAGAACGGCTCCGCTCTTCTGCACAACGGAACGGCGGAACTCGCGCAATGGACCTTCACGGTCATTCCGGATACGCCGCCAATCATTCATTTCACCGAAGAGCCGACGCAGGCCCTCAACGGCACGCTAGAACTGCGCTACGAGATCAAGGACGATTACGGCGCGACCGCCGCCGAGGCGAAGTTCGAGCTGGCGGAACCTGCAGGACCGCAAGCGAAACCGCTCTATGGCCCGCCCGAACTGAAGCTGACCATCCCGCGCCGGGGCGCGACGCCGCCGACCGCGAAGGTGACTAAGGACCTGACCGAGCACGTCTGGGCCGGATCGAAGGTGCGCCTCACCTTGCAGGCGACCGATGCGGCAGGCCAGACGGCATTGAGCGAGACGAAGGAATTCATCCTGCCGGAGCGACCCTTTACAAATCTGCTCGCCAGGTCGGTGATCGAGCAGCGCAGGATTTTCTCCCTCGACACGAACCGGAAGAAGGACGCGCTCGATCTTATCGACGCGATCACCTTGCGACCGGAGGACACTTTCGACGTGCTGGCGCAATTCCTCGGCCTGTCGTTCGGGCGCGCGATGCTCGACAAGGCGGGCGACGACAACCAGCTTCGCGCTGCGTCCGATTATTTCTGGGAACTGGCGCTCGGCATCGAGGATGGCGAGTTGAGCGACGCGGAAAAGCGTCTCAAGCAGGCCCGCGAGGCATTGAAGCAGGCGCTTCAGCGCGGCGCGAGCGATCAGGAAATCGACAAGCTCATGAAAGAGCTGCGCGAGGCGATGAACCAGTATCTGCGCGAGTTCGCCGAACGCGCGCAGCGCGCGCCGAACCAGCAGGCGCAGCAGCCGAACGACCGCACATTGAGCGAAAAAGACCTCCAGAAGATGCTGGACGAGATCGAGAAGCAGGCGAAATCCGGCAATCGCGACGCCGCCGAGGAACTGCTCGCGCAACTCGAAAACCTGATGAACAATCTGCAGGCGGCCCGCCCGCAGCAGGGCGAAAACGGCCAGCAGAGCGAAATGCGCCAGCAGATGAACAAGCTCGGCGAAATCATGCGCCGCCAGCAGGAAATGATGAACGAGACGCACCGGCTCGACCAGCAGCAGCAATCAGAACAGGGCGAGCCCGGGGAGCAGGGCGAAAACGGCCAGCGCCCGATGACGCCGGAGGAATTTGCCGATGCCATGAAGCAGTTGCAGGAGGGCCAGGGCGGCTTGCAGCGCGAACTCGATCAACTCATGGAAGACCTGAAGGGCATGGGCATCAAGCCCGGCGAGGGCTTTGGCGAGGCGGGCAAGCAGATGGGCGAGGCGCAGGGCGCGCTTGGCCAGAGCGAAGGGGAACGCGCGACCGGCCATCAGGGACAGGCGCTCGAAGCGCTGCGGCGCGGCGCGCAGGACATGATGCAACAGATGCAGCAGGCGATGCAGGGCGATCAGGGCGAAGGCCAGCAAGGCACCCGCCAGCAAAGCTCGGACCGCGACCCGCTTGGCAGGCCGCGCGCCACGCGCGGGCCGGACGATGGCGACACGACGCGCGTGCCCGACGAAATCGACGCGCAGCGCGCCCGCCAGATCCTCGAAGCCATCCGCAAGAGGCTCGGCAATGCGCTCAGCCCGGAACTGGAGCGCAGCTACCTCGAACGCTTGCTGGAAATGCGCTAGGTCATGGACTCATAAATGCGGTTGAAATGGCACCTGAAACGGCAAGAAGCTGCGAGGAGAAGCGCGAAGGGCGATGGGGTTCCATCGTTCGAGCGGTTCGACGCGGCAGCTTGCCGCCGTTTCGGTGTCCTTCGGATGTGGCCCATCGGCCCGGCTACTTTGTCGGAAAGACTTGAAAATGCACCACATTTCCTGCGTCTTGCCTTCGCGTATCCGAACCGATGGCCTCACACCATTTCAATCGGATTTATGAGTTCATGACCTGGGGCGGATCAGGCCGCCAGCAACCTGGAAACCCGCGAACGGAAATCCGCAAGCGCAAACGGCTTGAGCAGCACGTCCTGAATGATGCCGCTCAATTCATCGGCGCGCTCCCGTTGGTCGGCATAGCCCGTGACCAGCATGATCTTGAGGCCCGGATAGGCGCGCGCGGCTTCCTTGGCCATTGCAATGCCATCCATTTCCGGCATGCGGATATCGGAAACGACGAGATCGTAGTCCGCCGAGCAGGCGTGAATGCGGTCCAGCCCCTCAGCGCCGTCCGTCGCCTCTTCGATGGTGTGCCCGATGTTCTTCAACGCGCGCGAGGTCATTGCGCGCACGGAGTCATCGTCTTCAACAATAAGTATCTTTGCCATGGGCAGAGTTATGCCGCGCAATCCTTGACGTTCCCTGAATGACCGGTCAGGCGCTCGCCGCCACGCTGCCGATGTCGCGGATGCGGATGCGCGTGATGCGGTTCTTCTGCCTGCGCATGACGACGAACCGCTTGCCGTGAAAAGTGAACGCCTGCTTTTCGTCGGGAATGGATTGCGCCTCATGGATGACCAGCCCGGCAATGGTCGTGGCCTCGTCGTCCGGAAGCGTCCAGCCGAGCGCACGGTTGAGATCGCGGATGGGCACCGCGCCGTCGACCACGATGGAACCGTCCGCCTCCTGCTTGACGCCCTGCACGTCGAGATCGTGCTCGTCGGCAATGTCGCCGACGATTTCCTCCATGATGTCCTCAAGCGTGACCAGCCCTTCGACCTCGCCATATTCGTCGACGACGATGGCGAAATGAGACTTGCGCCGCAGGAATGCGGCAAGCTGCTCCTCAAGCGAGGTGGTGTCCGGCACGAACCACGGCTTCATCGCGACTGCCATGATGTCCAGCTTGGAAAAATCGTTGCCCGCATCGTTCAGCGCGCGCAGCACGTCCTTGGCGTGCAGGACCCCGACAATATTGTCGAGCGAACCTTCCCACAGCGGCATCCGCGTGTGCGGACTGTTGAGCAGTGCGCGCACGATCTGCTCGGGTGGATCGGCGGCGTTGATCGAGCGCATGTTGAGACGGTGCACCATCACGTCGGACACTTCGAGTTCGGAAAGCTGGGCCAGCCCGTCGCGTGGCGCGGGGCCCCTGGCGTCGTCCTCCTGCGATTCCTCCGCCGGCGCGGAATGCTGGAGCGGACCGGCCTCCGAAGGTTTGCGCTTGCGGCGGCGGATCAGGCGGAACCCGAGCGCGGAGAGCAGCGGTCGCCCCAGGATCGCGGCAAGCGCCAAGACGACCAGAAGCGTAAGACCGGCTGCGCCGAGCGGCGTCATTGCGAAAGGTTCTCCTTCAGGAAGGACAGGACCTCGGATTGGGGCACGTCCTTGGCGATGAAAGACTGCCCGATGCCCCGCGTGAGAATGAACGTCAGCGCGCCGCGCGACACCTTCTTGTCCTGCGTGATGTAGTCGAGCAATTTTTCCGCACCCGGCAATTCTCCCGGAATATCGGACATGCGCCAGGGCAGGCCGACAGTCCGCAAATGCGCCTCGACGCGGGCCGCATCGTCGGGACTTGCAAGGTTCATCCGCGCCGAGAAGCGATGCGCCAGCGCCATGCCGATGGCGACGCCCTCGCCATGCACCAGCCGCGCGGAATCATAGGCCGTCGCGGCCTCGAGCGCATGACCGAAGGTGTGGCCGAGATTGAGCAGGGCGCGATCGCCGGTCTCGAACTCGTCGCGCGCCACGACATCGGCCTTGGCCCGGCAGGACTGGGCGATCGCCTCGGTGCGGGCAGCCCCGCCCGCGAACACGTCGCGCCAGTTGTTCTCCAGCCAGGCAAAGAAATCGGGCCGGTCGATCAGCCCGTATTTGGCGACCTCGGCATAGCCTGCCCGGAATTCGCGCGCGGACAGCGTGTTCAGCACATCGGTGTCGGCCAGCACGAGTTTCGGCTGGTTGAACAGGCCGACAAGGTTCTTGCCCTGCGGGCTGTTGATGCCCGTCTTGCCGCCGACCGACGAATCGACCTGTGCCAGCAGCGAGGTGGGCATCTGCACGAAGGGCATGCCGCGCCGCGCAATGCCTGCCGCGAAACCGGCAAGGTCGCCGATGACGCCGCCGCCGAAGGCGACGACAAGATCGTTGCGCTCAAGCTTCGCGGCGATCAAACCCTCGACCACGCGTTCGAGCATGGAATAGCTCTTCGTCTTTTCTCCCGCCGGAAGCACGATGGGCGTGGCGGCGATGGAGGCGGATGCGAGGCTTTCGGTAAGCGCCTGCAAATGGTATGAGGCGACATTCTCGTCGGTCACGACAGCGGCGCGCGCATTGGGCCTGAGCGCGGCGATTTCCGCGCCGGCGCGCCCGACCAGCCCCGCGCCGATGCGGATGGAATAGGCACGCGCGCCAAGCCCGACTTCAATCGTCACCGGTTCAGACATTTGCACGCGCACTCCCGCATTCGCCGACAAGATGGGCGGCAATGGCGGCCACCACTTCGGCTGCGATCACGTCCTTGCCCGCATCGCGCGTGACGACCGTGATGTCCGCCGTCTGATAGACCGGATAGCGCTCGGCCATCAGCCGTTCCATGACACCGCGCGGGTTCGGATCCTTCAGCAGCGGCCTGTTCTGCTTTTTGGAAACACGATCCATCAGCAGGTCGATATCCGCCTTGAGCCAGACCGAAATCGCCCTTGCGCGGATCACGTCCCGCGTCTGCGCGTTCATGAAAGCGCCGCCCCCGGTCGAAAGCACGCGCGGCCCGTCTTCGAGCAGGCGCTGGATCACGCGCTGTTCCAGCGCGCGAAATTCGGGTTCGCCATAGCGCTCGAAAAGCTCGGGCACGGTCATGCGGGAAGCCTGCTCGATCTCATGGTCGCTGTCGGCGAATGGCAACCCGATGCCTAGCGCGACCTTGCGCCCGATGGCGGTCTTGCCCGCACCCATCAGCCCCACGAACACGATCGAGCGCCCGTTCAGCCGCGCATTGATCTGTTCCGCCGTTTCATTGCCGTCTGTCGTCATGCAGATGCTTTCGGCACGAAACGAATGGCTCGTCAAGCTGCGGGCGCGTCTTGAAATGGCCTTGGCATCAACCGATAAGGGCTGCGCTCAGCGAAACAGGCCGATTCGTCCACCATGCCGTCCCTATTCCGGTTTCTCACCGTCATCGCCATACTTGTCGGGCTTGCCTATGCGGCGATGTTCGCGCTTGCCGAATTCGTGACGCCGAACCAGGTGGAAATCAGCGACCGCGTGCCCCTCGACCTGCCGCCCGCGGGCCAACCGGCGACCGCGCCATGAGCAGCGCGCGCATCGACGCATTCCTTGAGATGATGAGCGCCGAGCGCGGGGCTGCGGAAAACACGTTGCAATCCTACCGACGCGACCTGGAAGACGCCGCGGAGCATGTGGGAGGACGGCTGGCCGAAGCATCCACCGAGCAGCTCCGTGACTATCTGAACGAGATCGCGGACCGAGATTTCGCGACATCGTCGCAGGCGCGCAAATTGTCTTCGCTGCGCCAGTTCTTCAAGTTCCTCTATGCGGAAGGGTTGCGCGCGGACGACCCGACCGGAACGCTTGACAGCCCCCGCCGCGACCGCGCCCTGCCGAAAACCATGAGCGAGGCGGAGACGACGCGCCTGCTCGACCGCGCGGCGCAGGAAGCGGCCGACACCGACCTTTCGGACGGTGCGAGACTGGCCGCGATCCGCATGCATGCGCTGGTGGAGGTTCTTTACGCGACCGGCCTGCGGGTCTCCGAACTGGTGGCGCTGCCGATCGGGGTCGCAACCCGCGACGACCGCTTTTTCATCGTGCGCGGCAAGGGCAACAAGGAACGCATGGTGCCGATTTCGTCGAAGGCGCGCGTGGCGATGCGCGCCTGGCTGGAGGTTCGGAAAAACATTGCCGCGTTCGCCGAAAACCCGTGGCTGTTTCCCGCAGGCTCCGAAAGCGGTTACCTGCCGAGGCAGGTTTTCGCGCGCGACCTCAAATCGCTCGCGGCACGGGTGGGCATCGCCTCGGCGAAGGTATCGCCGCATGTGCTGCGGCACGCCTTCGCAAGCCATCTGCTCCAGAACGGCGCGGACCTGCGCGCCGTCCAGCAACTGCTCGGCCATTCCGACATTTCGACCACGCAGATCTACACGCATGTTCTTGAAGAGAGGCTGGTCAGGCTCGTTCAGGATCATCATCCGCTTGCCGATGAGGCGGGCTGACGCTATGTCAGGCTGAATTTCGTTGCCCCGGCTCTTTCGCGGCACACCGCAGTAGATCGCCGAGAATTCATGGGTTCGCGCAGGCATGTATAATTATCTCGACTTCGAAAAGCCGGTCGCCGACCTCGAAGGCAAGATCATCGAGCTGAAAAAACTCGCCGAAAGCGGCGAGGCCGTCGATGTCGGCGACGAAATCGCGCGTCTTGAAAAGCGCTCGCAGGAAGCGTTGCAGGATGTCTACCGTTCGCTGACGCCCTGGCAGAAGGTTCAGGTGGCGCGCCATCCCGACCGTCCGCACTGCGTGGACTACGTCGCAAGCCTGTTTACCGATTTCACGCCGCTGGCGGGCGACCGGGTGTTCGGCGAGGATGCGGCCATCGTCGGCGGCTTCGGGCGCTTCCACGGGCAGCCCATCGCGGTCCTCGGGCAGGAAAAAGGCTCCGACACCAAAACCCGCCTCAAGCATAATTTCGGATCGGTGCGGCCGGAAGGCTATCGCAAGGCCGTTCGCATCATGGAAATGGCCGACCGCTTCGGCATTCCGCTGGTCACGCTGGTCGATACGGCTGGCGCCTATCCCGGCGTCGGGGCGGAGGAGCGCGGGCAGGCCGAGGCCATTGCGCGCTCCACCTCCGCCTGCCTTGGGCTGAAAGTGCCGTCCGTGTCGGTGGTGCTCGGCGAAGGCGGCTCGGGCGGCGCAATCGCCATCGCGACCGCGAATCGCGTCTACATGCTGGAGCACGCCATCTATTCGGTGATCTCCCCGGAGGGCGCGGCCTCGATCCTGTGGCGCGACACGACGCGCTCGAAGGACGCGGCCACGAACATGCGGATCACCGCGCGCGACCTGCTTGACCTCAAGATCATCGATGGCATCATTCCCGAGCCGCTGGGCGGCGCGCACAGGGGCCGCGAAAAGATCATCAAGGATACAGGAAAGCAGATCGACAAGGCGTTCAAGGAGTTGAGTTCGTCGAATGCCGACTTCCGCGAGCAGCGCCGCGAGAAGTTCCTGGCCATGGGCAGGCACCTCTAGGCCTCAAAGGTGCCACAAAATCGCCGTGTCCGTGGGCAAGTGAAGGCATGGTGGCTTTCGGGGTAACGGTAACCAGTTCTCAAGGTTAACGGGTTTAGCGTCACGGGAAATGCGCGGTGCCGGACAGGCAGCGCGGGGACAAAAGATCGAACGATACGATGGCAGCGAAACTGATCAAGGCCGGTGCATTGGTGGCGACCCTGTTGCTCGCCGCCGGCTGCAATGAAAAGTCCATATCGGGTATGGCCTCTCGCGGCCAGCCGCACATCTCTTCCAAAACCCTTGCTGAGATGAAGAAGCAGGGCATGCCGATCGGCTCCCCTGTCGTTGCGCGCGTCTTCAAGGAAGAAGCCAAGGTCGAGATCTGGAAGCAGAAGGGCAATGGCCGATACGGTCTGCTCGCGACCTATGACATCTGCAAATATTCCGGCCAGCTTGGCCCGAAATTCACCGAGGGCGACCGCCAGGCGCCGGAGGGCTTCTACACGGTCCGTCCCGGCCAGATGAATCCCAATTCGCAATATCATCTGTCGTTCAATATCGGATATCCGAACGCCTTCGATACGGCCCATGGCCGCACGGGCTCGAACCTGATGGTGCACGGGGCGTGCTCGTCCTCCGGCTGCTATTCGATGACGGACGGGCAGATCGAGGAAATCTACGCCATTGCGCGCGAGTCTTTCAAAGGCGGGCAGCAGGAATTCCAGATACAAGCCTATCCGTTCCGCATGACCGCCGCCAACATGGCCCGGTACCGCAAGGACTCGAATTTCGAGTTCTGGAAGAATCTCAAGGAAGGCTACGACGCATTCGAGATCACCAAGGTGCCGCCCAAGGTGGATGTCTGCGAAAAGCGCTATGTCTTCAACATGAACGCACCGCTCGGAACGAAGATTTCGCCGACCGGCGCATGCCCGACCCCGGCCATGTCCGACGCCATGGGCGTTGCCTACCAGTCGTACCAGCAGAAATATGAAGCCGCCTTCGCCGCAGCGATCGGCAAGGGCGCGCCGCCGAAGGATTCCATCAACGGCATCGAGGAAGCCAATCTGGTCAAGGACTGGACCAAGCGTCGCGCCCGCGGCGAGCGCATCACGATGGACCCGCCCTCGCTGGACGCCAACGGCAACCTCGTCGTGACCTCCCAGATGGGCCGCGCCAACAACGAGGCCGGGCGCAAGTTGGCCGCACAGGAGGCCGAGCAGGCCGAAAAGAAGCGCGAGGCGGACGCCCAGCTTGCCGCCGCCCGGCGCGCCGAAGAAGAAAAGGCCGCGCAGATCGCAGCCGCCAAACAGCAGGAAGAAGCCGCAAGAGCGATGGCCGAGGCGCAGGCCGAAGCAACCGCCGGCAACGCCGTGCAGGCGCCGGAGGCGACCTCCGCCATAGCGCCCGCCCCCGCGACACCGACCGCCGACCAGCCGGCGCAAAGCGAGGCGATGGCAGTAGCACCCGCCGAGGAGGGCTCCGGCGTGATCGGAAATGTGCGCAAGCGGCTGGGCAAGCTGTTCGGCGGCTGACGCAAAGCCGGATGGACGATACGCCGGTCTATGATCTCAAGGGATTGAACTGTCCCCTGCCCGTGCTGAAAGCGCGGCGGCGGCTGGCCGACATGCAGGCCGGAGCGCTTTTGTGGGTCGAGACGACCGACCCGCTGGCGGTCATCGACATCCCGGCCTTCTGCCGCGATACCGGACACAGGCTGGTTGATACCGAAGCGCTGCCGGACGGCCATCGCTTCCTCATCGAGCGCGGCTCCCTTACCGCGACGTGATTACCTGCCCGCAATTGCCAGCGGATTGTCTTCCATCGCCGCGCGATCCGGCTGATCGACGCCCGGCTGGTTGGTGACCGCGGCAAACAGCCGCCGCACATGGTCGGCGTTGAGGTCGAAGCCGATGACAACGAGGCGCGTGCCGCGTGTTTCGTCGGACCAGGCTGGCAGCCATGCGGGCGGATGAAATGTCTTCTGGACGGCATGCAGCACCAGCGGCCTGTCCGGTCGTTCCTGCACCTCAGCAATGCCTTTCAGGCGAAGCAGCTTGTCGCCATGCACATTGCGCAGAAGATCGAGAAAGGTCTCCAGCGCGCTGAACGGCAACGGCCCGTCATGGCGTAGCGAGAGCGACGATATGCGTTCGTCATGCGCCGAACCGTGATGGTGGTGATGATCGTGATGATGATGGTCGTGGTGATCATGCGTTTCGCCGAGCCAGCGGTTCACATCGGCGGTCTTGGTCGCGGGATCGTAGAGCCCGCAGGATGTCACGATCGGCGCAAGCTGTTCCGCGCGCGCGGAATAGAGCGCCGCGCCGGGATTGAGCTTTCGCAGGCGTTCCCGCAGCTCGGATAGATCGCTTTCATCGGCGAGGTCTTCCTTGCTGATGAGAAGGCGATCCGCAACCGCCACCTGCTTGACTGCCTCGGGATGCGCATCGAGCGTGGCGGCGCCGTTGACCGCATCGACCAGCGTGACCACGCCGTCCAGCCGGTAAGCCTCGACCAGCGCCGGATGGGCCATCAGCGATTGCAGCACAGGCACCGGATCGGCAAGCCCGGTGGTCTCGATGACGACGCGCCGCAGCCTGCCCGTCCGGCCCGTCTGCACGCGATCGACAATATCGGCCAGCGTATCGACGAGTTCGCCGCGCACGGTGCAGCACAGGCAGCCATCGGCCAGTTGAATGACGCCGTCCGAAGCCTGCTCGACCAAAAGGTGGTCGATCGTGACGTCCCCGAACTCATTGATGATGACCGCCGTATCGGCCATCGCAGGTTCCTTGAGCAGCCGGTTCAGCACGGTTGTTTTCCCCGCGCCCAGAAACCCGGTCAGCACCGATACCGAAATGGGATCGCTGCTCATTTGCGAAGCTCTCCCGCCGATCCGGCGTCGCCCTGCACAGGCGCGGAGAAGCCGGTGGGCGCGGGCAGGTCAGGCCGCCAAGATGGGATCGGCACGTCCGCAACATCCTCGTCGCTCTGGCCGCGCCGGGCGAGCGGTACGGGGCCGGTTGCACCGCCAAGCCCGACTTCCACAAGCCGGGGCGCATGGTCGAGCTTCTTCTTGAAGGGCGATTCCGGCTTTTCCTGCGCCTCCTCGCTCGGCTGGTCCTGCTTCTTGCCCTTGACCTGCGTCGGGCAGATGATCGGGCGCTGGTTAGCGGGTTCACGCGTCGCGTCTCCATAGAAAGGCAATGTCGAGACCGTCTGCGATCCGGCGTTCGGATTGGCGAAGCCAGCATCCAGCATGGCCGCCGCATCCATCGCGCGGCTTTGCGCATCCTTCGAGCCGAGCACGATGGCGACCAGTGTGCGCCCGTCGCGCGTCGCAGACCCAATCAGGTTGAACCCGGATTCGCAGACGAAGCCTGTCTTCATTCCGTCCGCGCCGTTGTAACGCCCGATGAGCAGGTTGTAGTTGGTCAGCGCGCGCTTGCCCGCGCGCAGGCCCTCGATCCTGTAATAATGGCTGTATTGCGGGAAATCACGGCGCAACGCCGAGACAAGCAGGGCCTGATCCCGCGCCGTCGTGAACTGGTCGGGCGCGAAAAGCCCGTTCGGGTTCACATAATGCGTGTCGGTCATGCCGAGCCGCACGGCCTCATTGTTCATGCGCTGCGCAAAGAGTTCCTGCGTGCCACCAACGTTTTCGCCAATTGCCATGGCGATATCATTGGTCGAGCGGACAAGCATCATCTTCAGCGCATTGTCGAGCTTGATGACCGAACCCGGCTGATACCCCATTTTCGCGGGTATCTGCGAAGCAGCTTTTTTCGACACGCGGATGGGCGAATCGAGCGTGAGTTCCCCCGCTTCGATGGCGCGGAACGTGACATAGGCGGTCATCAACTTGGTCAGCGAGGCGGGATACCAGCGCTGGAACGCTTCCTGATGATGGATGACGCGGCCGCTTTGCAGGTCGAAGAGCATGGACGGATTGGCAAGCGCAGGCGCACCCGCAAGGAGCGCCGCACCGACGAGCAAGAACCGCAGGAATGAGACAGGTTGCATTCGCATTTCCGATACCGCATTGCCGGAACGCCGGACGGAATAGTTGGCAAGGCACTTCCGGCGACGTCGGCTTGGGTGCTATCTACCTTATATGATGTGAAAATGGCAGTCGGTTTGCGGCTCGATATTTTCTTTGCCCAATGAAATGTGAGTGAAATCATGCCGGTAATCAATCGCGCCGCGGAATTGCAGCAGGAAGTATCCGAATGGCGACGTCATCTGCACCGCAATCCCGAACTCATGTTCGACGTTTTTGAAACGGCGGATTTCGTGGCCGCCAAGCTTGCAGAGTTTGGTTGTGACGAAGTGGTGCGCGGATTGGGGCGCACCGGCGTGGTCGGTATCATCAAGGGCGACAAGGGCGAGGGCGAAACTGTCGGGCTGCGGGCCGACATGGATGCGCTTCCCATTACGGAGACGACCGGCACGCCCTATGCTTCGAATGTGGCCGGCAAGATGCATGCCTGCGGGCATGACGGCCACACCGCCATGCTGCTCGGCGCAGCGAAATATCTCGCAGAAACCCGCAACTTCGCGGGGCGCGTGGCGGTGATCTTCCAGCCGGCGGAGGAAGGCGGCGGCGGCGGAAACGAAATGGTCAAGGACGGCCTCATGGAACGCTTCGGCATTTCGGAAGTGTTCGGCATGCACAACATGCCCGGCCTGCCGGTAGGACATTTCGCGACGCGGCCTGGCCCGATCATGGCGGCGACCGCGGAATTTACCATTCATGTGCGTGGGCGGGGCGGCCATGCGGCCATGCCGCATCAGAGCAACGATCCGGTGGTGATCGCGGCCCAGCTCGTGACCAGCCTGCAAACCATCGCCTCGCGCACCACAAACCCGCTGGACGCCGTGGTCGTTTCCGTCACCAAGATCCATGGCGGCGACGCCCACAACGTCATCCCCGAAAGCGTCGAACTGGCCGGAACGGTGCGCACGCTGCGCGAAGACGTCGCCCGGCGCACAGAGGCGCGGATGCGCGCGATCTGCTCAGGCATCGCGGCCGCCAACGAAGCGGACATCGATTTCGAATTCGATCCCAACTATCCCGTGACCAGCAACCATCCCGAGCAGACCGTATTCGCGGGCAATGTGGCGGCTGAAATTGCCGGCGAACAGAACCTCAGCCGCTCCATGCAGCCCCTGATGGGCGGCGAGGATTTTTCCTACATGTTGCAGGCACGGCCCGGCGCCTTCATTTTCATCGGCAACGGAAACAGCGCCAGCCTCCATCATCCGGCCTATGATTTCAACGACGAGGCAATCCCCTTCGGCATCAGCTACTGGGTCCGCCTCGCGGAAGCGGCGCTCGCTCGATAGGCTCAATCAGGGCATTGTCGAGCGCCGCCGAAGCGGTTATGTGAGTGGCGCGTGGTCCCGTAGCTCAGTAGGATAGAGCGGCAGATTCCTAATCTGTAGGTCACAGGTTCGATTCCTGTCGGGATCACCAGTATCCCCGATCCGGGATGCGAACTACGAACCGACCTTCCGGATCATTCTGGCTGGATTGCCCACCATGACGCTGCCTTCGGGACAATCGCGCACGACGTTCGCAGACATGCCGAGCAGGCTACCCGCGCCTATGCTTATGCCATTCTTGATGGTGCTGCCGCTACCGACATAAGTTGACTTGCCGATCTTCACACTGCCGGCAACCACGACGTGCGAGCCGATAATGCAATAATCGTCCACGACAGCGTCGTGATGGATGACGGAATTTGGAAGAACGATGACGTGGTCGCCAATCGAAGCATTCGAGGGAATAACAACGCCGGGAAGAAGCAATACTCCTTTTCCGATCGATGACAGGCTGGAAACGAAGGCACTTTCGTCAACTATGGTGGCATATCGATCGATCGGCAGATTGAACCCCTGAAATATCTTTTCCCGGATCGAGAACGTATTTTCCGACCCGATGATGGATATCACCTTTGCATCCGGGAAATCATCGAGCGCAGCACGTGACTTGATAGGTATACCACACAAATCGCCGCCGACTTTCGCCGGATTGTCGTCAATGAAAGCAACGATCTCAAATCGCGACCTGATTGTGTCGAACGCATCGAGTGCATTTCCACCGCTTCCCAGGACGATGAGTGGAGATTTCGCCATTGCGCGTATTCGATCCTTCGGGCTGCATTCAGCAAGATTGGGCGGTGCCAGAACGCATCATGGTTAGCAGGCCGACCTAGAAAACGCCAATACGGCGATAGGTGATGTCCGCCGGTTCGCCGGATGAACTCAGCTTCGCAAGGTCGACGATCCTCTCATGCAGCAGCGATTTCGAGCAGGCCGGATCGGTGGCGCTCGCATCGCCCGCCAGGAGCATGGCCTGGCACCGGCAGCCGCCAAAATCGATCTCGCGCCGCTCGCAGGAGCGACACGGCTCCTGCATCCAGTCAAAGCCCCGGAAGGCGTTGAACGCCTCGGAGCGGTCCCAAATGTCGGCAAGCGGGCTTTGCCCCACATTGTCGAAAACAAGATGCGGGATCGACGCCGCCGCGTGGCACGGCATCGCCGCCCCGTCCGGCGCGATCATGAAGGCGTCGCGCGCCCAGCCGCCCATGCAGGGCTTGGGGAAACGCGCGTAGTAGTCCGGCGCGACGAAATCGATTGCAAGCGTGCCGCGCAGTTCCCGCTGCGCGGCCTCGATCATCGCGGCAACGCCCATGACTTCATCGCGCGCCGGCATCAGCGCCTGACGATTGAGCAATGCCCATCCGTAATATTGGATGTTGGCGATCTCGAGCCGTTCCGCGCCGAGCGTCAGGGCAAGCTCGATGAAACCTTCGACCTCCGCCATGTTGCGGCGATGGATGGGCGCGTTGATGGTCAGTGGCAGGCCGGCGGCGCGAACCTGCGCGGCGGTGGCGAGTTTCTTCGAATGCGCGCCGCGATGATTGCCGATCATTTCGGTGGTTTCGGGCAGCGCGCCCTGAAAGCTCAATTGCACATGGTCGAGGCCGCTTCGTGCAAGTTCGTCCATCAGCCCATCGCGCACGCCCACCCCGGCAGTGATGAGGTTGGTGTACACGCCGCGCCCGGCAAGTGCTGCGACCAGTTCGACCAGATCGGGCCGAAGCGTCGGTTCGCCGCCTGAAAGATGGATTTGAAGCACGCCGAGATCGGCGGCCTGCCCGAACACGGAAAGCCATTGCCGTGTGTCAAGCTCGCGATTGGCCTTGAGCAGTTCGAGCGGATTGGAGCAGTAGGCGCATTGCAGCGGACACCGATGCGTCAGCTCCGCGAGTATGCCGATCGGCGGGCCGGGAGCGCTCATAGTTGCAACACCATCCGGTCCGACCAGTCCTGCGCGAAGGCGATGACATCGGCCTCGATCTCACCCGCATCGGCGTCGTACTGGCCGGCCAGCACGCTCGACATTTCGGCAATCGAGCGGCTGCCGTCGCAAAGCCGCAGGATGGACAGGCTGGCTTCGTCGGGCCACAGAACCTTTTCCGGCGAAAGCAGTGCCCACGCGCCGCGTACCGCATCGTAATGCAACCGCACATGGCGCGGCAGGCGCGGCCTGCTCGCGCTGCCGGCAATCGAACGGGATGCCGCTAAGCGGTTCATCCCGGATGGTCCTGCGGAACGAACGCCCCCGGCGCGGGCAAGGCAGGCTGCACATAGGCGAAGTGCAACGCATCCAGCATTGCCCACAACATGTCGCACTTGGCGACCAGCGCATCGACGGCTGACTGCTGCTCCTCGATGGTTCGCGCATGTTCGACCACATAGCCAAGCGCGAACTCCGCATCTCGGGGCGCCTGCTGCAAGCGGGGCGTAAAATAGGACAATGTGTCCTCGGTCACGTAGTCGTAGCGTTTGAGAATGGCGGGCACGCGCTCGCCTATGACCCTTGGTGAGAAAAGCTCGGTCAGAGAGGACGCGATTGCTTCGAGCAGGCTGCACTTCTCGACAAGCGTGAGATAGGCACCCACCGCAAAGCGGGTGGCCGGCAATGCAAGCCTCTGCGATTTCACCATGTCGACGTCGAGGCCGAGACCCGTGGCAAGGCGCAGCCAGCGCTCGATGCCGCCCGGTTTCGTGCCGTCGCCGTCATGGTCGATGATGCGCTCACGCCACGCTACGCGCATGGCGGGATCGTCCAGCCGCGAAAGCACGATTGCATCTTTCCTCGGTATCGCCGCCTGATAGCAATATCGGTTGAGCGCCCATGCCTGCATCTGCCCGCGCGTCAGCTTTCCCTCGACCATGAGCCGGTGGAAGGGATGGTTGATGTGATAGCGCTCCTCGCCCACCTCCCGCAGCAGCGCCTCAAGCTGGCCCGGCCGCAGGATGCGATCCACCTGGAAAGGGCGCTTCACAGATCCACCTCCATGCCGTCGAAGGCGACAAGCCAGCCTTGTTCTTCAACCAGCCTGCGCTCCGGCGAGGCGCTGTCCAGTATAGGATTGGTGTTGTTGATATGAATGTAGCAGCGGCGAACGACAGCCAAATCCGCCAGCGCCGCCAGCGAACCGTCCGCTCCACCGATGTGAAGATGGCCCATGCGCTGCCCGGTCTTTTCACCGACACCCGCTTCGGCCATTTCGTCGTCGCGAAAAAGCGTCCCGTCGAAGAAGAGCAGGTCGGCACCTTCGATCCGGCGCCTCAGCGCCGCCGTGACCGACGCGCAACCTGGAATGTAGTGCAGCTTCTTGCCGCCGCCGACCGCTGAAATGGCCACGCCAACCGTGTCGCCTTCATCCGCGCCGAAATCCCTGCCCGCTTCGCCGGTCTCCAGATAGAGCGCGACCTTGCCCGGCACGCCGTAGAGTTCGACTTCGAGCAGCGGGCGACCGTCCACGGCCTCGATGATCGCCGGCCGGTCGAGCGCAATCGGAATGCGCCGGACAAAGGCCGGGTCGAGCACGCGAAAGACCGGATTCTGCTCGATAACCTCCAGCACGCGCTCCGTGGCATAGAGATTGAAGGGCTGACGCTCGCGAAGGCTCAGTAATCCGGCGATATGGTCGATATCGGCGTTCGTCAGCACGATGGCCTCGATCGGACTGGCGCGCAGCGGGCCGTCCGGGTCAGGTTGCAGTGAGCGCGCGGCGGCGATCTGCTGGCGAATGTCGGGCGATGCGTTGAATATGACCCACCCGTCCCCGCTGGAAACGGCAATGCTCGATTGCAGCCGAACGGGAACATCGCCATCGCCGATCCGCGCGCGGTGGCTGTAGATGTAGTTACAATTCCACTGGGGCACCCCGCCGCCCGCGGCGGAGCCCAAAACCCTGACCCGCATTGCAGATCAGGCGCCCGCTGCAGAGCCGACCATGAAAGCCGGGAGCCTGCAACGAGCGCCCGTGTCTCTGTCTATTTCTTTTCGAGTTCCGACGACTGATAGCGAGAAATCTCGAAGCCAGCCGAAACCTGACACATTTGCGGCTTGGTCCAGGACTTTTTCATCGCATTCCTCCACAATGAAATTTCAAAGTGCGGTGCCCAACTCAAGTTAGCACCATGGGAAGGCGGGGCAAGTGAAAAAATCAGTCAGTTGGTAGCGCCGAAATTTGACGTCACGCATCTCGCGATTCGCATCGAACTCTCATATGCTTAAAGGTGTGGAGTACTACGTCTCACATATGACACCCATTAAGCGAGCGCGTGTTCATAGAGGAACATGCTCGCACTGCAACAATGGCGAAGGCCAGCTCGGTCAAGCAAAGACCAACTCCGGCAATACCGGATGGGATGGACCGTTCCAGTCGGTAGAAGAGGCTGAGTTGTTCATGCATACGCAGTTTCCACGCTTTACAGACAAGCGAAAATGCAGTCATTGCAAACCGGGGTCAATCTCTAGATCCATCTGGCCAAAGAGCTAGAGCTCGTACTGCCGTTGTTTCGGCAATGCGATCAAAGCCATACGCATCGCCCAAACAAAGGGGGATAACAAGAACGCTTTGCGCGATCTTGTCAATGGCCACAGGCTTGGAGAAAAATCACGCACAAAGCGATGACAAGGCATTTGCAAGGAAGCCCTAGGCAGCTGGATGAGAGGTTAATTTCTCCCCACGGACGCTTGCAAGAGTTTGTGACTTGTGTCATTGTATGTAGAGAAACTGGAATCGCGGGCATGTCTGACACGCTTGTAAAGGCTTTGGATGGCGAAATCGCACAACTTGAGCGAAAGTTGGCGGCGAACCCAGACTATATAAAGCTTGCTGAAGTTCGGCGATTGCGTGCGCTCTATTTGGGTGAGCGCCAACACACTCAAATCGACAACCCGCCAGCCCCCACCGGGGTAGTGCGTCGCCCTTCACTTGTGGGCAATACTAGCCGTTCACGCACTTCAACTGAACGCCAGAAAATTGTCGACGCAGCAAAGGACTATATCAGGGAGTTTATTAACCCAACAAAAACTGCAGATATTTTTGCCTTTCTTGAAAGGGCCGGGTTCCACATCCCCGGCGAGAAACCGCAGAACAATCTATCCGCAATGCTCTCCAACTCACCCGACTTTGTTTCACATGGGCGAGCTGGATGGACGCTTGCTGAAAATGAAATCGCCGTAGACGCGGGTCATAGCCAGACAACGTCTACGGCGAATGTCGAGGACCGTCTTGATCAGGCGGTTGAACCCCACAGCGCATGGTCGGTAGAGCCCGCGCCGGGAGGTGGTACATGAGGAGATAACGATTTCCCCTAACGTCAGGGCCGGGCTGATCCCCCGGCCTTTTCGGTTCGTCATATCATACAATTAGCCGCCATTTAGTCAAGCTTTGATTTGTAGATTCAAATCAAGCTGTCGTGGTTGTTTGTACTTGGGACTGAACAATATGCTTGGCGAATGCCACCGAGCGATCCAATCTTATTGCGCTAGCAAATATCCCATACACGCCCGTCCACAATCCCGCCATACCATTCCAAGCATGAGATCGGAAGGAGCACTCGCCTAACGATTCGCGCGCACTCAGCCAAAACACTACTGGCACTTTCGGCTGGCGTGTGCCGATAAAACTTCATGCAGCCAGTTCGTTCACCCACTATCAAGTGCTGAAGCAATCAAGCCGCCAACTACCCCATATTGAAATTTCGAGTGCCACTCCAAAAATCGCGAGCGCCTCGCAATGCCCCTCCCCGGCGCAGGCATTACCCCTTCCTGATTTGAACGGCGTTCAAATTTTTGCCGCAATTCAGATGAACAAGGTTCATAAATGGCTCAGGGGGAGCATGTGCCGACGCTCTACGACATCAAGCCGGCTTTCCAGTCACTGCTGCGGCCGCTCACCCGGCAATTGGCGGCTGCCGGGATAACGGCCAATCAGGTCACGCTCGGCGCGGCTGCGCTGTCGCTCGCGGCGGGCATCGCCATCGCCCTTTTTCCGTCCGGCAGGCTGGCTCTCCTGCTACTGCCCTTGGTGCTGCTGGTCCGCATGGCACTGAACGCTATAGACGGCATGCTGGCGCGCGAGCACGGACAGGCTTCGCGGATCGGCCTTGTGCTCAATGAATTGTGCGACGTGATTTCCGACTGGGCGCTGATCCTGCCCTTCGCCGCTGTTCCGCTGTTTCCCGCCTGGGGCGTGGTTGCTTTCGCACTCACCGCCGCGCTGGCGGAATTTGCGGGGATACTCGGCGTTTCGCTCAATGCCTCGCGCCGCTATGACGGGCCGTTCGGCAAGAGCGACCGCGCATTCGCGCTAGGCTTGATTGCGGTTCTGGTCGCCTTCGGTGTTCCGCTCGGCAATCTCGCACCCATCCTGTTTCCCCTGTTGGCGTTGCTGTCGCCGGCAACGGTAACAAACCGCATCCGCGCTTCACTCGCGCAGGCAGCTTGAGGCGCATCGAATGTTCCGCGATCACATGAACAAGCTCGTCAAGAGCTGGACCAGTTCCCTGCTCGCAGGTTTCGCATGGGTTATCACCGGAGTGCGGCCGATCTGGTCGGGCAGCGCGCCGTCCACCCGGCAGCGCATCTACTACGCGAACCACGCCAGCCACGGCGATTTCATCCTGCTGGCCTCCTGCCTCCCCCGAGGCGAGCGAGCGCGCACGCGGGCAGTCGCGGCGGCGGACTATTGGGGCAGCACGCGGCTGCGTCGCCTGATTGCGAACGACCTGCTTTCGACGGTGCTGATCGAGCGCAAAGTGTCGGAAGGCGCGCCGCATCCCATGCAGGCAATGTTGCAGGTGCTGGCGGAGGGCGATTCCCTCATCATCTTCCCGGAAGGCACTCGCAATACGGACGATGCGCAGGCGCTGCTGCCCTTCCGTTCCGGTCTCTACAACCTCGCGACGGCAAGGCCGGACGTGGAACTCGTGCCCTGCTGGATCGAAAACATGTCGCGCGTGCTGCCCAAGGGCAAATTCCTGCCGGTGCCGCTTCTGTGCCGCGTCATCTTCGGCGCGCCGGTCGCACTTGAACTGAATGAGGATCGCCCGGCCTTCCTCGCCCGCGCCCGCGAGGCGCTGCTTGCCCTCGACCCTCGTAGGAAGCGAAGCACATGATGCTGAACGACTACCAACTTCTCTCGGTCGGCCTGTTTGCCATCCTTGCATCCGCGAGCACGGTATCGTTCGCTCTCAACCGGCACGCGGCGGCTCCGACGGCGACGCTCGCCAACCTGACCGAGCGCATCAATGCCTGGTGGGCGATGGTGGCGGTTCTGGGCTTCGCGCTTCTGTTCGGAAAGAACGGGCTGGTCGTGCTGTTCGCGTTGATCTCGTTCTTCTCGCTCCGCGAGTTCGTGACGCTCACCCCGACGAGGCGCAGCGACTACTGGGTGTTGATCGGCATGTTCGCCATCATCATCCCCGTGCAGTACTGGCTGGTGTGGAGCGAATGGTACGGGCTGTTCGTGATTTTCATTCCCGTCTACTGCTTCCTGCTGATGCCGGCCATGACCGCGCTCAGCGGCGATACGGAACACTTCCTCGAACGCATTGCGGCGCAACAATGGGCGGTGATGATCTCCGTCTACTGCATGAGCCATGTGCCTGCCCTGATGACGCTACCGCTGCCGGGCTTCGAGGGACGCCATTTGCTGCTGGTCGCCTTCCTGATGATCACGGTACAGGGCAGCGACGTCCTTCAGTACATATTCGGCAAGCTGTTCGGCAGGCACGCCGTCGCGCCGCGCGTCTCGCCGTCAAAGACATGGGAAGGACTGCTGGGCGGGCTGGCGAGCGCCAGCCTGCTTGGCGCGGCGCTCTACTGGCTGACGCCGTTTACGCCTTTGCAGGCCGGGCTGATCGCCTTCCTCTCCTGCTCCATGGGCTTTCTCGGCGGACTTGTGGCCTCGGCCATCAAGCGCGATCAGGGCGTGAAGGATTGGGGCCACCTGATCGGCGGTCACGGCGGCATGATGGACCGCGCGGACAGCCTGGTCTTTTCGGCCCCGATCTTCTTTCACATCGTGCGTTATTTCTGGGCTGTCTAACGAACACTACCCCTTGAGCACGTCCGCCCATTCCGGGTGACGCCGGAACTGGGCGGCGGCGAAGGGACAGAGCGGAATTATCTTCTTGCCCGCCGCGCGGGCATCGGCAATGCCGCGCTCGACCAGCTTCAGGCCCACGCCCTGCCCGCGAAACGCATCCGGCACCAGCGTATGGTCGATGATGATGGTGCTTGCGCCGCTTTTCGTAAACGTCATCTCGGCTTCGGAGCCATCTTCCCCGCGCAGCCAGTAGCGCCCCTTCGTATCGGTTTCGTCGAGCTTGATCTCGTTCGTCATTTCAAGGTCTCCTTCGATATGCCGGCTAAAAAGCTCCGCGCCGCCTCTAATTCATTCTGCCTCAGTTCGTGGCCGCCTTCGTGCCAGTCCAGCGTGACATCGGCGCCCAGCGCACGCAGATGCGCGTCGAGCCGGGAGGTCAATTGCGGCGGGCAGATCGGGTCCCGCCGCCCCGCCGTGATGAGCACTTTCCTTCCCGCAAGCGTTCCTTTCACATCGGGTTCAAAGGGAATCAGCGGATGCAGGAGCGCCACCGCGTCGAACAGGTCCGGCGCGGCGAACAGCGTCGCCGCAAGGATGTTCGCACCGTTCGAATAGCCGATGCCCAGGACCGCGTTCGGCTTCGCCGCCGCCACATGCGCCGCGACGAAGCCCTGCATCTTCCGCGTGGCGCGGGCAAGGTCGTCCATGTCGTAGACGCCTTCGCCAGTGCGCCGGAAGAACCGCGCGGCCCCGAACTCCGACACGTCGCCGCGCGGCGAAACGACCGTCGCGGCCGGAACAAGATCCTTGCCGAGACCCACGAGCTGGTGTTCGTCGCCGCCGGTTCCGTGGAACGCGAACAGCAGCGGGCCGCCCGGAGAACCGGGCGACACGATGTGCCTATAGCTGTCCTTGCTCATGACCTACGCCTCCAGAGGCTCAAGGTGCTTTTCGAGATACGGCCGCAGATGCGCGTGCTGCGCCGGGAGCTTCAGCGCCTCGCCGAGATGCGCGCTGTCCTCGTCGCGGTCGAAGCCGGGCTCGTTGGTGGCGACTTCGAACAACACGCCGCCGGGCGTGCGGAAATAGATCGCCCAGAAATAGTCGCGGTCGATCACCGGCGTCACCTGATAGCCCGTATCCATGAGCGCCTTGCGCACCGCAAGCTGGTCGGCGCGGTCTTTCACCGCAAAGGCGACATGGTGCACGGAGCCCGCCCCGAGGTCCGCGAACGGCGCGCCGGGAATGGTTTCCACATCGACAATGCCCGCGCCATTGCCGTCAGGCATGATGAAGCGCGTGACCTGACCCGATTTTTCGGACTCCTGATAGCCCATGAACTTCAGCAACTCAGCCATGCGGCCATCGTCACGCAACCGCATCGACACCGAATGGAAGCCGCGTATGGCTTCGTCAGACGGGACATCGCCGCCGGTCCACGGCTCGCGACCGTCCGTGCTTTCGACAAGCGCGAATGAATCATGGTCCGGCCCCTCGAATGTAAGCCGTGACTGACCGAAGCGTTCATCGCGCTGCACCTGCCCGGCACTTTTGGCTTTGAGTCTTTCCTCCCAATATCCCAGCGTTCCCTGCGGGACCGAAAACGCCGTTGTGCCCACCTCGCCGACGCCCCTGCGGGCACGGCCGATATTCGGAAACGGAAAATAGGTCATGACGCTGCCGGGCGTGCCTTTCTCATCGCCATAGTAGAGATGATAGACATCCGGCGCATCGAAATTGACCGTCTGCTTGACCCTGCGCAGGCCGAGCGTGTGCGTGAAGAAACGGTTGTTCGAGCGCGCATCCGACGCCATCGAGGTTACGTGATGCAGCCCTTTGATCTGGTCCAACATGATGAACTCCCTTCGGATTTCTGTGTTGCCCGAAATGTCGTCCCGGCGGCCCCGAATGAAAAGTCCCTCACCCGACGATAGACTGTCGCCGTTTTGTGAACGACATTGAGATATCGTTCATCAATAGATCATCTTGTCTTGGACCGGGAATCGCGTTCGATGGCTGCGTCCCTTGGGAGTGGATCGATGGCGCGGCCCAACCTGCTTTTCATCACATGCGACCAGTGGCGCGGCGACTGCCTGTCCGCAGCAGGCCATCCGGTCGTACGCACGCCGAATGCCGACGCGCTGGCGGGCGAAGGCGTGCTGTTTCGCAGGCACTATGCGGGGGCAGCGCCCTGCTCGCCCGCGCGCGCTTGCATCTATACCGGCCTCTACCAGATGAACAATCGCGTCTGCCGAAACGGTACGCCGCTGGATGCCCGCCACGGCACCATCGCGCAGGCAGCGCGCGCCCTTGGCTATGAGCCGACGCTGTTCGGTTATACGGATGTTTCGCCCGATCCGCGCTTTTTCGCCCCCGGCGACCCGGTCCTGCGTTCCTATGAAGGTGTGCTGCCGGGGTTTACGGCGCGCCAGCTCCTGCCGGAGCATCAAAGGCAGTGGCTGTCCTGGCTGGCCATGCAGGGTGTCAAAACCGACGCCGTGTTTCCCGACATCCATCGCCCGGCAAACGGCGACGTCGCAACGGTTTCCAAGGCCCCGCCGATCTATACGCGCGAGCAGACGCCCGCCGCATTTCTCACCGGGGAGTTCCTGCGATGGCACTCGGAGCAGGACGGACCCTGGCTTGCGCATATCTCATATCTCAGCCCGCACCCGCCCTTCATCGCACCGGAGCCGTTCAACACGCTCTACGACCCGTCGGACGGTCCGGCATTCCGCCGTGCGCCGACATGGAAACAGGAAGCGCGTTCGCATCCCTATCTCAAGCATGAGCTGGACAAGCAGAAGCGATCGAAATTCCTGCCGGGACATAAAGGCAAGGTGCGAAACCTGTCCGAGGATGAATTCCGCATCATCCGGTCCATCTATTTCGGGATGATCTCAGAGGTCGACGATCAGCTTGGGCGCATCTGGAACACGTTGAAGCAAAGCGGCGAATGGCAAAACACGATCATTGTGCTCACCTCCGACCATGCGGAGATGATGGGCGACCACTATATGCTGGGCAAGGGCGGCTATTTCGACCAGAGCTACCATCTCCCGCTTATCATTCGCACACCCTTTGGCCGAAGCAGGGCGACGGTCGACCAGTTCACCGAAGCGGTCGACCTGATGCCCACCATGATCGAACTGCTCGGCGGCATAGCGCCCGATCATCTCGACGGCCAATCTCTGAAGCCGTTCCTGACCGGCAAGCCCCCTGCTGACTGGCGCACGGCGGCGCATTGGGAGTTTGATTTTCGCGCAATCGCGAAGGGCGAGAAGAACCAGCCGTTCGGCCTGAACCCCCGCCAATGCAACCTCGCTGTGCTGCGCACGGAAAGATACAAATATGTGCATTTCGGAGGCGGGCTTCCGCCGCTGCTGTTCGATCTAAACGACGACCCCGACGAACTCGTCGACCGCGCAAGGGACCCTGCACTCGCCAGCCTGCGGCTGGACTTCGCCGAGCAATTGCTGTCTTGGCGCGCGGAACATCTGGACCAGTCGCTCGCATTGAGCGAATTGACCGAAACAGGCGTCGCCGGAAGCTTTGCCGCGCCGAGCTGGCGTTCCGGATGGCGATAAAAAAAGAGGCCGGCACTGGGCCGGCCTCAACTGGAGCTTGCAGATTGTTTAGTTAGCCGGCTGCGGTTCCTGCGTAGCCGGCGCAGCGGCCGGCGGCGTCGTCATATTGTCCGCCGGAGCAGGCGCAGTCGTCGTGCTGCCCGTTGTCGCCGGAGGCGTCGGGTCATATGGCGTCCGGTCGAACTCCGGCAGCGCCTGCAACTGGTCCTTGGTCATCGCCATGACGATCCAGCGATCACCATTTCGTTCGGTCCATTCAGCGGACTTGTAGTCCACCTCAACGTCCTTCTGGCCGACTCCGAGGAAGCCGCCGACACCAACCACCATGGATTTCACCATGCCATTGGGATCGATCACCAGATCGCTGACGTCACCGATCTTCTCGGCATCGTCGCCGGTTCCGTTATAGACGCTCTCGCCGATGATATTGGCTGCCAGCAGCCCGTCGGCCTTCATAGCCGGGGCCTCGGCGGCAGGCTGGGTCGTTTCAGCGGGCACTGCCGGCATCGGCGCGGCGGGCGCGGTCTGTTCCTGTGCGAAAGCTCCGCCGGCAACCAGCGAAGCGACAGCGGTGGTCAAAAGCAATTTGCGAAACATAGTCGTCTCCCTTCTGTAAATCGTTGCCCGACCTTCAACGAATAACCGGGCGGCGTGTATGACCAACGTCGGACTCCCTTGTGGGTTCCGAAGTTTTCCGGGTTATTGAGATCCCTGAGATTGCTCGACCGGAGTCGATGCATCGATTTTCTCGCCGTAGAACTCGAGCCCGAACCATGCGATCACGGCGAGCGCGAGACCGACGAGCAACACGACCAGCATGTGCTGGCCACGACGTCCCTGTCTTGCTTTTTCGGGTTCGATTTTAACCATCACCTTCTCCTTTCAACACCGCTGGGCGGTGTTCGAGAAGGCAATGCTCGGGAAAATGCTTGGTTCCGCCGGGCGGCTTCAATCCTGCTCGGGAGGCGGCGGGCGACGCGTGTTTTCCTTGATGATCTGGTAGGCGAGAAAGCCCACGAGCGGCGTGGCGATAAGGCCGATACCTGCCTTGCTGCGCAACAGATTGGATGCAATCGCGATGCCCGATGCGGCCGCCAGCGCGGAAATTTCAGATTTTCGGAAGGCTGCGGTACGCCTGGCGCGACGACGCGCCGTGAGCTTGAAAATCAGCAGAGCGAGCAGGGCAAGCAGTATGAAGCCAGCACCGAAACCAAGCGCGGCCTGAAGGCTACCATACCGTTCCGCCGCGAAAATATAGCCGGCTCCGACCAGAAACCCTAAGCCGCACAGCAGGCAGATGGCTGCGAATCCATAGACGAAAACCGCCAGTTTTGCCCTTCGCAAGGCGAGTTTCGTCTCGCCGGAAGCGAGGCTACCAAGCAAGGCGGCAAGCATATGCGGTCACCGCCTGGAAATCAGTGCGAATAAAAATCCGATCCCGGCTGCGATAGCCAGTGAGGTGACGGGCTTTTCACGGACCGCGGTAACGATTTGCGCCTCGACGTCCTCCGCGCTCTTGCGCAGACCTTCCATCGCCGCATCGCCCTGGGCGCGCAAATGCTCCATGCCTTCGCTGGCCGCGTGGCTTGCGGCGCTGTAGGAGTCCTGTTTTGTCCTGGCGAGCAATTCGGTCAGTTTCTGGATGTCGCGCTGCAACTGGCGAACATCTTCTTCAAGCGTCGAGTCCGGCGCATCGACCTTCGCGCCCTTGGTGGTAGCAGCCATAACCGTCTCCCTCATTCCTGAAAACGCACAACGCGGCGCATCAGGCGAAGTTCCTTTGAACTCCGTCATTCTATCTGGCGCAAGCCCATCATTTGCAAATGATATTGTAAGTCTCGCCCATCCGGCCCTATGTACGCGATTGCAGGCGCGTGCCTGATTTCAGATTGGGACGGGCGGATACACCATTGGCATCGAAATCGCTGGCTGGCGCGCGCATAATCGTTCTGGAGGACGAACCGTTGATCGCGCTGGAGGTGGAAGACCTTTGCCGGGAAAACGGCGCCGATTTCGTAATGACCTACAGTGTGTTTGAAGAGGCCGAGACGGCGCTGCAGGAGCGGTTCGACCTGGCCGTGGTTGACCTCATTCTTCGCGGAAAGTCTGCGCTCCCCCTGGCGGACCAGCTTCGGGCATCCAGCACACCCATCGTGTTTACGACCGGGGGCGATGCCGACGGCCAGCTTGCGCTGCTATTTCCCGACGCCCCGCTTGTCCGCAAACCCTATACCGGCTCGGACCTCATTGACGCCCTGAGTTCGGTGCGGCGCAGGTCAGGCGGCGTTTGAGCTGATGACCTGTGCGGAGATCGCGTCGGGACCGAAATCCGCCTCGCCGGAGACTGCCAGCACCTGTTGCAGGCGCGTGCGCGCGCGGCTGACGCGGCTCTTGATCGTGCCGACGGCGCAATCGCAGATTTCCGCTGCCTCTTCATAGGAAAAGCCCGACGCCCCGATCAGGATGATGGCCTCGCGCTGGTCGGGAGGCAGCGTGGAGAGAGCCTCGCGAAAATCCGCGAGGTCGAGCACGCCCAATTGACCCGGGTGCACCGCGAGCTTTTGGGTCATGATCCCGTCGCTGTCCTGGACTTCGCGACCACGTTTGCGCATCTGCGAATAGAATTCGTTGCGCAGAATCGTGAACAGCCAAGCCTTCAGATTCGTCCCCGTTTCGAAACTGTCCTGCTTGTCCCATGCCTTGACGAGTGTTTCCTGCACAAGGTCATCGGCCCTGTCGGCGTTTTGTGAGAGCGAAACACCGAAAGCGCGCAGGCTTGGGATGGCGGCAAGCAAATCCTTCTTGAAGCTTTCCGGCTGAGCCATCGCGCCCCTCAATCCTTCTCGAGCTTGGTTTCGACACGTTCAAGCTGGCTCAGAAGTTGCGCGAAGCGGTCAGGGACTTCTTCGGCGACCAGGCTTTCATAGTATTGCTTGAGCTTTCGCCCGATCTCCGCATTCGGTCCAAGGGCGGCCTCCCCGCGCGCCCGCTTTTTGTTGTCCGATACCTTGTCTGCCACCGGCCTTTCCCCTTGCTGTTAATCTACCCGCCCTTTTTCCGGTATCGCAGGTCATATTGAAATTGTTAGCGGAACAGGTCCCGCCGGTCTGCCCGTAACGGGGCCGCGACATATTCGTTCCCTCTTTCTGGAACATTTTTTGCCGCCATACATTATGTGCATGTCCGGCCTGCAAAGGCTATCTACGCAAACGCATCAATTGAGGGTAACCAATGGCAAATCTGTCCACGGCTATTGCGCCGCATCTGCCCTACCTGCGGCGCTTCTCGCGCGCGGTTTCGGGGTCCCAGTCGAGCGGCGATGCAATGGTTGCAGCACTTCTGGAAGCGATAATCGCTGACGTTTCAATTTTCCCGAAGGCCTCCAGCGATAGAATCGCCCTCTACAAGCTCTTCGCCAAGCTGTTCACCGCCATATCGAGGAGGATCCCTTCCGAAGGCCAGCAGGTCGCAGGCTGGGAGGAACACGCGGCAGCCAACCTTTCCGCGCTCGCCCCGTTGCCGAGGCAGGCCTTCCTGCTGGTTTCGGTCGAAGGGTTTTCCGAAGAGGAAGCCGCAGAAGTCCTGGATACGTCGGAAGAGGAGTTTGAGTCGCTTCTTTCCCGGGCGAGCGAGGAACTGTCCCGGCAGATGGCGACGGACGTCATGATTATCGAGGACGAGCCGCTGATCGCCATGGACATCGAACAGATGGTGGAAAGCCTTGGGCACCGCGTCGTGGGCGTGGCGCGCACGCATGCCGAAGCCACGGCCATGTTCGAAAAGACCCGACCCCGGCTCGTGCTGGCTGACATCCAGCTTGCCGACGGCAGTTCGGGCATCGACGCGGTGAACCAGATCCTGGGAATGACCTCCATCCCGGTCATTTTCATAACCGCGTTCCCGGAACGGCTGCTGACGGGCGAGCGCCCCGAACCCACCTTCCTCGTCACCAAGCCGTTCAACAATGAAATGGTCAAGGCATTGATCGGACAAGCGCTTTTCTTCGATCGACAGGCCAAGGCCGCGGCGTGACACGTTCGATTTTTCAGGCCATTCACGCCGCCGCCGTGGAACCCAAACCCGGCTCATCCGTTATAGAAACAAGACGATCAAGGAGGTTGTAGCCATGCTTTATTGGGCTCTCGTTTTTCTCGTTGTGGCGATCATCGCCGGCGCACTGGGCTTCGGCGGTATTGCGGGTACGTCCGCAGGTATCGCCCAGATCCTGTTCTTCATATTCCTGGCGTTCCTTGTGATTTCGCTGATCGCCAGCTTCATACGCCGCGCCTAGAGCGCGCCGCCCAAAACCCGTCACCGTATCCCTCAAGCGGTGGCGAGTGGCCGCCGGGTTATGCTCCTCGCCGGACATAGCCCGGCGGAACTTTTGAGGTGGGTATTCACCAGAGGGATACGCCTCACAACCATTTGTTCACAATTCGCCGGAACCGCCTCGTGCTATATTCGTTTATGAGCAGGAGGTGCGGCAGATGGAACATATCGCTGCTTTGTTGCTGATTGTCGGCTGTTCGGGAAACCTTGACCAGTGCAAGGAAATTCCGGCCCCCGGCCCGGTCATCTACGAGACGATGGAAGAGTGTGCGGCGGACCTGCCGCAGGCCCGAACCGATACACAGACGCTTGCCGCGCGCGTCTTTTCGCAATGCGTCTATGTCGACCCGGCGATGGAAGAGGAAGACGCCGAACTCGTCTGGGACATCACGCCCGACGGACATCTGAAAGCAGCGGTGATTGCGGGCGGCGCGACAGTCGCGTCGGTTTCTCCTCGCGAAGAAAGCCGTCGCCAGTAAGCTCAGGCCGCCGCCTTCAATGCGCCCGGGCCCGGAATGGCTCCGGGCGGGCACTTTCCGAGAATGATCATCCCCAGAACCTCGTCCTGAGTCACGTCGGACGTATGTGCGGTGCCCACCACCTGCCCGTTCTTCATGACGCAAACCCTGTCGGCCAGTTCGAACACGTCATGTATGTCATGGCTGATGAGGAAAATACCGATGCCCTCGCTCTTCAACTGGGTGACCAGTTCGCCGACCTGCGCGGTTTCCTGCGGGCCGAGTGCGGCCGTAGGTTCGTCCATGATAAGGATTCGCGCATTGAACAGGATCGCGCGCGCAATGGCGACTGATTGGCGCTGGCCACCGGACAGCCGCACCACCGGATCCTTGAAGCGCTGGAAACGGGGATTGAGGCGACCCATCACGCGGCGCGCCTCGGCCTCCATGGCCACATCGTCCAGCGTGCCATAGGGCGTCATCAATTCGCGGCCCAGAAACAGGTTAGCGGCGGCATCGACATTGTCGGCCAGCGCAAGCGTCTGGTAGATCGTCTCGATGCCGTATTTCTTGGCATCGCGCGGCGTGGAAATCTGCGCTTCCTCGCCGTCGATGAATATTTCGCCGCTGTCGCGCTTGTACGCCCCGGACAAGATCTTGATCAGTGTGGATTTGCCCGCGCCGTTGTGGCCGAGCAGCGCCACGACTTCGCCGGGATAAAGGTCGCAGGACGCATCGTCCACGGCCCTGATGCCGCCGAAGGCAATCGAGATATTGCGCATATCGACCAGTGGAACGCGCTGTTCGCTCATGGCACGGCCTCCCTTCAGACGCGCTTGCGGTACATCGTGTCGAGCCAGACGGCGACGACAAGCACGATGCCAACGACGATGTTTTGCAGCGGCGTGTCGATGCCCAGCAGCACCATACCCGACTGCAAGGATTGCATGAGCAACGCGCCAAGCATGGCTCCCGCTACGGTGCCCGCGCCGCCGGCCAGCGACGTGCCGCCAATGACCGCTGCCGCGATCACCAACAGTTCGTCCAGCGTGCCGAGCGCATTGGTTGCCGCGTTGAGGCGGGCCGAGGAGATGGCGGCGCTGATGGCCGCCAGTCCTCCCATGATCATGAATATGCGCATCACGACCCGGCGCGTGTTGATGCCGGCCAGCTCCGCCGCCTCCGGATTGCCGCCGATGGCGAACACATATCGGCCGAAGCGCGTGCGCGTGGTCACGAACGTCATCACAATGCCGATGGCCAGGGCAATCAGGACCGGAATCGCAAGTCCGTGGGCGATGAACAGCCCGCCCTCGGGAACGGTGATGTTGTTCGCCTCTGCGTATGAACGCACGATGCCGACCGGCCACGGATAGGAATTGGCGACCGCCACGGCTCCGAGAATGAGCGCGCAGGTTACCGCGCCCAGAAACAATTCAGCCCAGACCGGACGCAACGGAAACTTGAAGCGCTTGCGCTGCCGCCGCGCCTGGACCAGCAACAGCACCACGGCCGCGCAGCCCACGATAGCTACGATCCAGCTTGCGGTTGCCCCGATGGAGCCTTGCGGGCCGCCGCCCATCAGGCGGAAGGTCGGGTCAAGCGGCGCGACGGTGCGCCCGCTCGTCACCCACCACGCGGCTCCGCGCCAGACCAGCAACCCGCCCAGCGTGACGATGAAGGCCGGGATCGTGAGATAGGCAATGAGAAAGCCTTGCAGCGCGCCGATCAATATGCCGAGCAGCAGCCCGGTCACGAGCGCAATCACCCATATCCACGGACTGCCGAGCGGGATACCAAGCACCTGCGGCAGGTATTCCGCCTGAGTGACGCCCATGATCATCCCGACGAAGCCCTGCACGGACCCCACGGAAAGGTCGATGTTGCGCGTCACGATGACCAGCACCATGCCGGTTGCCATGATGGCCACCGACGCGGTCTGGACGGACAGGTTCCAGAGGTTTCGCGGCGTCAGGAACAGGCCGCCCGAGAAATAATGCAGGCCGATCCAGATGACCGCCAGCGCGCCGATCATGCCCAGCATGCGCGTGTCGAGTTCGGTCGCCTTGAGAAAACGCTGCACCGCGCCGAGTTCGGCTGCGCGGGCGCGGTCCGCCGAAGTACCCGATACAAGATCGCTCATCGTCTCCTCCCGACGGACATGTTAGAACAAACCGGCCGCTTTGTGGAGCGGCCGGTTCGCTGTGGGTTCGCCGGATCGGCTTAGTTGCAGGCGGCGACGCTGCCCGCAGTGACGCCCTGGCAGACGACATCCTTGGAAACCCAGCCGGCGTCGATCACCACGTTGAGGTTGTCCTTGGTGATCGCGACGGGCGTGAGGAACACCGAGTTCATCTCGATGCCGCCGGGCGTCGTGAACTTGGTCACGCCGCCGATTTCCTCCATCTTCTTGCCGTCGGCAAGCTCGGACGCAATTTCGGCGGCCCGCTTGCCGAGCTCGCGCGCGTCCTTCCAGACCGAAACGGTCTGCGTGCCGAGCGCGATCCGGTTGAGCGCGGCATGGTCGCCGTCCTGGCCGGATACCGGTACGGAACCGGCAAGGCCCTGCGCCTGCAGGGCGGCAATCGCGCCACCCGCAGTGCCGTCATTCGAGGCGACGACGGCATCGACCTTGTTGTCGTTTGCGGTCAGGAACTGCTCCATGTTCTTCTGGGCGTTGGCGGGCAGCCATCCGTCCGTATAGGCCTCGCCGACATTCTTGATCTTGCCGGCATCAATGGCTTCCTTGAGGACTTCCATCTGGCCCGCGAACAGGAAATCGGCATTCGGATCAGCGCCGTTGCCCTTGATGAAGACATAGTTGCCCTCGGGCTTGACGGCAAACACGCCCTTCGCCTGGAGGCGACCGACTTCCTTGTTGTCGAAGGTGAGGTAGAAGGCGTCCTTGTTTTCGATCAGCCGGTCATAGCCGACGACCGGAATGCCTTCCGCGACGGCCTTTTCGACCGCCGGGCCGATGGCGCTCGCGTCCTGCGCCAGCACGATCAGCGCGTTCGCGCCCTGGCTGATGAGGCTTTCGACATCCGTGAGCTGTTTGGCAGGGCTGGATTGCGCGTCGGCGGAGATATATTTGTCGCCGGCGGCCTCGATGGCCGCCTTCATGGCAGCCTCATCCGTCTTCCAGCGCTCTTCCTGAAAGTTGGACCAGGATACGCCGATGATCTTGTCCTTCGCGGAGGCCACGCCACCGAGCGTAAGTGACAGCGCAACACCCGCCAGCATGGCGGCTGCAAATTTCTTCATGGTTTCCTCCCAATGCCCCGAAGCAGGGCAAATTGACATATCGTCAGGCATCTCGAAATATTTTTTCGAGGCACGAAAAAAAGAATGGCTCAACTGGAACGTGCTGTCAACGTGGCGTCCGTCCATTTTTTCGCGTCCCGAAATAATAGGTGACGGCAGCTTGCTTCTCTGCCAAGAATGAAGCAACAACCTCGGCAAGAGGGTTGAAGGAGGAAATGTCGAAGCAATGTCCGTTGCAATCCGCCATGATGATTTGCGGCGGCGCAACCGTTCGCTCCTCATCGGCGCGATCAGGCGCGCGGGCTCGCTTTCGCGCACGGCGCTCGCCACTTCGACCGGCCTCAGCCATTCCACCATCTCGGCAATTTCCGCCGACCTGATTGCCGAAGGCATTCTGCGCGAATCCAACGGCAGCGCCGACAACGGCTCAAGGCGAGGACGGCCGCAGGTCGGCATCGAGATTGCGCCGGAAGCCGCATCCGTCGTCGCTGCCGTCCTCTCGCTCAATTCCATATCGGGCGCGGTCATCGACTATGCCGGCAATATCGTGGTCCAGGAGAGCCGCCGGATTCCGACGCTCACCGCCGGGCGCGACGAACTGTGCACCTCGATTCTCGAATTCATCTTCAGCCTGCTGGATCGCTCCGGGCGCAGCGCGAGCCTCAAGCGAATCGTACTGGCGACGCAGGGCACGACGGACGCCGAGGGCCGCACACTGGTCTGGTCCCCCATCACGCCGCACAGCGACTTGCCCTTCGCGGCACTGATCCACGACCGTTTCAAGGTGCCGGTCACGGTGCAGAATGACTGCAACATGATGGCGGAGGCGCTGCGCTGGCTCGACCCCACCCGCTACCGCAACGATTTCATCGCGCTGCTCATCTCAAACGGCATCGGGATGGGTCTTATGTCGAAGGGCGGTCTGTTTGTCGGCACACGTTCATCGGCTTCCGAATTCGGACACATGAACCACCGCCCCGGCGGCGCACTTTGCCGATGCGGGCGCAATGGCTGCATCGAGGCCTATGCGGGCAATTATGCGATCTGGCGCCGCGCGCATGGCCTGCCCGAGGACACGCCTCCGGTGGCCGATGTCGACGACGCGGAAATGGAGGCAATTGCCGAACGCGCGCGCAGGGCGGACGGACCTGAGCGGCAGGCATTCGCACAGGCAGGCGAAGCCATCGGCTACGGGCTTGGCAGCCTGTTCGCGCTGATCGATCCCGCGCCGGTTGCCTTCATCGGGTGGGGCGCGCGACATTTCGACCTTCTGGAGCCCTCGATGAAACAGGCATTGGCCCAGACAGCCGGCGGCCAGCACAACACCGCGCCGACCTACGAGACCATCGCGCAGGAGGTTCCGATTATCGAGAAGGGCTGTGCGATGCTGGCACTGACCTGGATCGACAGGGAGGTCTATGCGACCTCCGATCAGTCCTCGCGGATCGCGTAGCCCGCTCCGCGAATGGTGCGGATGACATCGGGCATGCGCCCCGTGTTCACCGCCTTGCGCAGGCGTCCGACATGCACGTCGACCGTGCGCTCGTCGATATAGATCGTCTCGCCCCAGACATTGTCCAGAAGCTGCGCGCGCGAAAACACCCGGCCCGGGTGGCGCATCATGAATTCGAGCAGGCGGAACTCGGTCGGACCGAGCTTCAGCTCCGACTTCTTGCGGTAGACGCGATGCTGTTCCCGGTCGAGGACGATGTCGCCGACCTTGAGTACGCTGGACAGCACCTCAGGCTTCGCGCGGCGCAGCAGGGCCTTGACCCGCGCGAGGAATTCCGGCGTCGAGAAGGGCTTCACCAGATAGTCGTCGGCACCCGTCGAAAGACCGCGCACGCGGTCGCTTTCCTCGCCGCGTGCCGTCAGCATGATGACCGGCAGGCGCTCGGTCTCAGGGCGTATACGCAGACGCCTGCACAGCTCGATGCCGGACACGGCGGGCACCATCCAGTCCAGCACCAGCAGGTCCGGCACGTTTTCCTGAAGCCGGATTTCCGCCTCGTCGCCGCGCGCGATCACTTCGACCTGATAGCCCTCGGCTTCGAGGTTATATTTCAGCAGGACGCCAAGCGGCTCGTCATCCTCGACAACCATGATCTTGGGTGCAAGCATCGCTCACTCCTCATGCGCCGACAATCGCCGCCGTCGTCTCGTCGTGCTTCGGGCGCTGCGTCGGCAACTGCTCTCCGGTCACGACAAAGAAGGCGATCTCGGCGATATTGGTCACGTGGTCGCCGATGCGCTCCAGGTTCTTGGCGCAAAACAGCAGATGCGTGCAGGCCGTGATGTTGCGCGGATCTTCCATCATATAGGTCAGAAGCTCACGAAAGACCGCAGTATAGCTCACATCGATCTTCTCGTCCTCGTCACGCAGACCGCGCAGCCCGGCACTGTTGCGCTCGACATAGTAGTCGACGACTGCCTGCACTTGAGCCAGCACGAGCGACGACATGTTCTCGATTCCATGCGATAGCGCTTTCGGCATGGCCGAAGCGCCCACCGCGCTGACCCGCTTCGCGATGTTCTTCGCAAGGTCTCCTATGCGCTCCAGATCGCCAGCCATCCTGATGGCGCCCAGCACCGCGCGCAGATCCTGCGCCATCGGCTGACGCTTGCCTATCAATGTGATCGCCCGGTCGTCCAGCTCGCGCTGGTAGGTGTCCATCACCGCGTCCTCGGAAATCACCCGCTGTGCCGCGGCCAGATCGCCGGCAAGAAGCGCCTTGATTGAACCGTTTACCATCGTGCCTGCCGTTTCCGCCATGTCGCGGATCAGCCGGTCGATTTCGTTCAATTCCTCATCGTAGGCCGAAACTGTATGCTCACCCATGTGCCTGTCCTCGCGACTTGATGTTCTCTCACCGTCAGCCGAAGCGGCCGGTGATATAGTCCTGCGTGCGCTTTTCATCCGGGTTGGTGAACATTTTTTCGGTCGGTCCTTCCTCCACCAGATAGCCAAGGTGGAACATCGCCGTGCGCTGCGAAACGCGCGCCGCCTGCTGCATCGAGTGCGTGACGATGACGATGGTGTAGTTCTGCTTCAATTCGTCGATGAGTTCCTCGACACGGGCGGTCGCGATCGGATCGAGCGCCGAACAAGGCTCGTCCATCAGGATCACCTCCGGCGACACCGCGATGGCGCGCGCGATGCAAAGACGCTGCTGTTGGCCGCCTGAGAGGCCGGTGCCCGCCTCGTGCAGGCGGTCCTTCACCTCGCCCCACAGCGCGGCGCGCTGGAGGCTTTTTTCCACCACCTCGTCCATCTCGGCCTTGCTGCGCGTCAAGCCGTGAATGCGCGGCCCATAGGCGACGTTCTCATAGATGGACTTGGGAAACGGATTCGGCTTCTGGAACACCATGCCGACACGCGCGCGCAGTTCCACCACGTCGATGGAACGGTCATAGATGTCCTCGCTGTCGAGTGTGATCTTGCCGCCCACGCGGCAGCCCGCAATCGTGTCGTTCATCCGGTTGAGGCAACGCAGGAATGTCGACTTGCCGCATCCCGAAGGTCCGATCAGCGCCGTCACCTGATTCTCGCGGATCAGGAGGTCGACGTCGAACAGGGCCTGCTTCTCGCCATAGTGCACGGTGACCTTGTCACCACGCATCTTGATGATTTCGTTCGTACCGGCAGTCATCCTGGCGCTCACCGCTTCTTCGATCTTATTTTCATTCATAACGTTCATGATAAGACACTCCTACCAGCGGCGCTCGAATTTCCGACGCAAGACGATCGCCGTCAGATTCATCACCATCAGGAAAACAAGAAGAATTATGATCGCGCCCGACATGCGCTCCACAAAGGCGCGTTCGGCTTCGTTCGCCCACATATAGATCTGCACGGGCAGCGCGGTCGAGGGGTCGAACGGCGTCGTCGGATAATTCGCGACAAATGCCACCATGCCGATGAGCAAGAGCGGGGCGGTTTCGCCGAGCGCGCGCGCAAGGCCGATGATGGTGCCCGTCAGGATGCCGGGCATGGCGAGCGGCAGGACGTGATGGAACACAACCTGCATCTTGGACGCGCCGAGCCCGAGTGCCGCCTGCCGGATCGACGGAGGCACGGCGGCAAGTGCTGCGCGCGTCGCGATGATGATCGTCGGCAGCGTCATCAGCGACAGCGTGATGCCACCGACAATTGCCGCAGAACGGGGCATGCCGAGAAAATTGATGAACACGGCAAGGCCGAGCAGACCGAACACGATGGAAGGCACCGCGGCCAGATTGTTGATGTTCACCTCGATCAGGTCGGTCAGCCGGTTCTTCGCCGCGAACTCCTCGAGGTAGATCGAGGCCGCGACGCCGACGATGAGCGCCAGCACAAGCACGATCAGCATCATGTAGAGCGAGCCGACGATGGCGACACCCACGCCCGACGTTTCAGGCCGGCTCGACGCGCCATAGGTAAACAGGCCGGTGTTGAACTTTTCGGCCAGCGAACCGTCTGTCGCAAGCTGCTTCATCCACTCGACCTGCTGGTCGTTCACCTTGCGACGCGCTTCCGGCACGCTGAGATCGACCTGACCTTTGAAGGCGGAGTCGATATTTGCCGAGGCAAGCATCCGCACGTCCACCGTCTGCCCCATCAAGGAAGGATTGGCGACGAGTTGGTCGCGCAACTGGATGCGCGCGCTGTCTGAAATAAAGCCGCGCAGCTTGCCCACCAACGGCTTGTCGTCCGGGTCTATGCCGAGCTTCTGGATGAGAGCCTGCTGCACGAGCTTGTCGTAATTGGCCTTGACCAGGACGGACGGATCGCTCGCGCGCTTGTCCTGAGGGTCGATCAGCGCCGCGTTGAAGGTCACAGGCAGTGTGACATTTGTCTGCCAGAAAGCCGTGTAGCCCTTGCTGACGATGGAGCCAAGCATGATGGCGAGAAAGGCGAGGCCGAACGTGATCGCCGCGATGCCATAGAACTTGAAGCGTGCCTCGGCGGCGTAGCGCTTCTTGATCCCGATGTCGCGACGCGCCGGGCGCTGGGCAACCGGCAGTGTGGAGGCCGTGATGTCGGTCATTCGTATTGCTCCCGGTATTTGCGCACGACGGCGAGCGCGACGATGTTCATGATGAGCGTCACGAAGAACAAGGTGATGCCGAGCGCGAAAGCCACGAGCGTCTGGGGCGAATTGAATTCCAGGTCGCCGGTAAGCTGGTTGACGATCTTCACGGTGATGGTGGTCATCGCCTCGAAGGGATTGGCTGTCAGGTTCGCCGCCACGCCGGCGGCAAGCACGACGATCATCGTTTCGCCGATGGCGCGCGAGGCGGTCAGAAGCACCGCGCCGACAATGCCGGGAAGCGCGGCGGGCAGGATTACCTTGCGTATCGTTTCCGAGCGCGTCGCGCCGAGGCCGAGCGAACCGTCGCGCATCGCCTGCGGCACTGCCGTGATGATGTCGTCGGAAAGCGACGACACGACAGGGATCAGCATGACACCCATGACGAGGCCGGCAGTGAGGATCGATTGCGCCTGAATGAAGGGCGATCCGCCGCCGAGAACCGCGCTGATGTCGCGCAGCCAGGGGCCGAGCGTCACGAGGGCAAAGATACCGTAGACGATGGTGGGAATGCCGGCCAGCAGCTCCAGCGCGGGTTTGACCACCGAACGCAGGTTGCGGCTGGCATATTCAGACATGTAGACCGCCGACATCAGGCCGACGGGCACCGCGACGAGCAGCGCCACCAATGCGATGTAGAGCGTGCCGGCAAGGAGCGGGATAAGGCCGAACTGTCCCTGCGAGCCGCCGGAACCGGCAGCCGCGAAACGCGGGTCCCACACCGTGCCGAAGAAAAAGCTTGCCGGGGACACTTCACCGAAGAAGGCGATGGTCTGGAACAGCATCGACAGGACAATGCCGACGGTCGTCAGGATCGCGATGGTCGATGCGGAAAACAAGGTGCCAAGGATGACCATTTCAACCTTGTCGCGCGCGCGCTGCCGCACTGCGATCTGCCCGATGCCGAAGAGACCGCCGAGAACGGCAAGCGCGAGGCTCGCAAGGCCGCCGATCCAGCCGAGACGCGAGGTCGCGGCGTTCGTCTCGACCGCAATGGGGATCATGTAGTCCTGCGTGTCGGGAGCAAGCGCTACTCCCTTGTCCGCCAGCAGTGGCGTCAGTTCCGCCATAGTGGATGGCGGCGGCCCGTCGAGCCTCTGGATCGCATTCGCGAGGCTTCTGACCAGCGTTCCATGTACGGGGGAGGCTTCGCCGCTGTGGGCCTGAAGGTCGCTCGTGACCCGATCCTTCAAGTAGATGTCGGAGCCGATCGACCAGACGATGAGAAAGGCAAGCGCGGGCAATATGGCGAGCAATGCCGCCCATGCACCATGATAATGCGCTCGCGAATGAGCCTTAACGACCCCGTCATCGACAGAAAGGGCGCGAACCCTGCCTGCCACGAAAATAACCAGCCCGACACAGAGTACGAGCCCGAAGGCAGTAAGAAAAGACATTCAAGATCCTCAGCAGAAGCGCCCGCCTGCCAGAAGGAATGTGGCGCCGCGCGAGGCGCAGCGCCACTTTCGAATTACATGGTCTTGCCGCCGGAGAAGGCGTCGCGCTGCTCCTGACGCTCGGCGTCCGGAGCCGGAACGAGGCCATACTCGGCCAGCGGACCATCGGGGCCGATCATCTGGTCGTCAAGGAAAAATTCGACATATTCCTTGAGGCCCGGAACGACGCCGAGATGGGCCTTCTTCACGTAGAAGAAGAGCGGACGCGACACAGGATACTCACCGGCAGCGACCGTCTCGACGGAGGGCGTGACGCCCGACACGGTCGCGACCTTCAGCTTGTCGGCATTGTTTTCATAGAAGGACAGGCCGAACACGCCGACGCCCTGCTTGTTGGAGTCGATGCGCGCCAGCGTTTCGGTGTAGTCACCATCGATATCGACGGCCTTGCCATCCTTGCGCACGGCCTTGCAGGCATCGCCCGCGGCCTTCTCATCAAGACCCGCAGCCTTGGCGGCTTCGGGCCCGCCGAGCGCCTCGCAGCCGGCGATCAGCAGCTTCTCTTCGAAGACTTCGCGCGTTCCGTGCTTTTCGCCGGGAATGTAGGCAGTGATGTCCCAATCCGGCAGCGCGGAATTGACTTCGCTCCACTTCATGTTCGGATTGTCGACGAGCTTTCCGTCCACAACGATCTTGGCGGCAAGCGCCTTGTAGACGTCTTCCGGCGTCAGCGCCCAGTCGGGACCGGACGCGTCGGTCGCGAACACGATGCCGTCATAGCCGAACTTGACTTCCTGGATGTCGGTCACGCCGGCCGTCTTGCACGACTCGACTTCGCTGTCCTTGATAGGACGCGAGGAGTTCGCAATGTCGATCGTGTCTTCACCTGCGCCCTTGCAGAATTCCTTGATACCGGCGCCCGAGCCGCCGGATTCGACGACCGGCGTCTTGAAGTTGCCAAAGGTTTCGCCAAAGCGCTCGGCAACGATCTTCGCATAAGGAAGAACGGTCGAGGACCCGGCAATCTGGACCTGGTCACGCGCGGAAGCCGCGCCTGCGGTCAGCGCCAAAGCGAGCGCCGCCGCGGATGCGGTGAGGAATAGCTTGTTCATTTGCCTGCTCCTGTTCGGACAGTTTTTGGATTTTCAAAAATTCGTGCGAGGCCAGGGAACAATCCGTCACTTCTGGCCTCTAACGCCATTGGAGCGGCGTCGAGAGAGGCAATAGCGAGCCAATGTTACAGCTGCATGACAAAATTGAGACGGTTCGGCACCGCCTGCCGTGGATTGGCGCAGCAACCGCAAATTGTGATGTTCAGGAGGAACTTTCGAGGGGCGATTGCACCGCAAACGAGGCCAGAGGCGCTTCAAGTTTCCAGACATAGCGCCCCTGCTCGTGCTCCAGCGAGGACGACCCGTTCAATGCCTGCGGGGCGACCCGCTTCAGCACGACCGTGCCGAAGCCTTTCCTGCCTTCGTCACTGGCAAGGGGAGCGGAAATTTCGGCGCTCGCCTCCTCCCAGGACAGCGCCAGCTCCGGCTTTCCTTCACTGTCCAGCCGGATCGCCCAAAGCACCTCGAGCTTGCCCTGATCATGCGCCAGCGCGCCATATTTCGCGGAGTTCGTGCCAAGCTCGTGAAACGCCATGCCCATTGCCTGCACGGCATTTGACTGGAGCATGATGTTCGGGCCTGCGACCGATATCCGGTCCTCATGCCCGAAAGGCCGCAAATGCTCCAGCACAAGGTCCCGCAGGCTGGCCCCCGTCCAGTCGGACGTGACAAGGAGGTCATGGGACCGCGAGAGCGCCATGATCCTTTCGCGAATCTGGGTCTCCACCTCGGCGGCATCCGTTGCACGCTTGGTCGTTTCACGCACCATGGAAAGGATGACCGCAAACTGGTTCTTCACGCGATGGTTCACCTCGCGCATCAGGAGTCGGATGCGCCGCTCGTTTTCCTTGGCGGTGGTGATGTCGCGGGCGATCTTCGATGCGCCGATGATCTTGCCTCGCGCGTTCTTGATTGGCGAAATGGTGATGGAGACGGCAATCAGCGTGCCGTCCTTCTTCATCCGCGTGGTTTCAAAGCTCTCGACCGGCTCGCCCCGCTTGATGCGTTCGATGATCGTCGCTTCCTCTGCCTGCAAATGATCGGGAATGAGCATGCGCACGGATTGCCCGATTGCCTCTTCCTCGGAATAGCCGAACAGCCGGGTCGCAGCCGGATTCCAGCTCGTGATGATGCTGTCCAGGTCCTTGCTGACAATCGCGTCGAAAGACCATTCGACGATGGAGGCAAGGCGCGCAATGGCATGGGGGTTGGCACGGGAAACCATGGAACCTGCTAACACTTGCCCCCGTGATCGGCAATCTCCCGCATGCGATCATTCTCCGAGGGCGGCATTGATGACCTCGACAAGTTCGGCGGGCACATAGGGCTTGGGAATGAAGGCAACACCTTCCTTGACGGCTGCCAGTTCTTCGTGTGTTTCGCCCGAAGTCATCACAATGACCATATCGGGCCGCTGGTGGCTCACGATCTCGGACAGGGCGACGCCGTCCATGGAACCCGGCATGTCCACATCGGTAAACAGGATATCGATGGTGGGATCGATCGAGATGCGGCGCAGCGCATGGTCCGCATTTGGCGATTCCACAACGTCGAAACCCGCTTTCACGAGTTCGTCGGCGATGTGCATGAGCAGGAGCGGCTCATCCTCTACCACCAATATAGTTCTCCTCGTCACACCACGCCCCGCAGTCCAAATCCGATTCTGGCTCTGCCCTCCCGACATAGACGCGAAAGACGCGGGCAAGTTCCACGCACGCAGCAAAAAGCCGTCAATCAAGTTGTGGATTGTCTTTTTTTCGCCAGCGTACGGATTTCAACTAGCGATTGAAATCAACAGAGTGCCACAATCGTTTGCGACGAGGCGAGCATGGCAGAGGACTATCTTCACGTATTGCAGGAGAACGCCCAGCTCGCTTCCCAGACGGCGCAGGTGGTGGCGCGGCTGCTCGAAACATCCGCGCTGACGGAGGATCACAAGACGCGCATGCGGCCTGCCATCGAGGGCAAGCAGGTCGAACTCGCCTTGCTGATCGACAGGCTCGGCATTCTGGAGCGCACCAATGAGATCGACGCGATGCTGCGTGCTGCCGCGAATGTCGAGCGTCTTTGGGAAAACATCGCCTCCCGGCTGGAGATACATTAGCGCGCGTCACCGAAATGAAGGAGGGAAGCATGACGCAGATTGCGAATATCGATGCACCGACCTCGGGCATCAGCGGGCCTCGCTATGACCGGGAATGCCGCGAGGCGCTCAGGCCCGCCTTCGAAAATCTTCTCGATCTGGCGGCGGAGGCGGGATGGGACCGCAGGCGCGCCGCATTCGAACTCATGTATCTGGCGTCCAGCAACATTGCCGACGGTCCCGACGCCGCGCGACGCGCTGATTAGCTTGCGGCGCAGTCGGGCTTTGCGGACCCGTTTCCATGCAGGGCGAAAACCCTGCTTGCCCTGATGTCTTCCGCTGCAATGATCGAAAGCGCCTCGGCGTCCAAAGGACCGGCGGCCTGTTCGAAGAGCCGGTTTGCCTGCCTGAGGCGGGCACGGTCCAGCGCATTGCGGATCGAGCGCGCATTCGCGAAATGCGGCTGGGTCCGCCGCCGGACAATGTAGTCCGACAGTGCCTCTCGGGCAGCCGGTTCCAGCCGGTAATTCTGGCGGGCGAGCATGGTTTCCGCGATGCGGAACAGCTCGTCATCCGTGTAGTCGGGAAAATCGATGTGGTGGGCGATGCGCGAGCGGAAGCCCGGATTGCTCTCGAAAAACCGATCCATACGGTTGCTGTAGCCGGCAAGGATCACCACCAGATCGTCACGCTGGTTTTCCATGACCTGAAGCAGGATTTCGATGGCTTCCTGCCCATAATCCCGTTCGTTTTCAGGACGATAGAGATAATATGCCTCATCGATGAACAGCACGCCACCCATTGCCTTCTTGAGGATTTCCTTGGTCTTGGGCGCGGTGTGGCCGATATATTGGCCGACAAGATCGTCGCGCGTCACCGACACCAGATGCCCCTTCCGGATATAGCCGAGCCTGTGCAGCAGGTCGGCCATGCGCAGGGCGACGGTGGTCTTGCCCGTGCCGGGATTACCGGTGAACGACATGTGCAGCGTCGGGGTCTCGTGCGCCAGCCCAATCGACTTGCGCGCGCGCTCAACGAGGAGGAGCGCAGCCGTCTCGCGGATGCGCTTCTTGACGGGTGCGAGGCCGACAAGCTCGCGGTCAAGCTCCTCCAGCACATCCTTGACGCCGGACGTCTCGAACTCCGAACGGAGATCGACGACTGCGCCCACGTTTTGAGGCGAGGCTTCAGCGCGCATAGCGCGATCCGGTCGGGTGATCCATGGCGTAGGGCGTGGTGGTGTAGCGCACCGCGCGTCCGCGCCCTTCCTGCCGCGCCAGCCGGAATCCCGGTTCGTCCGCCGGGCGGTTGACGATGAAGGACAGCTTCACCGACTCCCAGCCATGCGATGCGTCGAAGGCCACAAGCCTGATGTAGCGGTCGCCATAGACCTTGCGGCACTCCCGCAACTCCATCATCAGCGCGGCGGCGTCCGGATTGTCGAACATGGGGTGGCCCCACATGTCCCAATAGGTGTTGCGCGGGTGCGGGTCGTCGGTGAATTCGAGACTGACCGCCCAGCCATTGTCGATGCAATACTGGACCTGCGAGGTGATCTGCTCGTCGGTGAGGTCGGGCAGGAAGGAGAAGGCTCCTTGTGTGATGCGCATTGAGAATACTCCTCTCGATGTCATTCCGCCGCCGTCGCCACCGGCACGAAATCCGGCGAGTCGGTCGAGGCGTAGTTGAAGGTCACGTCTTTCCACGTCTCCAGCGCCTGCCTCAGCGGGAGGCAGTGGCGCGCCGCATCCTGGAGGATCTGCGGCCCCTCCCTGACATAGTCGCGGCCTGCATTGCGCGCGAAGATCATCGCCTCCAGCGCAACCCGGTTCGCCTGCGCGCCGGCGGCCACGCCCATTGGGTGGCCGATCGTTCCGCCTCCGAACTGGAGCACGACATCCTCGCCCAGCAGGTCGACGAGCTGATGCATCTGGCCCGCATGGATGCCGCCGGAGGCGACAGGCATCAGCTTGTTGAGCGACGCCCAGTGCTGGTCGAAGAATATGCCGTTTTCCAGTTTCATCGGATTAAAATCGTCGCGGCAGATGTCGTAGTAGCCCTTGGTGGTCGCGGGGTCGCCTTCGAGCTTGCCGACGACCGTGCCCGCATGGATGTGATCGACGCCTGCAAGCCGCATCCATTTGGCGATGACGCGGAACGACACGCCGTGACTTTTCTGCCGCGTATAGGTCGAGTGTCCTGCCCGATGGAGATGCAGGATCATGTCATTGCGGCGCGCCCACTTCGCCATGGATTGGATGGCCGTGTAGCCGATCACCAGATCGATCATGACGATGGTAGAGCCGAGTTCCGCCGCGAATTCCGCGCGCTCGTACATGTCCTCCATCGTGGCGGCGGTGACGTTAAGATAGGTGCCCTTGATCTCCCCCGTTTCCGCCTGCGCCTTGTTGACGGCTTCCATGCAGTAGAGGAAGCGCTCGCGCCAATGCATGAAGGGTTGCGAATTGATATTCTCGTCATCCTTGGTGAAATCGAGACCGCCCTTCAGCGCCTCGTAGACCACACGGCCATAGTTGCGGCCCGATAGGCCGAGCTTGGGCTTGACGGTCGCGCCAAGCAGCGGGCGCCCGAACTTGTCCAGCCGCTCGCGCTCGACCACGATGCCGGTGGCCGGGCCCTGGAACGTCTTCACATAGGCGACCGGCAGCCGCATATCCTCCAGTCGCAGCGCCTTCAGCGGCTTGAAGCCGAACACATTGCCGATGATCGAGGCCGTCAGGTTGGCGATGGAGCCGGGCTCGAACAGGTCGAGGTCATAGGCGATATAGGCGAAAAACTGGCCGGGCGCGTTCGGCACCGGATCGACCCGGTAGGCCTTGGCGCGGTATTTCTCCTTGGCGGTCAGCCGGTCGGTCCACACCACGGTCCATGTCGCGGTCGAGCTTTCGCCCGCGACCGCGGCTGCCGCCTCGATTTCGTCCACGCCGTCCTGCGGCGTGATGCGGAACACCGCGATGACATCCGTATCCTTCGGCTCGTAGTCGGGCTCCCAATAGCCCATCTTCCGGTATTCCATGACGCCAGACCTGTAGCGGGCGGCGCCGGTGACGGTCATCGATTTTGTCATGGTTTTCTTCCTTCCTTGAAAATGGCGATCAGCCGCAGCGCCGTTTCGGCGGCGTGTTCGGCGGTGATGTTGAAATGGCGGTAGAGATCGGCGGCTGGCGCGCTCGCCCCGAATCCGTTCATGCCGATGAATGCGCCCCGCTCGCCGATCCAGCGGTCCCAGCCGAGCCGTGCGGCCGCTTCGATGGCGACGCGCGGCGCAGTGCCCAGCACCTCGTCGCGATAGTCTTGTTCCTGAGCTTCGAAACGCTCCCATGAGGGCATCGAAACCACCGCTGCGGAAACGCCCTCGCGCGCCAGCAGCCCGGTCGCCTTGACCGCGATCTCAACCTCCGAGCCGGTCGCAATGAGGGTCACATCCCGGTCGCCATCCGGGCGGCGCAACAGATAGGCCCCGCGAGCCGACAGATTGCCTGGCTGACCGGCCTCGCGCAGCATGGGCAGGTTCTGCCGCGACAGCACGAACACGCTCGGGCCGTTGGCGGCGAGCGCGAGTTCCCATGCTTCGGCTGTCTCGACGATGTCGGCGGGGCGATAGACGTCGATACCGGGCGTGGCACGCAGCATCGCCAGATGCTCAATCGGCTGATGCGTGGGACCATCCTCGCCGAGGCCGATGGAATCATGGGTCATCACATAGATGACGCGCTGCTTCATCAAGGCAGAAAGGCGCATCGCACCGCGTGCATAGTCGGCAAAGCACAGGAACGTGCCGCCATAGGGAATGAACCCGCCATGCAGCGCGATGCCGTTCATGGCCGCCGCCATTCCATGTTCGCGAATGCCGTAGTGAATGTAGCGCCCGCCATAGTCTCCGGGCGCAATGCGGCCGAGTCCCTTGGTCAGCGTCAGGTTGGAATGCGTGAGGTCCGCCGAACCGCCGATCGTCAACTCCGTCGCGGCGTTTATGACGGCCAGCGCCATCTCGGACGCCTTGCGCGTCGCGACGCCGGTCGCCTGCTGCACATGCTCCTCCCGGAACGCAGCAAGTGCCCGGTTCACGCCATCCGGCACGCGGCCTGACACCAAGTCCTCGAAAGCGCCGCGATGCGGGGAAGCGGCCAGCCTGCGTTCCCAGTCGATCCGCGCGGCCCTGCCCCGCTCCGCGACGGATCGCCAGCCCGAAAGGATACCCGCCGGGATTTCAAACGGCTCATACGGCCAGCCGAGCGCCTCGCGCGTCGCGGCGATCTCAGCTTCACCGAGCGGCGCGCCATGCGTCTTTTCGGACCCCTGCATGTGGGGCGCGCCTTTGCCGATCAGGGTGCGGCAGGCGATCAAAACGGGACGTTCGGCCTCGCGCGCCTGTTCGAGCGCCGACGCGATTGCCTCCATGTCATGGCCGTCGATCTCGAACACCTCCCATCCGGCGGCACGAAAGCGCGCCGGCTGGTCCATCGACGTGGCCAGCGCCGTCGGACCGTCGATAGAGATAGAATTGTTGTCCCAAAGCACGATCAGGCGACCAAGCTTCAAATGCCCCGCAAGGTCGATCGCCTCATGGCTGATGCCTTCCTGGAGGCAGCCGTCCCCGGCGATGACATAAGTGTGGTGATCGACCAGATCGGCGCCGAAGCGCGCCGCCATCATGCGTTCCGCAAGCGCCATTCCAACAGCGGTAGCGAGGCCCTGCCCGAGCGGGCCGGTCGTCGTCTCGATGCCGAGCGCATGGCCGTATTCGGGGTGGCCCGCCGTGCGGCTGCCGAGCTGGCGGAAGGACTGCAACTGCGCCATCGGCATGTCCTCGTAGCCGACCAGATGGTGCAGGGCATATTGCAGCATCGAACCATGCCCGGCTGAAAGCACGAAACGGTCACGGTCGGGCCAGTCGGGCTTCGACGGGTCGAGGGTAATGAACCGCGAGAACAGAACGGTCGCGACATCCGCCATGCCCATCGGCATGCCGGGATGGCCGGAATTGGCCTTCTGTACGGCATCCATCGCCAGTGCGCGGATTGCATTGGCCATTTCCCGCTCCGACGGAAACGCTTCCGGCCTTGGGGCTGCAATTGCCTGGTTCACGACGTTCTCCTTCAGGACGCGCGCCTCTTGCGCTCGAAGAGTTGCAGGATGAGCGGGGTCAGTATGAGTTGCATTGCGAGATCGAGCTTGTTGCCAGGCACGACGATCGAGTTCGCACGGCTCATGAACGAGTCGTGGATCATCGACAGCAGGTAGGGAAAATCGATGCCGCGCGGATTGGCGAAGCGGATGACCAGCATGGACTCGTCGGGCGTTGGTATCCAGCGCGCGATGAAAGGGTTCGACGTATCGACAATCGGCACGCGCTGGAAATTGATGTTGGTCAGCGCGAATTGCGGCACGATAAAGCGTGTATAGTCGGGCATGCGGCGCAGGATCACGTCCACCACGGCCTCGGTCGAATAACCACGGGTCGCGCGGTCGCGATGGATTTTCTGAATCCATTCGAGATTGATGACGGGAACGACGCCGATCTTCAGGTCCGCCAGCCGGGCGAGGTCGACCTTGTCGGTGACGGCGCAGCCATGCAGCCCTTCATAGAAGAGCAGGTCACTTTGGCCGAACTCCCGCCATGGCGTGAACGTGCCGGGGGCGGAGCCATATTGCTCCGCTTCATCGTCATCGTGGACATAGGTGCGCGTGCGGCCCTGCCCTTTGCGGCCATATTCCTCGAACACCTCCTGGAGGATTTCCAGCTCATTGGCTTCGGCGTTGAAATGGGTGAAATTGGGGTTTCCGCCCGATTCCTCCTCCGCCACCTTGGCCTTCATGCCCGCTCGGTCGTAGCGGTGAAAGGCATCGCCCTCGATGAAGGCGGCCTCGATCTTCTCGCGGCGGAAAATCTGCTCGAAAATGCGCTTGACCGAGGTCGTGCCCGCGCCCGAGGAGCCGGTGATCGAGATGATGGGATGCTTTGCCGACATCGGGTCCCTCATGCCCTGAAAAGACCGCGATTGCTGAACAGCGGATGCCGCTCGCCGATGGCGGACGGCTCCAGATGATAGCGGGCGATGCGCTCGACCTCCTTGCGCGAGCCGAAGCAAAGCGGCACGCGCTGGTGCAGCGAAAGCGGCGTGATATCGAGTATCGGATCGATGCAGTCGGTCGCCCGGCCACCCGCCTGCTCGATCAGGAAGGCTATCGGATTGGCCTCATAGACCAGTCGCAGCCGCCCATGCGCATATCCCTTGCGCTGGTCGGCCGGATAGCAGAACACGCCGCCACGGATCAGGATGCGATAGGCGTCGGCGACGAGCGATGCGATCCAGCGCATGTTGAAATCGCGTTCGCGCGGGCCGTCGCTGCCTTTCAGGCAATCGTCGACATAAAGGCGGACCGCCTCGCTCCAGTGCCGGTAGTTCGCCGCATTGATGGCAAATTCGGACGTCCGTTCAGGAATGATGCGGCTTTCATGAAGCTGCACATATGTTCCGAGGCGGCTTGAAAAAACGAAGACGTGCGTGCCGCTGCCCAGCGACACGACCAGCGCGAGTTGCGGGCCGTAGATGAAAAAGCCCGCCGCAAGCTGCTTCCTGCCCGGTTGAAAAAAATCGGCGGCAGGATCGGTCGGCCTGCCGCCGAGACACGGGAGGATCGAAAAAATCGTGCCAATGGAAACATTCGATTCGATGTTCGACGAACCGTCGAGCGGATCGATCGCGACTGCCAACGGAGCGCCTGGACACAGCGCGACCGCGCGCTCGTTTTCTTCAGACGCATAGGCCGCGACCGGCGCGTCACGCATCGCGGCGAGGAACAGATCATCCGCGACGACGTCCAGCTCCTTCTGCGCATCGCCGTCGCTGTTGAGCCGCCCGGTGGCCACGCCGATGCCGGTCGCCCCTTCGAGAACCATCGAACGGACCTTGCGCGCCGCGCCCGAAAGCTGCCGGATCGTTTCGGCCACGGCACCCCGCACCGCGTCGCCGGAGCCGGCAAATGAATCGAGATATGCGTCGAGCGTGGCCGTGGCCATATGTGCCTCCCGACCCCGCTTCGATGCTCCTCGCAGCCGGGATCGGAGGAAGCGAAACAGACTTGCTGCCGTCAGTAAATTTTAATCACTTTACCTATTAGATAAATTATATTTACTATTGGTCATGCGCAATCTTTCGCTCAAACAACTCCGCACCGTGCAGGAAATTGCTGTGCGCGGCAAAATAAACAGTGCAGCCAATAGCTTGTCCCTGACCGCGCCGGCTGTGACCATCCAGCTCAGGCAGGCGGAAGAAGAGATCGGGCTTGCCCTTTTCGACCGCACACAGGACGGCATGCGTCCGACCGCCGCAGGGTTGGCGGTCATCGATGCCGCACAAGCGATCCAGGAAAGGCTGCGCATGCTCGGCGACGAGATAGATGCGCTCAAGGGCCTGCGCGCCGGGAGCCTGACGCTTGGCGTCGTATCCACCGCCAAATATTTCGCGCCACGCCTGATGGCGGCTTTCGCCCGGCTTCATCCGGCTATCGATATGAAGCTGGCGATTGGCAACCGCGCCGAGATCATCGACATGCTCAAGGACCACGCGGTGGACATTGCCCTGATGGGGCGGCCCGCCCGAACGGTTCCGGTGCGCGCCGTCGCCTTCGGCGACCATCCGCTGGTGATCGTGGCAGCGCCCGACCACCCGCTGGCGAAGATACGCGACATATCCAAGGCACGCATCGCGGAGGAGAGGTTCCTTATCCGCGAACCCGGATCGGGCACGCGCATTTCGCTCGAGATCTTCTTCTCCGACATTCCGGGCCGTATCGATGACCTTGGCGTCGAACTGGGTTCGAACGAGACCATCAAGCAGGCGGTGATGGCCGGATTGGGCGTGGCATTCATTTCCGCGCATACGATTGCGCTTGAAGTCGAGTTCGGTCGCCTCGTTGTGCTGGACGTGGAGGGCCTGCCGATCCGCAGGCAGTGGTTCAGCGTCATGCGGGCGGATCGCACGGCGTCCCCGGCCATGGCGACGTTCCACGACTTCCTGATGCAACAGGGCGTCGCCTATCTTCCCTTGCTGGACAAGCTCTATCCGGCCCAGTCATGACCTGAATGCAGACGGACAGATGCAACCGTGGGTGGAGGACGGTTTGCCCGGTCTCTCATTTGATGGTAGCTGGAAAACGGGATGCTTCGAAATTGTCTGAGATTGCAATGAGGGATTTTGGCTATGCGAACTGTTCTGTTGGGAATTGCCACAGGCATCAATATGCTTGGAATGCTGGCCACCGCGTCTGCTGCTTCACTTGAAGCAGCGCAGGGTGCCTGGACCATGAACGGAACCTCATGCGAGGATACCTTTCAGAATGTGAACGGCACGATTGAATTCAAGAACCGGGATTCCTCGCAGAACACCGGAATTCTGGTCAAGGGAAACGAAATCCTCGGACCGCTCGCCACCTGCCGCGCCGACCAGGTGCAGGAACAGGGCGACCATCTGGTTGCCTATCTGAGCTGTTCGGACAGCATTCTGATGGGCGGTTTCAGCGTCGCGTTCCAGATACTGGACGGCGGACGCCTGAAGCGTTTCGATACGATGTTTCCGGACATTTCCGTCATCTACCAGAAATGCGACCTGTAAGGTCCGCACCGCAGCCTGCTCCATCTTGAACATTCAGGTGCCGCGCGACGAGGTTCGCGATCGCGCGGCAGGACGGTCTTCAACAAACTCGTGATCTCCTTGACGGGGATAGACCGGCAGTGCAAGCTGAGATGCTTGCGGCCATTGAGGGCAGGTTGTGATGAACCGGGTTGCTCGCGAATCTGGGAATATGCGATCGCACCGGGATGCAATGGTCTACATCCCGGGCGGCGTTTTTACGATGGGCTCCGACAGCCACTATCGCGAAGAAGCGCCCACGCACAGAGTTCATGTCGATCCGTTCATGATCGACGTTGCACCGGTAACGAACCGCGAATTTCGACGGTTCGTCAGCGAAACCGGCCATGTGACGCTCGCCGAGAAAATACCCGACGCAAACGACTATCCGGGCGCCCTGCCCGAAATGCTCTTTGCCGGTTCGCTCGTGTTCAAGAAGACGCCCGGGCCTGTCGACCTGCGCGACCCCACGAACTGGTGGCACTTCACGAAAGGCGCGAACTGGCGGCATCCGGGCGGCCCGAACAGCGGCTTGTTCAAACGTGACAATCACCCGGTCGTCCATGTCGCCTATGAGGACGCGCTCGCCTATGCAAAATGGGCCGGCAAGGACCTTCCGACCGAAGCCGAATGGGAATTTGCCGCGCGCGGCGGCCTTGAAGAAGCCGAGTATGCCTGGGGCGAGGAGTTTGCGCCCGGCGGACGGCAAATGGCCAATACCTGGCAGGGACTGTTTCCTTTTGAAAACACCAAGCTGGACGGGTTCGAGCAGACCTCGCCCGTGACGAAGTTTCCGCCGAACGGCTACGGTCTTCATGACATGATCGGAAATGTCTGGGAGTGGACCTCCGATTGGTGGACAGAGCAACATTCTGCGGACGCGGACAGCCCCTGCTGCCTGCCCCGCAACCCGAGGGGAGGATTGGAGGGGGAAAGCTATGATCCGCGCCAGCCGGAAATCCGGATACCGCGGAAAGTGCTCAAGGGAGGGTCACACCTGTGTGCGCCGAACTACTGCAGGCGCTATCGGCCTGCGGCAAGGCACGCGCAGCCCGTTGACACATCCACGAGCCATGTCGGGTTTCGCTGTGTCCTGCGCGAAAAGCCTTCATCGGAAGCGTAACTAAGCGGCCCAGGGCCAGTATTTTCCCGAACCGCCGCAATCGCCGGCGAACGCCCATATTCCCGAAATGCCGAAGTGGCTCGCAGAGCAGCACGTCGGGCCGTCCACCGTTTTTTCAAAAGAAGCTAGAGGATGTGAAAATGGCAAAGACACCCAAAGCAGATAAGCCGAACATATTGGTCATATGGGGAGACGATATCGGGCAATCGAATCTCAGTTGCTATACCCATGGTCTCATGGGCTACCGGACCCCGAACATCGACCGCCTGGCCAAGGAAGGAATGCTTTTCACCGACTCCTACGGCGAACAATCCTGCACAGCCGGACGATCGTCTTTCATCACCGGGCAAAGCGTCTACCGGACAGGACTGTCGAAAGTCGGCGTTCCCGCAGCACCGGTCGGCATGAGCGAAAAGCTGGTGACGATCCCGGCGGTTCTCAAGAATCTCGGCTATGCCACCGGCCAGTTCGGCAAGAACCATCTCGGCGACCTCAACCACATGCTGCCAACCAATCACGGTTTCGATGAGTTTTTCGGCAACCTCTATCACCTGAACGCCGAAGAAGAGCCGGAGATGTACGACTATCCGCCGGAGAAAGACTTTCCCAATTTTCGTGCGAACTTCGGACCTCGCGGCGTCATTCGCTCGTGGGCAACGGATGTGGACGACCCGACGGTCGAACCGCGATGGGGCAAGGTCGGCAAGCAGAAGATCGAGGACACCGGTCCGCTCACACGCGAGCGCATGGTGACCTGCGACGACGAATTTGCCGAAGCGGCGTCCGATTTCATCAAGCGACAGCATAAGGACGGGAAGCCCTTTTTCGTGTGGCTCAACTTTACCCACATGCACCTTTTCACACACACAAAGAAGGAAAGTCTCGGGCAGGCAGGCCGTTGGCAGTCGCCCTATCACGACACAATGATCGACCACGACAAGAACGTCGGCCAACTGCTCGACCTGCTGGATGAGTTGGGGATCGCCGACGATACGTTCGTCATGTATTCGACCGACAACGGCCCGCATCGCAATTCATGGCCGGACGGCGGCATGACACCCTTCCGTTCGGAGAAGAACACCAATTGGGAAGGCGCGTTCCGCATCCCGCTGCTGGCGCGGTGGCCCGGCCATATCGAGGCCGGCTCGGTCGCAAACGGAATCGTCCAGCACCACGACTGGTTGCCCACTTTCCTCGCCATGGCCGGAGCGCCGGACATCGTGGACAAGTTGAAAAAGGGCTATGAGGCCATTGGCCGGACATACAAGAACCACATCGACGGCGTGAACCTTGTGCCTTACCTGACCGGCAAGGAGAAAGAGAGCCCGCGCAATCTTTTCGTCTACATCAGCGATGACGGCGACATACTGGCGATCCGGTACGACAACTGGAAGATCGTGTTCATGGAGCAGAGATGCCAGGGGACGTTACAGGTCTGGGCCGAGCCATTCGTAAGACTACGCTTACCGAAACTGTACAATCTCAGGACCGATCCGTACGAGTTCGCCGATGTCACGTCGAACACCTATTACGACTGGTTCCTGCATCGCGACTACATCATATTGGCGGGTCAGACGATTGCCGGCAAATTCGCTGAAACCTTCAAGGACTTTCCGCCCATACAGCGTCCGAACAGCTTCACCATCGATGACGCGCTTGCGAAGATGGCAGACGCCTCCGGCGGCGGCTTGCACTAAGCTTTGAAGCAGGGGCGGCGGGAATGCTCGCCGCCTCCGCTCCGCATGCAAACAGGTTGCGGTGCTAGAGCGTTTCATGGTTAGGATGAATCATTCTGTTTGTCGTTTGGCGAGGCGATCCACAAGGAAGGTCGCGAAGAACGGGCTGGTTGCCCGGTCGAGCGGCATGACGAAGTGGGTGTCCGCCAAACGCAAACCCGAAGGGCCGGGCCGGTTTGCGCCAAATCCTTCGGTCTTTGTCTTGTCCGGGCCACCAGCCCGCCCTTCGACAAACCCCTTGGCCTTGCCGCAAACCGTCGCCGGCAGAATGCTTCAACCTAACCATGAAACGCTCTAGAAAAGCGACAGGATAAGCGGAGCGAGGAATGCGGTGAGAACCGCATTCAAGCCCATGCCGATCGATGCAAAGACACCTGCCGTCTCGTTCACCTGGAACGCCCTGACGGTGCCGAAGCCGTGCGCCGCCACGCCAACGGCAAAGCCCCGCGCGCGCCAGTCGGTAAACCGGAACAGGTTCAGCATGGGCGTGACCATTATGGCCCCACCGATTCCCGTCAGGATCACGATGACTGCAGTGAGCGTGGGCTGCCCGCCGATGTTCTCGGAAATGCCGATGGCAACCGGCGCCGTTGCCGATTTCGGCGCGATCGTGGCGAGCAGTTCATGGTCCGCGCCGAACATCCAGGCGATGCTGAGCGCGGAAGAAATCGCCGCGAACGACCCTGCGAAGAGTGCCGCAGCAGCGGGAAAAATCGCCTTGCGGATCGCCGACAGATTTTCCTGAAGCGGCACGGCGAGGCACACGGTTACCGGGCCGAGCATGAAATGGATGAACTGCGCACCGGCAAAATACCGCTCATAGCTGGTGTCGGTGATCTCAAGCAAAATGGCGAGCAGGACCACCGCTATCAGTACGGCGTTGAACACAGGGTTACGCCCGGATTTCACAAACAGCGTCTCGCCGATCTGGTAGGCGAAGAGCGTCGCGCAAAGCCACAGCAGGGGTTGCTGCGAAAGGTACGACCAGATCTTGAAAGCGTCAGTCATCGGACCTGCTCCCGGTCAGGCGCGCGACAAGGACGAAGGTCGCCGCCCCGACGAGGATTGCGAGCGCGGTCGAAACGAGGATCGATACGGTCAAGGCAAACCAGTGCGCCTGGAGCACCTGCAGATTGGCGACGACGCCCACCCCGACCGGCACGAACATGAGCGCCAGATATCTCAGCAGGCCTTTGGCAACCGGCGAAATGATCTCGCGCAGCCCCGGCGAAATGTTCAAGGCCACAGCCATGAACACCATTCCGAGGACAGGTCCCGGCAAGGGCAGATGTATCGCCCGCGCGATGACCTCTCCGGTCAGTTGAAAAAGCAATATGATGGCGAATGCTGGAACAAGCATCCTGCGTCTCCTGGCAATTCACGGACGGAGACTTCATAGCCTGAAACGGAGAAGGGATGCACACCCAACTGTTCATGGCAGGCATTCGCAACCGGGAGTGGTTCGCTGCTTCAGGAGGTGGAAGGCCGCAGATGCAGGCGATCACAAACCCGGGCGTGCGGGGAGGAGTTTGACGACTTGCGCTCTACAGCCATCCCTGACGCTTGAACCACCAATACGGAACCACAGCGGCTACAACCATCAGGAGGAGCGCCGCCGGATATCCAAATGCCCATTTCAGTTCCGGCATTATGTCAAAATTCATTCCGTAGATTGATGCAACCAGCGTCGGGGGAAGGAATACGACGGCGGCTACGGAGACGATCTTGATGATTGCATTTTGTTGAATGTTGATCATCCCCAAGGTTGCATCGAGCAGAAACGTAATCTTGTTGCTCAGCGATTCAGCGTGAGCCGTCAGGGAATTGATGTCACGGGAGATCGTTTTCACCCGGGAACGAAGATCGGAGCTTTGTTTGCCTTCAAGTGAAACGCTCGTGAGATAGCTGCCCAGCCGCTGCAAGCTCACCAGACTATACTGAATGTTGGACAGAAAATCCTCTTTGCGTCCTATGCGCCGGAGCAGCACCTGAAATCCGATGTCACGTTTCGATGCGTTGCTTTCGCTCGGATGAAAGATTTCGCCGGACAAGTCGACCACGTCCCGGCTAACCGCTTCCAGCAAATCGGCCAACCTGTCCACAATCGCTTCAAGCAGCCCCAGGAGAATCGACTGTCCGTTGTTGCATTGGAGGTCCGAAGCCTCCGCTCGCATGGGAAAAGTCTGGAACGCTCGTGGCTCATGGTATCTCACCGTTACAAGCTTTCCCTTGGCAAGAACGAAAGTTACGGGACCGACGACATTTCTTTCCGTATCAGAATGTGCCGGCAGGATAACCGTCATGAAGTGAGCGCCGTTTTCGCTGTACAAGCGAGACGAAATCTCGATTTCCTCCATTTCATCGCGCGTTGGAACGTTGACGCCGAGCCAACCTTCGATGACTGCCTCTTCCTCGTCAGTCGGGTTGGCCAGATCAACCCAAACAGCTTTGCTGTTCAGATCCGATGGATCAGCTATCAAGCGCAGGCGCCCGCTCTCGGCAGCAAAAACTCTCAGCATAACAGTCGTTCTGACTTGGTTGGCTTTAGGGTCCATGCATACGACCAATCGGGTGCCAGCCGCCAGTACTCAAAGCTGTATAAAGCGCTTACGGTGGGATTGACCCTTGAAACAAAGCCGGCCGACACCAGCCAGACATGCCTAGCGGTTGGACGCACCAACTCGTCGCGGCGCAAGGCGCGGCTTGGATGAATTCGCATACGCGCAACAGGTTTCGACCATCGGCGCGGCTCAAACGACTTTCTTAACGATCATCTGCTGGTCTTGCCGCAGAAGCGTCCAAGCGAAAGATATTGCTGGTACGCCCAAGGGGAATCGAACCCCTGTTTGCGCCGTGAGAGGGCGCCGTCCTGACCGCTAGACGATGGGCGCAGCAAGAATGCGCATATAGGCAATATGCGCGCGGTTGGCAACATCGTTGCGCATCGCTTCGGCTCAGTTCGGCGCGATCTCGAAACGGCCCGCCATTCTGTTCGATCCGAGATCGAACACATAGATCGCCTGAGTGCCAGCCGCCTCTTCGACCAAGAGCGATATCTTGTCGCCCGACAGCGACTGCGAGAGCACCCGCGCGCCTTTCGGAAGCGCGATTGTGCCTTCGAGCGGCGCGCCCGCCGGAACGGCCAATGCCTGCGGTTCCGCCGTGGTGGGCGTTGCGATGCGCGACTTGTAGACAATCGCGCCGACGACAGCCATAAGGGCCACGAACAAAAGGCCGAGATTGATCCCCATGAAGCGGATCATCTTGCGCCGCACCTTCTCCACCGCAGGATCGAGCGGCTTTTCGTCGTCGGTGTCGAAAGCGGGATTGGTCATGCAAGACGGTCCAGTGCAAATGAGCGCTCCTGATAACGAAGAGACGGACGGATTGATAGTGCTGACCGCCGCCGCAAACGATGCCGGCCAGCGCCTTGACCAATGGCTTGCCGCAAGGCTCGCCCCGCAGCTTTCGAGGAGCCGCATCCAGGCCCTGATCCGCAAGGGAGCCGTGACGCTCGACTCGATCACCGTAGCCGAGACGCGGCAGAAGCTGAAAGGCGGCGAAACGGTCCGCATCGCCGTGCCGGAAGCCGAACCCGCCGAGCCGCAGGGAGAGGACATTCCCCTCGATATATTGTTCGAGGATGACGAGCTGATCGTCATCAACAAGCCGGCAGGACTGGTCGTTCACCCTGGTGCAGGCAACTGGACCGGCACGCTCGTCAATGCGCTGATCCATCATTGCGGCGACAGCCTGTCGGGCATTGGCGGCGTGAAGCGGCCCGGCATCGTGCACCGGCTGGACAAGGACACCAGCGGCGTTCTCGTGGCGGCGAAAACGGATCGCGCCCACAAGGCGCTGTCGGACGCCTTTGCCGATCATGGCCGGAACGGCGCGCTGGAACGCGCTTATGTGGCGCTCGTCTGGGGCAGCCCCTCGCGTCCGACAGGCACGGTCGACGCCGCACTCGGTCGCGCCGCCGACCGTGTGCGCCGCGCCGTGGTGCCCGAAGGCCGAGACGACGCCCGCCATGCGGTCACGCACTATTCGGTTCTGGAGCGCTTCGGCGCGCAGAAGGACGGATCGTTCACGGCCTCACTGCTGGAATGCCGGCTGGAGACGGGCCGCACGCACCAGATCCGCGTCCACATGGCGCATATCGGCCATCCGCTGGTTGGCGACAGGGACTACGGCCAGTCGCACCGCACCAAGGCGAACCGCCTGCCGCAGCCACTGCAACAGCAAGTGCTGGATTTTCCCCGGCAGGCGCTGCACGCGCGCCTTCTTGCGTTCAGGCACCCGGCCACCGATATATTGATGAGCTTCGAGGCGCCGATACCGCGCGACATGGAGGAACTCATCGACGGGTTCCGGGCATTGTGAGTGCGGGCGGGAACAGTAACATTGATGCGAGCCTCAACATTCCTGACTGGCCTTCAGCCGGGCGAGGTGCCATTTTGTTCCCAGTGGAACAGATATTGAACTTTCTGATTTCATCCCTATCTAAGCTTGTTGCACGGCGCTGAGGAAGCCTTGTTTTCTGAAGGCCGGCACCATGTTCGCCTTGATCGGGAACATGGAGATGAAAAGGAGGGGTGCTGTTAATGGCCCAATCACTGCCAAGTATTGTTTCGGGCGAAGGCGGGCTTTACCGCTATCTCGAAGAAATCCGCAGATTTCCGATGCTGCAACCGCAGGAAGAGTACATGCTCGCCAAGCGGTATCAGGAGCATCATGACACGAACGCCGCGCACAAGCTGGTAACCAGCCATCTGCGGCTCGTTGCAAAGATCGCCATGGGCTACCGTGGCTATGGACTGCCCATTGGAGAGGTTATCTCCGAGGGCAATGTCGGCCTGATGCAGGCCGTCAAGAAATTCGAGCCGGAGCGCGGCTTCCGCCTTGCGACCTACGCGATGTGGTGGATCAAGGCTTCGATCCAGGAATATATCCTGCGCTCGTGGAGCCTCGTGAAAATGGGCACCACGGCAAACCAGAAGCGACTGTTCTTCAACCTTCGCAAGGTGAAGGGCAAGATTCAGGCTCTGGAAGACGGCGACCTGAGGCCCGACCAGGTGAAGGAAATCGCCACCAAGCTGAATGTCTCCGAGGAAGAGGTCGTTTCGATGAACCGCCGCCTTTCCGGCGATGCATCGCTCAATGCCCCGATTCGCGCAACGGAAGGCGAATCCGGTGAGTGGCAGGACTGGCTGGTGGATGACCATGACAGCCAGGAGGCAATGCTCATCGAGCAGGACGAACTGGAAAATCGCCGCGCCATGCTGGAAGGCGCGCTGGGCGTGCTGAACGATCGCGAACGGCGCATCTTCGAGGCGCGCCGCCTGTCGGAGGACCCGATCACGCTCGAGGATCTTTCGACCGAGTTCAACATCAGCCGCGAACGCGTGCGCCAGATCGAGGTGCGGGCGTTCGAGAAGGTGCAGGACGCAGTGCAGGCAGCCGCCCGCAAGCAGGCACAGTCGCTGCGCACCATCGAGGCGCAGCCGGCCTAAAACCGGACACGGAATGGAGAAAGGCCGGGCCTCGCAGCCCGGCCTTTTTTGTTCAGGCAAGCCTCGCTGCGACTCGCTCCAGCCAATGGTCGCTGATGCCGAGCGCATGCAGGTGCTCGATGGTGGAGCGGACATAGTCGGGATTCGCTCCGCTTTGCCCCTGTGCCGTGCGCACGATCTCGGCGGCGTGCGCTTCGTCAATCCGTCCGGCATATTGTTCGTGTCGAGGATCGGCGACATAGGTGACAGCCCGAACCTGCCGCCCGTCAGCAAGGCGAACCGGCAGGAGGCGCTCCAGATAGACATTCGTCACCAGTTCGCGGGCACGCAGATACGTCATGACCTCGCCCTGCAAGTCGCCCGGAACGCGGAACGCCAGCCCGACGCACGAGCCGCCACGGTCGAGCCCGAGCACCAGCCCCGGTCGCTCACGGGTGCCGCGATGCACCCAGGATTTTACGCAAAGCGCCCGTCGATAGCCCGACAGGCGCGCCCGGCTCGTCTCCACATGCGCGAATCCCGGATTCCAGATCAGCGAACCGTAGCCAAAAACCCAAAAATCGCCCATATCCCAAAGCCTGATCCGAACCGCCGTCCGACCTACGAGAGAGCCGACATGTCGTCAAGCGAAGCGCCGCGTTCAAGAAGCAGTCGCCGATTCATGTGGCTTGCGCTTTTCATTATCGTGTTGTTCGGCGGCTACAGCGCCGGTTGGTACTGGCTGGCGCAGCAGGCAACGCAGCGTGTCGACGACGCCGTCGCGCGACTGAACGACGACGGGCGCACCACGATCTGCGAAAACCGGCAGATTGGCGGCTTCCCGTTTCGCCTCGGCCTGACCTGCGACAGCGTGGCCTATGAGGACGATGTGAACCATATCGTCGCGACATCGGGCGGCCTGCGAACCGCCGCGCAGGTTTACGAACCGCTCAAGACAATCGCCGAACTGGATGGCCCGCTGCGCGTCGAAGCTCCGGGTATAACGCCGCTGTTTATCGAGTGGGATTCGCTGAGAGCTAGCGCCCGGCTGGCGCGCCCGGTGCCCACATTGATTTCCGTCGAAGCGCAAGGGCTGTCCGGTATCTCCGACCCGGACGACGAGACGGACCCGGTGGATTTCTTCAGTGCCGAGCAGGCGGAAGCGCATCTGCGCCCGAACGGCCCGGATCTTGATTGGGCGGGCAGTTTCCGGCAATTGGAGATCGATCCGGGCGCTGTCGGCAACCGCACATTGCCGGTTTTCGACGGCGAGGGCGACGCGACGATAAGAAATGGCGTCGCGCTCATCCAATCGCGCCCGAAGAGCCTGCGGGGCCAGTCCGTGGAAATCAGGAAGCTCGCGCTGGTCTCAGGAGAGGCGCAGATGGAATTGAGCGGACCGATCGCCATAGACACGAACGGCCTGGTCGATGCCTCGCTCCGGCTCGGGATGAAGAACCCGGCAGCCGTCTCCACGATATTCCAGACGGCGGTGCCCGAGCGCGCGAATGAGATCGGTCAGGCCTTCGCGGCTCTTGGCATGCTCGGGGACACGCCCTCCGTCCCGATCAAGATCGAGAAAAGCAGGATCAAGCTCGACCTGATCCTGGGTTCCGTCACGCTCGGACAATTGCCGCCTGTCGAGTAGGCATCCACCCCTCATCCGCCTGCCGGCACCTTCTCCCTCAAGGGGAGAAGGCAGACTTCGCCAGAGCCTCGCTTATTCTGCAACCTTGGTGGTTGAAGTCGGCGCTTGCGCAATTCCCTTCTCCCCTTGTGGGAGAAGGTGCCGGCAGGCGGATGAGGGGTATCTATCCAGCGCCTAGGTTTTCGTCGGATGCTCCGCGACGTGACGGCCAAAGTCCGGCGCGTCGACCTCCTGCCCTGCCTCGATGATCGAGCGGCGCACGCCGCGCGTGTGCGTGAAAAGGTCGAAGAGCTTGTCCCCGTCCCCCCACCTTATCGCGCGTTGCAGGGCCGCAAGGTCCTCCGAGAACCGCGAGAGCATTTCGAGGATAGCGTCCCGATTGTGCAGGCACACATCCCGCCACATGGTTGGGTCGGACGCAGCGAGACGCGTGAAGTCCCGGAAGCCCGATGCCGCATATTTGATGACCTCGGTCTTCGACACATTCTGGAGGTCGTCGGCTGTGCCCACGATGTTGTAGGCGATGATGTGCGGCAGATGCGAGACGATGGCCAGCACCTTGTCGTGATGGGCAGCGTCCATGACATCGATATTGGAGCCGCAGCGCCGCCAGAATTCCGACAGCCGCTCCAGCGCCTCCGGGTCGGTGTCCGGCAGCGGAGTGAAGATGCACCAACGGTTTTCGAACAGTTCCGCAAAACCCGCATCCGGTCCCGATTTCTCGGTGCCGGCGAGCGGATGGCCTGGAATGAAATGCACCCCCTCCGGCACGAAGGGAGACATCTGGGCAATGACACTCGCCTTGGTGGAGCCGACATCGGTGAGGATCGCGCCCGGCTTCAGAACGGGCGCGATCGCCTCGGCCACCGCGCCGGACGAGCCGACCGGAACGGAAACGATGACGAGGTCCGCGTCCTTCGCCGCTTCGGCGGGATCGGAATGATAGGAATCGCCGAGCCCCAATTCCTGCGCACGCTTCAACGTGGCGGTGCTGCGGCTTGCGATGGCGACGTGACGGGCAAGGCCCTTCGCAGCGATAACCCGCGCCAGCGAAGAACCGATCAGACCGATGCCGATAAGGGCGATCCGGTCAAACATGGGTTCGGACATATCACTTTCCCAGAAACTCTTTGAGCGCGGCGATCACACCGCGATTTGCCTCTTCCGTGCCGACGGACATGCGCAGGGCATCTGGAAATCCGTAGGCGGCGACGCGGCGCAGGATGAACCCCCGCGCCAGCAGATATTCGTCGGCGCGCTCGGCACAGTATCGCTCGGCGGAAGGAAAGTGCATCAGGAGGAAATTGCCCACGCTGGGCGTGACGCGCAGGCCGAGCTTCGTCAGTTCCTCCGTCAGCCATGCCAGCCATCTGGTATTGTGCTCGACGGAGCGCGTGACGTGCTCGCGGTCCTGCATCGCCGCGACGCCAGCCTCGATCGACATGGCGGTGACGTTAAACGGATCGCGCACCCGGTCCATCGCTTCGATGATGTGCGACGGCGCATAAATCCAGCCGATGCGCGCGCCACCGAGTCCGTGCACCTTGGAGAAGGTGCGCGTCATCACGACATTTTCGGACGAGCCGACCAGTTCGACGCCCGCTTCATAATCATTGCGGCGCACGAACTCAGCATAGGCTGCGTCCAGCACCAGAATGGCGTGCTTCGGCAGCCCGGCCTGAAGGCGGCGCACCTCGTCAAAGGGCAGGTACGTGCCGGTCGGATTGTTCGGATTGGCAATAAACACGATCCTGGTGCGCTCGGTGACGGTGGCGAGGATCGCGTCCACATCTGTCCGCTCATTCGTTTCCGGCGCGGTGACCGGGGTCGCCCCGGTCATCTGGATATAGATCCTGTACTGGAGAAAGCCGTGCTCGGTGACGATGCCTTCGTCGCCCGGCTGCAGATAAAGGCGGGCCAGAAGCGCCAGCGCCTCGTCGGACCCGTTGAAGCAGATGATGTTCGCGGCGTTGAGGCCATGGGTCTCGGCGATTGCCTGGCGCAGGCGCGTGGAGCGACCGTCGGGATAAAACTCCATGCGTTCCGCCGCCGCCCTGACGGCCTCGATCGCCTTCGGCGAAGCGCCGAGCGGGTTCTCGTTCGACGACAGCTTGAACACCTTCGCCACGCCCGGATGCGCCGACGACTTGCCCGGCACATAGGCTTCGATGTCCATCACACCCGGATTGGGTTCGGGACGGGAAAGGGCTCTTGCGCGTGACATTCGTTTCGCCTGCGATGAATTGCGTCAGGGCAATAGCCCCCGTTCATGGGAATGTCGAGGGCATGGCTTGGTCCACCGCATTTCGCTCCGTTGACGTATGCCCCGCGCAAGCTTAAATAACCTCCGAACCCGTGGTGATTTGCCGGTCGGCTTGCAGCCACGTTAAACAAGTCGCTAAAGGGCCGTGTCAGTCTGGCAACCGGCATTTGCGACGAGGCAATGCCGGTTTTTTGTTGGGCATCTGGCCCGGCTGGCCGGCGAAAGTGAGTGAAATGGCCGCGCCGCGCCGCAAGACGAAGAACAATGAGGCAGACAATCCGTCGAGCCCGGTGCTGCGCTTCGGCGCGGACCGGCCGCTGGTGCTGGAAGCGGGCGTCTCCCTTTCCCCGTTCCAGATCGCCTATGAGACCTATGGCGAGCTGAATGCGGCGCGGTCCAACGCCGTGCTGATCTGCCACGCGCTGACCGGCGACCAGTATGTTGCGAGCAACAACCCCATCACCGGTAAGCCGGGCTGGTGGGAGGTTTTGATCGGGGCGGGCAAGATCATCGACACCAACCGCTTTTTCGTCATATGCCCGAACGTCGTCGGCTCCTGCCTCGGCTCCACGGGTCCAGCCTCGACCAACCCGGCGACCGGCAAGCCATACGGGCTCGACCTGCCATTGATCACCATTCGCGACATGGTGCGCGCGCAGGCGATGCTGGTCGACCATTTCGGCATCGACCAGCTTTTCTGCGTCATCGGCGGCTCGATGGGCGGGATGCAGGTTCTGGAATGGACGTCGAGCTATCCCGAGCGCGTGTTTTCCGCGCTGCCGATGGCGACCGGCTCGCGCCATTCGGCGCAGAATATCGCCTTCTACGAGGCCGGGCGGCAGGCCGTCATGGCCGACCCCGACTGGCGCGGCGGAAAATATATCGAGGCGGGCGTGCGGCCTGAAAAGGGGCTCGCGGTCGCGCGCATGATCGCGCACATCACCTATCTTTCGGAGGCCGCGCTGCACCGCAAGTTCGGGCGCAATTTGCAGGACCGTCCGAAGCTCACCTTTTCCTTCGACGCCGACTTCCAGATCGAAAGCTATCTGCGCCACCAGGGCATGACCTTCGTGGATCGCTTCGACGCCAATTCCTATCTCTATCTCAGCCGGGCAATGGACTATTTCGACATGGCCGCCGACCATGACGGCCATCTCGCCTCCGCCTTCAAGAACACGCATACGCGCCTCTGCGTGGTCTCCTTCACCAGCGACTGGCACTTCCCGACCGAGGAAAGCCGGGCGCTGGTGCACGCGCTCAATGCGTCGGGCGCGCCGGTCTCATTCGTCGAGATCGAGACCGATCGCGGCCACGACGCCTTCCTGCTGGATGAGCCGGAACTGTTCAACGCCATTGGCGGCTTCATCGCATCCGCCGCGCGCGACAAGGGACTCGCCTGACATGACCGTGAACGCGACCCCGCGCATCGACCTGCAGGTCATTGCGGACCTCATTCCCGACAGTGCCAAGGTGCTGGACGTGGGCTGCGGCGACGGCGAACTGCTGGAACTGCTGCGCAACCGCAAGTCAATCGACGGGCGCGGCGTCGAGATATCCCAGCGCGGTGTCAATGAATGCGTCGCGCGCGGATTGTCCGTGATCCAGGGCGATGCGGACACCGACCTCGTCTACTATCCCGACAATTCGTTCGACTTCGCGCTGTTGTCCCAGACCCTTCAGGCAACGCGCAATCCCCGCACCGTTCTGGAGCACCTTCTGCGGATCGGACAGCACGTCATCGTGTCCTTTCCGAATTTCGGCCATTGGCGGGTGCGCTCCTCCCTGTTCTTTCGCGGGCGGATGCCGGTGACCAAGGACCTTCCCTACGACTGGTACGACACGCCGAACATCCATTTCTGCACCATCCGCGATTTCGTCGTTCTGTGCGAGGAAGTCGGCGCGAAGGTGGAGAAGGCCGTTGCCATCGACGGCAACGGCCAGAAGATCGTCTTTTCGATGCCGTGGTGGTTCTGGAACTTCTTCGGACAGCAGGCGGTGTTCCTGCTGCGCCGATAAATTTACTTGCCTGCCCGCGCCAACCGCCTTTGCCGCTGCTTTACCGGCGAAGCCAACGCGCGTGAGGCGAAATCGACCGGCTTGAGCGCCCTGCCCTGCGTGTCCTTCGCGAGCGCAACCTGACGCTTGAAGAAGGTCATGTTGGGCAGAAGACGTCCGATGTTGATGACGGTCGATTTCGGCAGTTCGCTCTCCAGCAGGCTGTAGATGTCCCGCCGGCAGGTGGCGTCGAGCGCATCGAGCGATTCGTCGATCACCACCCAGTCCGGCTTGTGGACGGCCAGACGGGCAAAGGCCAGCAATCGCTGGTCGTCCTCGTTCAGTTCCTTGTCCCAGCGGGTTTCATGGTCGAGCGAATCGGCCAGCCTGTTGAGACCGACGCGCTTGAGCGCCGCGTCCAGCACCGTGTCCGGGAACGCACCCGCCTGCATCGGATAGGACAGCACGCGCCGCAGCGACCCGCGCGGCAGGTATGGCGTGCGCGGGAAGAAGAACATGGTTTCGTCCTTCGGCATTTCGATCCGCCCCCTGCCCCACGGCCACAGGCCGGCGAGCGCCCGGAAAAACAGCGTCTTTCCCGCGCCGGGATCGCCGGTAATCAGCACGCGCTCGCCCTGTTTGATCGTCACGCGATCTTCCTCCAGCCTCGTGCAGCCCGTCGGGGAGACGATCTCCAGCCCGTCCAGCTTCAATTGCTTGCGCGCGCTTTCGGCAAACTCGATGCGTTGCTCGCCGCCATGCAAATGGTCCGCCTCGACAAGGGCGGCGCGGAACGAGGCCACGCGCAACAGCGTCGCCCGCCAATCCGCAATCGCGCCGATATTGTTGATGAACCAGCGCAGCGACGAATGCACCTGGTTGAAGGCCCCGACGGCCATCATCAGGCCCCCGAACGTGATATCTCCGGCAAAATAGACCGGCGAAGCCACGAGGATCGGCGCGACGATCGTCAGCCAGCCATATCCGTCGGTCACCCATTCAAGACGAATCTGCACCGTGTAGATGCGCATGATGGACGCCAGCAGATTGGCAAGGTCGCTTTCCATCCGCCGCTTTTCGTCCTTTTCGCCGCCCGCAATGGCGATGGCGTCGACATGCTCGTTCACACGCATCATGGAAAAGCGCAGGTCCGCCTCCCGCGCATAGCGTTCGGCATTCAGGTTAATCAGCGGGCGGCCGACCAGCCATGTGATGACGGATGCCGAACCCGCATAGATGAACGCGGCCCAGACCATGTAGCCCGGTATGGAATAGGTTTCGCCGCCGATGTGGAAAACGAAGCCCGAGGACAACGACCACAAAATGCCGACGAATGAGACGAGGAGGATCGAGGACTGGAACAGGCCGAAAGATAGTCCGGTGACGAGGTCGGCCAGATGGCCGGCATCTTCCTGCATGCGCTGGTCCGGATTGACGCCGATAGCTCCCGCATTTGCCAGCCGGAACGCGCGGCGAGGCTTCATCCATTCCGCGATGAGGTCCTGCGTCAGCGCCTCGCGCAGGCGCAGCCGGAATCGCTGGTTCAGCCATGTCTGCGAAACGCCGAGCGCGAGCAGGCCGCCCGCGATCAGCGCGAACATTTCGAGCTGGCGGAGGAGCGCCGACAGGTCGCGCCGTTCGATGGCGTCATAGAACGGGGCGTTCCATCTGTTCAGGATGATCTGCCCGAGCGAGGTGGCTATGATCACGGCGACCGCGCAAAGCCCCAGCACGATGATCCTGTTGCGCAAAGGCGAACCGTGAAACGCCTCGCGCATCGTCGCGAGTTGTGCCCGAAACCCTATCGCCTCTGCCGCCTCGGCCGGTGCTGGTGCTGCTGTCGTGGACTGGTCGGACATAGTGCGAATCCCATGAAGAGGCAGCAGTCTTAGAGTGTTTCATGGCGAGGTTGAAGCATCTGCCGAAGCGCGCAGTCGCACGCATCAACCTTGTTTCTGCGGGCGCTCGCTCGGCGCGTAGACGCGCACGGATTTCGGCCGGATGCGGAAATGCGCGGGCGTCCATGTCGTCAGCTCGCCATCGGTGTTGACGGGGCGCGGGCGGCTGGTGCGCACGGTGACCTCCGTCGTCTTGAAGGCTCGCACATCGTCCCATTGCCCCTGCGTGCCGCGCCGCAGGCTCGGCAGCAGCCGCAGCAGGCGCCACCAATGGTCGACTTCGAGGCTATAGACATCCAGCCAGCCGTCATCCGCCGTGGCCGTTTCCTCGACGGTCATGCCGCCGCCATAGTGACGGCCATTGCCGACCGAAATCTGCATGGTGCGGATTGTTTCCGTCGAATCGTCATGGTCGAGGAAGGCCTTGAACAGCCGGGAGCGCGCCAGGAGCCGCGCGGCCACGATGCCGTAGCCAAGCGAACCCCAGCGCTTCTTCGCGTGTGCGGTCAACTCGCCCGCCAGTTCGGCGGAAAAGCCGATGCTGGCGACGTTGAAGAAAAGATGTCCGTTGACCTCGCCGAGATCGATCAGCTTCGGCTGGCCAGCCGCGATGATCTGCGCCGCCTGCACGGGATCGGGCGGGATGCCGAGCGTGCGCGCAAAATCGTTCGCCGTGCCGAGCGGCAGGACGCCCAGCGGCAGGCCCGTATAGACCAGCCCGGCAGCGGCGGCGTTCAACGTCCCGTCGCCGCCGCCGATGATTGCGAGATCGACATTGCGGGCGCGCCGCGAAATAAGTTCCGACAGGTTCTCCTGTTCCGCGGTCGATGCCTCTTCAAGGCCGATGCCTCCGGCACGCAGCACGTCCTTGACCGCATCGATCGATTCGGCGCCGCGCCGCGCGCGCGGATTGACGATCAACAGGGCTTTTCTGGTCTGCTTTCGCGTCAAGATGGTCGCTCACGCTCGAAATGTCGGCCTATATTTAGGGTGGGAACCTCGGCACGGCCAGCACAGCAAAGATTTAGCGGCGCAGCTTTGACTGCGTGCCGCCGACACGGTGATTCAACGCCGCGCCCTGCGGGCTGAGCACCGGCACGAATACCCTGCGCGATGCGCGCTTGGCGGCGGGAAGCGCCTGATAGAGGCGCTTCTGCGCTTCAACTACGATCACCCCGGAGAAGATCGGCCAGAAGCGGCGTCCGAGCCGTTCCATCGTGCTGTGAAACCGCAGGATCCAGCGCCGCTTCGACGGCGGATAGAACAGTGCGTCCGCCCAGGCGGAGGGCGTGAAATTCGCCTCCCTCAACAGCGTGTCGAGCTGGCTGCGCGAATAGGGTCGGCCAGTGCCGAAAGGCGTGTGCTCGAACCGCGCCCACACGCCGCGACGGTTCGGCACGACGATGACGACGCGGCCCGAAGGTGACAGCACGCGCCAGATTTCATTTAGCGTCTCGCGCGGATTTTCCGAATGTTCAAGAGTATGGACAAGCAGGACCCGGTCCACGGACGCATCCACCAGTGGCAGTTCCTCCTCGAACACGAGCGCAGTGGCCGCAGGCGTGTCGGCGGGCCAGCGCACGGCGCCCTGCGCCGCCGGCATGAACGCGATGGTCCTGTCTGCGTCGGTCCCGAACCTCTCCAGCCAGGGCAGCGTGTAACCGATCCCAACGAGCCTTTCCTTCGGGACCTTGGCCCAGATGCTCGAAAGCGCCATCGTGATGGAGCGTTCCGCGAGGCGGCCGGTCAGGCTGGCATAGAATGAACGAAGATTGACAATGTCCGAACTCATGCGCGAGACGCTATCCGGCCCGGCCGACTGTTTCAACATGCGCGGCGGATGACATCGCGCTTGCCGCCGCCTACACTTGGGCCGCGGAAGCAAGAGGACATGCAATGACCATCGTGATCGATCAGTTCAACTGCCGCAGCGACAATTTCTGCGTCCTGGTGCACGACACCGGCAGCGGCCTGACGGCGTTGATCGACGCGCCGGAGGAAAGCAGCATCCTTGCAGCGATTGAGCGGACCGGCTGGACGCCTTCGCTGATCTTCACGACGCATCATCATGGCGACCACGTCGAGGCGAATCTCGCGCTCAAGAGCCGTTTCGGCCTGAAGATCGTGGCACCCGAGAGCGAAGCTGACCGCATCCCGGGCGTCGACGAAACGGTGAAGGACGGCGACACGCTGGATTTTGCGGGCGAGCCGGTTTCCGTGATCGCGACGCCCGGCCATACGGCCGGCCATGTCAGCTACCACTTCGCCCGTTCACGCGTGGCGTTCACAGGCGACACGCTTTTCGCGATGGGATGCGGCAGGCTGTTCGAATGTCCTCCTGCGGTGATGCATGATTCGCTGGGCAAGCTCGCCGCCCTGCCGGCCGACACCACCGTTTATTGCGGCCATGAATATACGCTTTCCAACGCCCGTTTCGCGGTGACGGTCGACCCGCTGAACGAGGCGCTTGCAAACCGCCTGACACAGGTCGAGGCACTTAGGGCGGAAGGCAGGCCAACCCTGCCGACGACGATTGCAGACGAACTCGCGACCAACCCGTTCCTGCGCTGCGCGGACCCGTCCATCCGGGCCGATCTCGGCATGACCGGCGCGAGCAATGCGGACGTCTTTGCGGAAATCCGCAAGCGCAAGGACAATTTCTGAGATGACGGCGCAGGAAATCATTGCCGCGCTCGAATTGTCTCCGCACCCGGAGGGCGGCTGGTACACCGAGACATTGCGTGACAATCCCTCAGGCGGGCGCGGGCACTCCACCGCGATCTACTTCCTGCTTGAACAGGGTCAGATTTCGGCGTGGCATCGTGTCAAGGACGCAGCGGAGGTCTGGCATTTTTATGCAGGCGCACCGCTATTGCTCAGCGTCGCGCCATCTTCCGGGCCGGTCGAGGCTGCAATACTCGGCGCGGGGATCAAAAATGGAGAACGACCACAGGCAGTGGTTCCAGCCGGATATTGGCAAAGTGCGCGAAGTCTTGGCGATTGGACCCTTGCAGGCTGCACCGTTGCGCCGGGTTTCGATTTCTCAGGCTTCGAAATGGCCGCACCGGGTTGGGAACCGGGTCAGCCGCTGCTCTGAATGCCCCAGGCCTTCAGGACATCATCGAACACCTTTTCACCCGGAATGCCCTTTTCCATCGTGATGAGCGCGCGGCGACCGGATTTGTAGACAATCGGCACATCAAGCCAGCTACGCTCCCGCAAGAGGCGCATATTGGCATCCATGTCCTGCTGGGCATCGTTGAGCGCTATCAGGAAAAAGCCGTCCGAAATCTTGGCGGGAATACCGGAAAGAGGCGTGCCCGCGTCCTGCTCGGACGATTTCAGAGCGACCCGCAGCACATTGTCGATGCCGCCACCCTCGAAATTCTGGGGCGTGAGAAAGATCATCTCGATGATATGGCTTGCAGGAAGGGTCGTATCCGCATTGCGCCTTATGGTCATGCGCAACTGGACTTCCTTGCCGGGAATTGTCGCTTCCGCACGGATTGCAGGCTCCGGCGGCCTGTCGCCGCCCGGCGATTCCTGCACCACGGACCAGACGATCGAGCCGGGCTCCGCCGAACCGTCGGCGGAATTTGTCCGTTCCTCGTAGAAGATGGCGCGCTGGCCGACAGGCACGGCGGCGGCCTGATCGGCCGGGGCGGCCTGTTCGGCAGGCGCCGCCGGCGCTTCCACTGGCGGCGCGACATCACTCGGAGCAGTCTGCGCGGTATCCGCCGGTTGGTCAGCGGGCGGCTGCGCGTCCTCCGGCTGGTCCGTGCCCTGCTGCCCGGCAGCCGGATCCTGTGGTCCTTCCTGTATGACCGGCGACGCCTGATTGCTGGTCGCTTCGGCGACCGACGATCCTTCGCCGACGGTGGACCCCGACTGGGCAGGCCCGGCATCGGCTTCGGACCCGTCGGGATTGAGCTGCTGTGTGAATTTTACCGGACCGTTCGAGGCGGGCGGCTGCTCCGGCGTCTCGCTTCCGACATCTGCCGCGACAGGCGGGTTGTCGCCTGGCGCTGGTGCGGGCGCCTGTGACGGCGCATTAAGAGAACTGGTCAGGTCGGCGACCATGCTCTGAAGCTGGTCCTTGTTCAGCCATGCCGCATAGCCACCTCCGGCGAGCGCGATCAGGAGCAGGAGAGCCGCAATCAGGCGGCCGAAACCACGGCGCGGAGCGGGCTCTTCCGGCAGATATTCCTGTTGGGATGGCGGCACGTCATAGCCGTCATCGTCGTCCAGCGGCTCGTACTCGTCCTCTTCGGCCTGCAGCGGCGGCGGCGCCTGCCGCACTGGCTGCTGGTGAGGCGCAGGGGGACGCGACGTCGGCGTCGTGACCGAGCGCGGCTGCTCAGCCGAACGATAGGTTTCCGCCGGGCGCGGCTTTGGCGGAATGACGGCCTGATTCTTCAAGCCGTTGAGTGAATTGAGCACATTCTCAAGTTCGTCCAGCGGCTCGGTGCGGCGCGCCGGAGCAGGCGGCGCGAACGACCTCTCGACCTCCGCGATTGCCTCTTCCAGCGACCGGCGTTGACGTTCTGCAACGGCGGCCGGCGGCGGCGGATTCATGCCGGCAAGCTTCGCCCCTATCGTGCTGCGCGCCTTGTCATAGACGCGCTGGCGCATTTCGGGACTTGTCTCGCCAAGCCCCTCGAGCGTCCGCTTCAATACTGCCACAAAATCTGACATTCAAATCCGACCTGAATTCCTCGCGCCCGCCCCCCGATGCATGCAAATCAGGCACGGCGCGTAAAATTAGTCTTGAAAAGGGTCCGTCACAAGTATCGTGTCGTCGCGCTCCGGACTGGTTGACAACAAAGCCACCGGCGCCCCGATCAGTTCCTCTATGTGGCGAACATATTTGACAGCCTGCGCCGGAAGTTCCGCCCAACTGCGTGCCCCTGCTGTCGTCTGAGTCCACCCTTCAAGCGTTTCGTAAATCGGCTTAACCGCAGCTTGTGCCCGCATTGAGGCAGGAAGGTAGTCGATTCGCTTGCCGTCAAGCTCATAAGCGACGCAGACCTTGATCTCCTTGAGACCGTCCAGCACGTCGAGCTTGGTGAGCGCGATTCCCGAAATGCCGGATGTCTTGACCGTCTGGCGGACCAGCACCGCGTCGAACCAGCCGCAACGGCGGGGGCGGCCCGTATTGACGCCCACCTCGCGCCCGACGGTTGCGAGATGCTCGCCGATTTCGTCGTGCAGTTCACACGGGAACGGCCCCTCACCGACGCGCGTGGTGTAGGCCTTGGTGATGCCCAGCACATAGCCGATCGCAGTCGGCCCGAGCCCGGAGCCTGCGGCTGCCTGTCCGGCCACTGTGTTGGAAGAGGTGACAAAGGGATATGTGCCATGGTCATTGTCGAGCAGCGCGCCCTGCGCGCCCTCGAACAGGATGCGCGCGCCGACACGGCGCTTTTCTTCGAGCACCCGCCACACCTGATCCATGAAGGGCAGGATCTCGTCGGCAATCGACATCAGTTCGTCATAGATCTTGCCTGCATCGATTTCCTCGATCCCCATGCCGCGACGGAGGGCATTGTGGTGTCCGAGCAGGCGCTCGATCTTCACCATGAGCGTATCCGGTTCGGACAGGTCGACCAGCCGGATGGCGCGCCGCCCGACCTTGTCCTCATAGGCCGGGCCGATGCCGCGCTTGGTGGTCCCGATCTTGAGACCTCCCGTCGCATCTTCCCGAATCGCGTCGAGTTCGCGATGCAGCGAAAGAATGAGCGGCGCGTTGTCGGCGATGCGCAGTATTTCCGGGTTGATCTCGACACCTTGCCCGCGCAACTTCGCGAGTTCCTGGACGAAATGGTGCGGATCGACGACGACGCCGTTGCCGATGACCGAAAGCTTGCCCTGCACGAGGCCGGAGGGAAGCAGGGCGAGTTTGTAGCTGACGCCGTCGATGACGAGCGTATGTCCGGCATTGTGGCCGCCATGGTAGCGAACGACGACGTCGGCACGCTCCGACAGCCAGTCCACAATCTTTCCCTTGCCCTCGTCGCCCCATTGCGAGCCGACAACCACAACATTCGCCATATCTGAACCCTGATGAATCGCCCGGAGGAGAAGTCGATATCTCGAAACCAGCGCTCTATACCGCCTGAACCCCGAAAGCGACAATCCTTTTCAGCCGAATGGCTGGGATAGCGTTTCAGCCGGCGTGCCGGTTTACTCCATTGCGACCCTCGTTTAGATGCCGACCCGTTGGGACACGAGATGCATCTGCGCGCCTATATCTACCTGCTGCTGACAACCCTTTTCTGGGGCGGCAATGTCATTGCGGGAAAGCTCGCCGTCGGCCACATCTCTCCGATGCTGCTCACGGCGGGCCGTTGGGGGCTGGCATTCCTGCTGATGCTGGCGATCGGCTTCCACAATCTGAAACGCGACTGGCCGCTGATAAAGCAGCATTGGATGCTGCTCGCGATGCTCGGCATTCTCGGCTTCGCACTCTTCAACGTCGCGCTCTACACCGCGCTCGAATTCACCTCGGCGCTCAACGTCAGCATCGAGCAGGCCGCCATTCCCATGCTGATCTTCCTGCTGAATTTCCTGTTCTTCAGGACCAGGGCGAGCTGGGGCCAGATCGCCGGGTTGCTCGTCACCCTGCTTGGCGTCGCACTGACGGCGAGCCATGGCGAGTTGCGGCGGCTTCTGGCGCTTGACCTGAACTTCGGGGACGCGATCATGCTGGTCTCCATTCTCGTCTATGCCGGATACACCGTCATGCTGCGCTACAGGCCGAACATCCACTGGCATTCGCTGATGATCGCGCTGTCGGGTGCGGCGTTTGTCGGCTCGCTGCCCTTTGCGGTGGCGGAATTCGCATCCGGGTCGGGCGTCCTCCCCGACACGCGCGGATGGAGCCTGCTGCTCTACGCGGTGATTTTTCCTTCACTGCTGGCGCAGGTGCTCTACGTGAAGGGAATCGAACTGATCGGCGCGAACCGGGCGGGCCTGTTCATCAATCTGGTGCCGGTGTTCGGCGCGGTGTTGTCAATCCTCCTGCTGGGGGAGGCGTTCCACCTGTATCATGCCGTCGCGCTGGCGCTCGTATTCGGCGGCATCGCGCTTGCGGAAATCAGCGGACGCCGCGTCGGCGCGGCGCCCGCCTGACGCTAGTTCACGTCGAACTGCAAGCGCTTGGCGGAAGCGATCTTCGGGTTGGACCTGAGATCGTTCAGCGCCTTTTCGGGGAACGGCGCATCCAGATAGAGCAGCGCAATCGCATCGCCACCCGGCATGTCTCGCCCAAGCTGGAAGTTGGCGATGTTGACGTCGTTCGCCCCGCAGATCGTGCCCAGGAGGCCGATGATGCCCGGCGCATCCGGGTTGGTGGTGTACAGCATGTGATGCCCGACCTCGGCGTCGAGGTTGATGCCCTTGATCTGGATGAAACGCGGCTTTCCGTCCGAGAAGCACGTTCCGGCGATCGAGCGCGTCATGCTCGGCGTCTTGACCGTCAGCTTGATATAGCCGTCGAACACGCCCGACTTGTCGCGCTTCACCTCGGACACGATGATGCCGCGCTCCTTCACCATGATCGGCGCCGACACCATGTTGACGTCGGAAACCTGCGGGCGAATGAGACCGGCCAGCGCCGCGCTCATCAGTGCGCGGGTGTTCATCAGGGCGGTCGCGCCGTCGAAGAGGATTTCCACCTCCTTGATGGGCTCCTCGGTGACCTGCCCGACGAATGCGCCGAGCACTTCGGCCAGCTTGACGAAGGGCCTCAGCCGCGGCGCTTCCTCCGCCGTGATCGACGGCATGTTGATGGCGTTGCTGACCGCACCCTTGACCAGATAGTCCGACATCTGCTCGGCGATCTGCAAGGCCACGTTCTCCTGGGCCTCAGCGGTCGATGCGCCAAGATGCGGCGTGCAGACGACATTCGGGAACTGGAACAGATCGTTGTCGGTCGCGGGCTCGACCTCGAACACATCGATGCCCGCGCCTGCAACCTTGCCGCTCTTCAGCGCCTCGACCAGGTCCTTCTCGACGATCAGGCCGCCCCGGGCGCAATTGATGATTCGCACGCCATCCTTCATCCTTGCGATGGCATCGGCATTGATGATGCCACGCGTCTTGTCGGTGAGCGGCGTGTGCAGCGTGATGAAATCGGAGCGCGCGAACAATTCGTCCAGTTCGACCTTCTCGACGCCAAGCTCGGCTGCCCGTTCCTCCGACAGGAACGGATCGAATGCGATGACATGCATTTTCAAGCCGACGCCGCGCGAAGCCACGATGGAGCCGATGTTTCCGCAGCCGATGACACCCAGCGTCTTGCCGGTGATCTCGACGCCCATGAAGCGGTTCTTTTCCCACTTGCCCGCATGCGTCGAGGAATTGGCCTCGGGCAGTTCACGCGCAACCGCGAAAATGAGCGCGATGGCGTGCTCGGCGGTCGTGATGGAATTGCCGAAGGGCGTGTTCATCACAATGATGCCGCGACGCGATGCCGCCGGTATGTCAACATTGTCGACGCCTATACCGGCGCGGCCGATCACCTTGAGCCTCGTCGCGGCATTGATGAGCTTTTCTGTGACCTTGGTGGCCGAGCGGATCGCCAGGCCGTCATATTTGTCGATCACTTCCAGCAGTTTGTCCTTGTCCTTGCCGAGGTCCGGCAAATAGTCGACCTCCACACCACGATCCTTGAAGATCTGGACCGCGGTCGGCGAAAGTTTGTCTGATACGAGTACGCGAGGCATGGCGTATGTCCTTGGATTCATTCTTGAATGATGGGAAGGGCCGGCTTCCCCCGCCAAACTTGCGAAGGAAGCGCGGTCAGCCTTGAAACAGATCAGGCCGCAGCCCGAAGCGCGAGCTTTTGTTGGGAGAAAGCCCAGTCCAGCCAGGGCAGCAGCGCCTCGATGTCCGAGGTTTCGACGGTCGCGCCGCACCAGATACGCAGGCCCGGAGGCGCATCGCGATAGGCGCCGATGTCGAAGGCTACGCCTTCCTTTTCAAGCGCCGCGACCACGCCCTTAGCAAAGGCCGCCTGCCCGTCCTTGTCGAGCGCCGCGACGTCCGGGTCGACGATCGAGAGACAAACGGACGTGTTGGAGCGTGTGGCCGGATCGACTGCGAGATTGCCCAGCCATGCGCGCTCACGGGTGAACCCGTCGAGCACCGCGAAATTCGCATCGGCCCGCGCAATGAGGGCGTCGAGTCCGCCGATCGACTTCGCCCATTTCAGCGCATCGAGATAGTCTTCCACGCACAGCATGGACGGCGTGTTGATCGTTTCGCCCTTGAAGATGCCCTCGATCAGCTTTCCACCCGAAGTCAGGCGGAAAATCTTGGGCAGCGGCCATGCGGGTTTGTAGCTCTCGAGACGCGCGACGGCACGCGGCGAGAGAATCAGCATGCCATGCGCGCCCTCCCCGCCCAGAACTTTCTGCCAGGAGAAGGTGACGACATCGAGCTTGGCGAAATCGAGCCTTTGCGCGAAAGCGGCGGATGTGGCGTCGCAGATCGTCAGGCCGGTGCGATCAGCCGGAATGAAATCGCCGTTCGGCACGCGCACGCCGGAGGTCGTACCGTTCCAGGTGAAGACCACGTCGCGATTGAAATCGATCGCGGAAAGGTCGGGCAACTGGCCATAGGGCGCTTCGATTGTGCGCGCATCGGGCAGCTTGAGCTGCTTGACCACATCCGTGACCCAGCCCGAGCCGAAGCTCTCCCACGCCACCATATCGACGCCGCGCTCGCCGAGCAGCGACCAGAGCGCCATTTCGACCGCGCCGGTATCCGAGGCGGGTACGATGCCGATCCTGTAGTCGGCAGGCACGCGCAACACCTCGCGGGTAAGCTCTATGGCCTGTTCAAGGCGGCTCTTGCCGATCTTGGCACGGTGAGAGCGCCCGAGCGGAGCTTCCGCCAATGCCTCCGGCGACCAGCCTGGACGCTTTGCACACGGACCTGAAGAGAAATTGGGATTTGCCGGACGCACTGCCGGCTTGGACGAAATCGTCGTCATCGTGGTCTATCCTTCCAGATAGTTAGCCCCTCGTTGGGGAGGGGTGGCCCACGGACGCGGATATGAGATCAGGCGGTTGTCGTCAAGAGCAAAATACATGTCGCTATTGAAGACCATCCGGCTATCGCATCAGCGCATGCGCAAAGCCAGTCCGTCTCGAAACCCGAGATGAGTCACGCCGAAATCGGCAAAGCATCGCCCTGCGGTCCTGACCCAACCGCCCGGTCGCATAGCGCGCGCCGCGAACGCCGTACTAGTTCATCGTGTAGCGGAAGCCGATCCGGAGCTGGTGCAGATTCAGACCATCCTCAACTGTACCGCTGCCATAGTCGACATATTGCGTCGTCGGCGAAGCGAGGAACTGATATCCCATATCGAAGGTCAGGCTGTCCGACATGCGATATCCGACGCCTGCGTTCAATGCAAAAGCGAACTCCGTCTGGGAGGAGTTATAGCCCGGAACCGTGCCCGAGAAGGTCTCAGGCATCGTGTCCAACGTGCGCATCAGGCCCACGCCCGCACCAACATAGGGCGTGAAATCCGCATAGGTTCCAATATCGTAATATCCGTTGAGCAACATACTCCAGATCCTGAGGCGGCCTGAATTGGTCGCATCGGCAGGATCGGAATAGGACTCCCGCGTGATATAGCTCGTCGTAATGTCCCCACGCAGCCTTTCATTCAGGCGGTAGCCGGTGCCGACCGTGTAGCCAAAACGCCTTGTCTGGCTGTCCTCGCCATTCTGCGTGTAATCATAGACAGGGTCGCTGGCGACATAGCTCAGGCTGCCGAGCAAGTACCAATTCGACGTCGGCTTGAATCCTGCCGCCGGTGACTGGTCCGAAATCACCACCGGCAACTTTTCCGCCGCGAACGTGCATGCACACGTGCCCAACAGCACAGCCAAGGTAAACTGAATTCTAGAAGACATGCCTACGCCCATACCACCCAATGATTTGGTCCACTCTATAACAGGAATTACTTAATTTCAAGATGCTTATATTATGTTACCGTTTGGGAGCTGAAAGCCAACAAAAAACGCCCGGCAAGCCGGGCGTCCATGCAGTATCAGGAGATGCTAAGTTGGGAGCCTATTTGTAGACCGGCTCCACGGCGGGCACGTAGACCGCGGGTTCGACGCAGTTTGCGGCGCTTCCCCCAAGCGCATACCGGAGGCCGCCACGAACTTCATGGACATTCAGACCGTCATCGAATCCAGGACCGGGTTGCGTGCCGACCTGCTCGAACATGCGTCCGCCTTCCACATGTGTGAACCGATAGCCTGCGTCCAATTGCAGCTTGTCGGTCAGGCAGTAGGAGGCACCGGCCATCACCGCTGCCGCAAAGCGCCAATTCGAATCACCGGGATGTTCCGCACCGGGCGGCGTGTTCACCAGCGTATCCCACTTGATATGGGCACCGCCGATGCCCGCGCCGACATAGGGTGTGAACCCGCCCCAAGTGCCGAAGTCGACATAGGCATTCGCCAGCAACAACCAGGCCGACATCGAGGATGTGTCGGTCGTCGCACCGCCGCTGCTCGATCCGTTGAAATCTGCATCGAACCAGTAATCGGCCGTGATGTCTGTGCGGAAATGTTCGTTGATCTGGTAGCCGACGCCCGCGCCCAGCGTGAACGCGCCGTCCAGATTGCCTTCAAGAATGTCCGTCCCCGGCAACGGAACGCCCGCTCCGTAGGTGATGTATTCGGCTTCGCCGAAATCGGCCCAATGCCCGCCGAGATCGCCGCGAATGTACCAGCCGCCCGTGTTGGGCTGTTCGTAGACCACGGGGGCCGGATCAACCGCGGGCATGTCCGCAGCCAGAGCCTGCACCGTGGTGCCCGCCAACAAAACAGCGATGCCGGTCAAGAAAACGCGCATAGTCAAAACCCTCACGGAATGCCGAACGGCTGTTCGGCGCCACCTCATCCGTTATGGATAATGAATCGCAAAGGTTAATCTGCTCTTAACCGTCTTTGTTAACCACGTTGCGCCCGCATTCCGGAAACGCAAAGCGCGGCCCGCAGGCCGCGCCCTTGTAAATCGATGGGTAACTTGGATCAGGCGGCCGAACGGACCTCCGCGATGACGCCGACGATTTCGTCCACGACGGATTCGACCAGCACCGAATCATCGCCTTCAGCCATCACGCGGATCAGCGGCTCGGTGCCCGAGGGACGAATGACGAGCCGCCCTCCTGCGCCGAGGCGCGAGCGCCCGTCCTCAATCGCCTGCTTGACCGATTTCGCCTCTAGCGGCTTTCCGCCCGAAAAGCGGACATTCTTGAGAAACTGCGGCACGGGCTCGAATTTGCGGCAAAGTTCGCTGACGGGCTTCTCGGCGCGCTTGACGCAGGCAAGCACCTGCAAGGCGGATACCAGGCCGTCCCCCGTGGTCGAAAAGTCGGACAACACGATGTGGCCGGATTGCTCTCCGCCGACATTGAAGCCGTGCGCCCGCATGTGTTCGACAACATATCGGTCGCCAACCTTGGTGCGATGAAGCTGGAGGCCCTGCTCGCCGAGGAAACGTTCGAGGCCGAGATTCGACATGACGGTGGCCACGACGCCGCCGCCCGCCAGACGGCCCGCCTCGTTCCAGGACTCCGCGATCAATGCCATGATCTGGTCACCATCGACGATTGCGCCGGTTTCGTCCACGATGGTCACGCGGTCCGCATCACCGTCGAGCGCAATGCCGATGTCGGCGCGCACTTCGTGCACCTTCTTCTGCAGTCCCGCCGGATGGGTTGAACCGCAATCCTTGTTGATGTTGAAGCCGTTGGGCTCGACATTGATGGCGATGACTTCCGCGCCAAGCTCCCAAAGTGCTGCGGGCGCAACCTTGTAGCCAGCGCCGTTTGCGCAATCGATCACGATGCGCAGGCCGGCAAGCGACATCGAACGCGGCAGCGTGCGCTTCGCGAACTCGACGTAGCGGTCATGCACACCATCGACGCGCTTTGCGCGTCCGAGCGCATCCGGGTCAGCCAGGTTGATGTCGATCTTCTGGTCCAGCATCGCTTCGATGCGCTGTTCATGCTCGTCCGAAAGCTTGTAGCCATCAGGGCCGAACAGCTTGATTCCATTGTCGTCATAAGGATTGTGCGAGGCCGAGATCATCACGCCGATATCGGCACGCAGCGACCGCGCGAGCATCGCAACTGCGGGCGTCGGTATCGGGCCAAGCAGGAACACGTCCATGCCCGCCGCACAAAATCCTGCCACCATCGCGTTTTCCAGCATATAGCCGGACAGGCGCGTGTCCTTGCCCACCACGACCCTGTGCCGGTGATCGCCGCGCTGAAAGGACATGCCTGCCGCCATGCCGACGCGCATCGCGACATCGGCAGTCATCGGAAAGGAATTGGCGCGTCCACGGATGCCGTCGGTGCCGAAATAACGCTTTGTCATCAAACTCATGGGTCCCAAAAGTTAACGGATGCTATTGCCACAGAATCCCCCGGCCGGCGCATCACATTTAATAAGTCTATGTTACCAGTGATTGCGAAAAAGTTGCTTCGAATTTTTCTCGATCGAAAGCGCCCTCCTGCCCCGCCACGCAGTGATGCAAAATGCAAGCCGGCATCGCAAGGCTTTTATAATTTAGCATAATATAATATATTGATGGGCGCTTGATCGCATCCATCAACTCCATCCATACCGAGGCCATTGTGAGTTCAATCATACGTTCGTGCAGCCGCATCGCTGTTGCATCGCTCGCCGTGCTTTCAATTTCCACGCAAGCTTTCGCCGAAACGCCTTCGATGAAGGAATGCGCTTTGAAATTCGAGGCAGTCAGAAAAAGCGCCACCCCGGAAAAGCCCGCGCCGAAATGGACGGAATTTCGCGATCGGGAATGCGGAACGGGAAATTCCGCGGGCACAGTGGCGATTGCCCAGGCGGATACCCCGAAGCCCGCGACTGAAATCGCCATCCCCGAAGGCGTAACCTTCCCCGAAAAGATCGACGCGAAGTTCTCGTCCGAGACCCCTGCAAAGCAGCGAATGAAGACCTGCCTCGACGCCTATCACGCAAACAAGGCAGCGAATACGCTGGGCGACCTGCGCTGGGTCCAGAAGGGCGGCGGTTATTTCAGCCTATGCACCGCGCGCCTGAAGGCAACCGCGCAGTAGGCCGCCGGTCAAAAGCCAGAAGCCAACACAAACGAAAAAACGCCGCATGACGCGGCGTTTTCTGTTTGTCGGTCAACGCATTTTCAGCTTTGCGGCTGTGGCTCCATGCCGCCTTCCGGCTCCGAGCCCTTCTTCTTGCCGCGTGTCGATCCGGCCTTCGGCACAGCGGATCCGCGTGAGGGCGGCGTATCGTCACCCAGATCGCGCGAAGGCTTCTTGCCGGCAATAAGCTGCTTGATCTCCTCGCCGCTGAGCGTCTCGTATTCGAGCAGCCCTTCCGCCAGCGCGATCCATTCCTTCTTGTGCTTGGTCAGGATGCGCATGGCCGTCGAATAGGCTTCGTCGATCAGGCGACGCACTTCAGCATCGATGATCTGGGCCGTCTCTTCCGAGACGTTCTGGGTGCGCGCTACCGAATGGCCGAGGAACACCTCTTCCTGGTTCTCGCCATAGGCAACATGGCCGAGCTTGTCCGAAAAGCCCCAGCGGGTGACCATGGCGCGCGCCAGCTTGGTCGCCTGCTCGATGTCGGAAGATGCGCCGGAGGTGATGTTTTCCTTGCCGAACTTGATCTCTTCCGCCACGCGTCCACCCATCATGATCGCAAGCCGCGAGATCATGTATTTGTAGCTCATCGAATAGCGGTCGCCTTCGGGCAACTGCATGACCATGCCGAGCGCACGTCCGCGAGGAATGATCGTCGCCTTGTGCAGCGGATCGGCAGCGGGAACATTCAACGCGAGGATGGCGTGACCGGCCTCATGATAGGCGGTGAGCTCCTTTTCCGCCTGCGTCATCGCCGAGGAGCGCCGCTCCGCGCCCATCATGACCTTATCCTTGGCGTCTTCGAATTCCTGCATGGTCACGAGGCGCTTGTTGCGCCGGGCAGCCATAAGGGCCGCCTCGTTGACGAGATTGGCGAGGTCGGCGCCGGAGAAACCCGGCGTCCCGCGCGCGATGACCTTGAGGTCGACATTCGGCGCGAGCGGCACGTTGCGCACATGCACTTTGAGAATCTTCTCGCGGCCATTGATGTCCGGGTTCGGCACCACGACCTGCCGGTCGAAACGGCCCGGCCTCAGGAGCGCGGGGTCGAGAACGTCGGGCCGGTTGGTCGCGGCAATCAGGATGATGCCTTCATTGGCCTCGAAGCCATCCATTTCGACCAGCAACTGGTTCAGCGTCTGCTCGCGTTCGTCATTGCCGCCGCCGAGACCCGCACCGCGATGGCGGCCAACGGCATCGATTTCATCGATGAAGATGATGCAGGGAGCGTTCTTCTTCGCCTGATCGAACATGTCACGCACGCGGCTTGCGCCGACACCGACGAACATCTCGACGAAATCCGAACCGGAAATGGTGAAGAACGGCACGTTGGCCTCGCCCGCGACCGAGCGCGCGAGCAGGGTTTTGCCTGTCCCGGGAGGGCCGACGAGAAGCACGCCGCGCGGAATCTTGCCGCCGAGCCTCTGAAATTTTTGCGGATCGCGCAGGAACTCGACAATCTCCTCGAGGTCTTCCTTGGCCTCGTCGACGCCTGCCACGTCCTGAAAGGTCACCCGGCCATGCGCCTCGGTGAGCAGCTTTGCCTTCGACTTGCCGAAGCCCATCGCACGTCCCGAACCGGACTGCATCTGGCGCATGAAGAAGATCCACACCCCGAGAATCAGGATCATCGGCAGCCATGACAGCAGCACGCCCAGAAGCGAGCCGGAACCGTCCGTCTCGGGCCGCGCGTTGATGGTCACGTCCTTGTCCTCAAGGCGCTTCACCAGATCGGAATCGCCCGGCGAATAGGTCTGGAACGCGGCGGCGCTGTCGGAATAATTGCCCGTTATGCGCTGCCCCGAAATCGTGACCGTCTTCACGCGACCGGCTTCAACCTGGGAAAGGAATTCGGAATAGGGGATATCCTGTACGGACCCCCGCTGCTGCGGGCCGCCCTGAAACAGGTTGAAAAGCGCAATGAGCAAGACCGCGATGATCGCCCACAAAGCAAGATTACGGTAATTCGGATTCATCACTTCCCTGTCGCGCTACCGCAGGCCGCCGCGCGACCGTGCTGGATTGGCACTAAATTCTTCCCAACATAGGGACGCCGACGCACCTTGCCAAGCGCTCCCTTCACTTCCGTTACGTTGTCTTTTCAATGTGACCCTGAAAAGGCAAAGACGGTAAACGACTTGCGCCAATCAAACGTCCCACCTCATTGGCGAGCACAAGATCGAAAACCGGCAGGAATTGCCGCCAAGGGGCAACCACGGGGATTTTTGCCCGGTCAGGCGGCAAGATCGGCTCGGCACGCCGGGCGGCGCGGATCAGGCTGTCGGGCGCGGGCGCCGGGCGAGACGAATCGACGCGCCCGCCCTCCTCGGCCGCGACAATCGCATATCGACCGTCCCAGATCGTGTCCGGGGTCGGTGCGTCCTGCGGCAGACCGCGCGCCTCGCGCAGGAAGAAAATCGCGTCCTTTCGCGCATCGATCAGCGCGCGGGCGAGATTTGCGCGCAACGTCCCGGCCCGCAACCTGTGCAGGAGCGCGCCGATGCGCTTGCGGTCCGGCAGTTGCTCGGCGCCGCCCGCCACCGCCACGAGCGCGCCGAGCGCTGCGATTGCCGTTTCGTCCGACGCCTCAAGGGCATCACGGTCGAGCCGGATCAGGCCCGGCGCAGCGTAGAGTGCATGAAGCCGCACGATTCCCGCCGCCCAATGGGCGCGCGCCATGCGGATTGCGGCGGCATCCGCTGCCGCCGACACGGCGCGATCCATCTGTGCTTCACCGTCCTTCGCCTGCCCGAGCGCTGTACGCAGCCGGGCGCGCTCGAAACGAGCATCGCTGTTGCTGGGATCAACGGTCCAGCCTACGCCCTGCGCGACGAGATAATTGCGCAACTGGTCCCTCTTCACTCCGAGGAGCGGACGGAGAAACCACGCCGAGCCGCCAAAAAGCGTCGCGGGCGCGATCCCGGCGCTACCCCGCCCTTCGCCGCGCGCGCCTCGCATCAGCGCCGTTTCGGCAAGGTCGTCGCGCGTATGGCCCGTGAAAACCGCCAACGCACCGATGCTCGCTGCGAACTCCCCAAGGAGGCGATGGCGCGCAAGGCGAGCAGCGGCCTGAATGCCGCGTATCGGCTTTTCGCCGGTCCAGCGAAGCACGACATGTTCGAGGCCGATATCGCGGCAAAGCCTGCCGACATCCTCCGCCTCCATTGCGGACGCGGGCCGCAACCCGTGATCGACGGTGGCTGCAATCAGCTTTGCGCCGGGACAGGATCTGTCAAGATGAGCCTTGAGAAGAAGAAGCAGCGCGAGTGAATCGCTGCCGCCGGATACTGCCGCGACATACTTTTCGCCCGGCATGAAATCATAGGAATTGAAAAGAGAGGCCAGCGGCCCACCGTTCAGCACTTGGCTTCGGCCTGTTCCCGCTCGATGCGCTTCTTGAGCGCCGCAGATGCGTTGGGATAGCGCTTTCCCACCTCGACGAAGGTCGCGCAGCCGACATCACGCTGGTTGATGCCGACAAGCGAGACGCCGAGCTTGAACAGCATGTCAGGCGCCTTCTTGGCTCTCGGGTACTTCTTGTTCGCATCCAGAAAGACTTCGGCGGCTTCACGGTATTTCTGCTGCCCTAGCAAGGACTCACCCAGCCAGAACTCCGCATCCGGTGCGCGTGCATCGTCGGGGAAACGCTCGACATGCTGCCTGAAACCGGCCTCCGCGGCCTTGTATTGGCCGGCCAGAATGGATTCATAGGAACTGCGGTAGAGGTCGTCGGGATCGTTGGAAGGGGGCAGCGCCGCGACCACCGTGTCGTCGGATGTGTCGGTCCCTTCCTGCGGCAGCGCGGCATTCGGATCGCGTGTCGTGACGGCGGTGTCGCCGACGCTGCCGCCGACGACATTGCCGTTCTGGTCGAATGTGATGGTGCCGAACGACTGTTGCGGATCGCCAGGCTGCGATCCGGCATCACTGGATTGAGGTTCCGCCAGCGGAGCCGACGCAAGCTGCTCGATGGACCGCGCGGTTGATTGCTGCGGAACGGTCGCGCCGCCGTTCGACGCGGTTGCGGCCTTCTCCGGAGTTGCAGTCGCCGCCGGTTCCGCCATCGTATGCTTGCGCGGGGTCTTTGCGCCGCCCGCATCGGTCTTCTTGTCTTCCAGCTCCTGAAAGCGAAACTCGTTGTCCTCCTGCATCTTCCGGATCTGCTCCTGAAGCTGCAGGAGCTGGAAGTTCAATTCCTCGATGCGCCCGTTCATCTGCCGCAATTGTTCATCCAGCGCCTGGTTGGTCGATTGGGCAAGAACGACCGGCGCCCGCTCCTGGACAGGGAACACCCCCGGCAGTCCCTGCTGCGGCGCGGGCGCAATATTGTCTGCGGAGCCGGCCGCCTGCGCCGCCCCGGACAGAAGCAGCGCTGCCACGGCGCCGCTCAAAAGACTTCGAAATTGCATCTGGCTCTCGCAATCCATCTCACGGACCAAGCGGTCCTTCGTTGAAATATGCCTATATTAGCGGCCAAATTTAGGTGTTTGCAGCGCAGCATTGAAGATGCGGAAAGGTGTTGCAGACACGCAACAATCCCCCAAATGAAAACGCCGGGCAATTGCCCGGCGTTTCCAAAACCCAGTTTGAGGTCGATCAGCTACCCGGTCCACGCGGAACGGTGACGGCGCGGCGATTCTGCGACCAGCAGGAGATGTCGTCGCAGACTGCGACCGGACGCTCCTTGCCATAGGAAATCGTCTTGAGGCGGTTGCCGGCGACGCCCTGGCCGATCAGGAAATCGCGGGTCGCCGCGGCGCGTCGCGCGCCGAGCGCCAGATTGTATTCGCGGGTTCCACGCTCGTCGGCGTGACCTTCGACGGTGATCGCATAATTGGTGTAGCGGTTGAGCCACTGTGCCTGCCGTGCGAGCGTCTGCTGCGCATCGGCGCGGATGGCCGAGGAATCCGTATCGAAGAAAATGCGGTCACCGACATTGACTGTGAAATCCTGCGGCGAGCCGGGTCTCGCAGCCCCGGCGCCAAGGCCGAGGTCGCCTGCGCTGTTGGGCGTCTTCTTGGACGCGCAGCCCGCGATGGCCAATGCTGCCACCAGAGCCACTGCGACCGGGTTTCTTGCTATAGCTGCGATGCGGCGCATGGCCACCTCTCCTTCAAATCAAAACTTGGCGAATTGTAACGAACTGGTTGACCATCCAGTAACCACGTTGCGGTTAATGCGCGCTCAACGAACAGGGTTAATGTTTTCATACCAGCAGCCGCAAACTCCTGATTCGCGGGGCATTTCCCTCGACCCGGAGCCTTCCGAACCGAATGGGGCCAAAAGGCGGCGAAGTCTCAAAAAATGCTGCCACGGCGACAGGCCGGGTTCAGTCGAGTAATGGCGACCAGGCGGGGTCGGACGCAAAATTCGGCGACGGGATCGGTTGCTCGTTGCGCCCGGTCAGGTCGATGGACCTGAGCTTCGGACCGCCCGATCCGGCCCCTTCCGCAAAGTACATCAGCACCCGCCCGTTGGGTGCCCAGGTCGGGCCTTCCTGCGCGAAGCCGGATGAAAGGATGCGCTCGCCCGACCCATCAGTCTTCATCACGCCGATCTGAAATTCGCCGCCCACCTGCTTGGTGAAAGCGATCAGGTCGCCGCGCGGCGACCACACCGGCGTGGAGTAACTGCCGCCTCCGAACGAGATGCGGGTCTGCCCCGAGCCGTCCGCGCCCATCGCGTAGATCTGCGGCTGCCCGCCCCGGTCGGATGTGAAAACAACCTTGCTACCGTCAGGCGAATAGGAGGGCGAGGTGTCGATTGCGTTGGTGTTGGTCAGCCGCGTCGTGTTGCGGCTGCGCAAGTCCATCGCGAAAATGTTCGAATTGCCGTCGTCGCGCAACAGGCTCATGATGACCTTCTGGCCATCCGGCGAAAAGCGCGGCGCAAACGTCATGCCCGGAAAATTGCCGACGAGTTCGCGCTGTCCGGTCTCGATCTGCAACAGATAGACCTGCGGCTGGCCGCTCTCATAGGACATGTAGGTGATTTCCTGCCGGGTCGGCGAGAAACGCGGCGTCAGCGCAATGGTCGAACCCTTCGACAAATAACGCACATTCGCGCCGTCCTGGTCCATGATCGCGAGGCGCTTGAGGCGTTTGTCCTTGGGGCCGGATTCGTCGATGAAGACCACGCGCGTGTCGAAATAGCCTTCTTCGCCTGTCAGCGCCTTGTAGATGGCGTCCGCAATGATGTGTGCGACCCGGCGCTTGTTGGCCATTGGTGCAAAGAACTGCTCGCCGACCAGTTGCTGCGCGCCGAACGTGTCCCACAGCCGGAATTCGGCGCGGATGCGCCCGTCCGCCTCGGTCGAGACGCGGCCCGTGACGAGCGCCTGGGCATTGATGACCTTCCAGTCCTCGAAGCGCGGCTGTGCGTCCGGATTGGAAATTTTCTCCACGAAGGCGGCCTTGTCGATCGGCGCGAACAGGCCGGAACGCTTCAGGTCGGCTGCGACGATGGACGAAATCTCGACACCGAGCCCTTCGCCGAGAAAGTCGGTGACGGCGATCGGCAGAGGCTCGATGACGCCCTTGTTGACGTCGATTTCGACCCGCGCCATCGCCGGGTTCATCATCGCGAGGGGAGCGCCGGCGAGCGCCGACAGCACCAGAAGCGATTTCAACAGTTTCATCATTCCCTTGTGCCTCATAAATCTCGTGGCGATCAGAACATGTCGCTCGGGTCGAAGTTCACAGCGATTTCGGACCAGATCTCGGCCTTGCCCGCAGGCAGTTGCAGCCCTTGCTGGTCACAGATTTGAACGGCGCGCACGGCGCTCTGGTCGAAGGCCCGGTTGCCGCTCGATTCCTCGACCCGGGGACGACCGTCGAGCTTGCCGCTGGCATCGACGTTGAATGTTACCTTGACGCGCAGCCCGTCCCCGCCCTCGGCCCCGGCGGGTATCGTCCAGCAACCACTGAGCTGATCCCTCAACGCATCTTCCTCGCCACGCGAGAGTTTCGCGCCCTGATTCTGCTTGCCGCCGAGCGCCGCCTGCTGGCTGGAGCGTTTCGCTCCGCCGCCCGCGGTCTTTTCCTTGCTGAGGAGTGCCGCGACCTCATCCTCATTGAACTCGCTGTCTTCGGATTTGGGCTTCGACGATGCTTCCTTGGCGGGCGCTTCGGACGCCTTGCGGTCCGGCGCCTTGGCGGTCTGCGCTTCAGCCGGCTTCGGCTTGGATTCCGGCGCGGGCGCGTTGTCGGGCAGCTTCACCGCTTCCTCGACCGGCCGGGAATCGGCAATCGTTTCGGCGATCGAATCCGTGGTCTCGGGCTGCGCGTCGGCCACTTTCTGCTCCGGCTGGTCGGCGGGCTTCGGCTCCGCCTGCTTTTCCGGTTCGGGTTTCGGTTCCGGCTGCTTCACCGGATCGGGCCTGACGTCCTGCTTCGGCTGCTCGGCCTGCGCAACCTCTGTGGCAGGAACCGGCTTCGGCTCCTCGGTCTTCTGGACCTCTTCCTTCTTGACCGGTTCCTCAGGCTTCGGCTGGGGCTTTGGCGCTTGTGCCGATTCGACCGGCTTGGGCTTTGCATCCGGCACCGGAGGCTTGTCGGTGTCGACCTCGTTATCGCCGATCTTCTGCGCGTCGGGCAGGGTCTGGGGCCGTTCAGTCGGCGTCGGGGCAGGCTTTTCCGCCATGGGCGCCTTCTTGTCGCCCAACTGGACCTGCGCCGTCTGTTCCATGGGCACGATGTCCACCGAAATCGACTCGACCGAAGCATCCATGGAGCGCGGTGAGGACAGCGACACCAGTCCCAGGCCGAGCAACACGGCGTGCATCACGACCGAGCTTGTGAGACTGCCCCTCATGACCCGCTTCAGGAACCCTGCTGCGGAAGGCCGACGAGGCCGATATTTTTGTAACCGGCGGAGCTGATCTCGGCCATCACCCCCATGATCGTGCCGTAGTCCGCCGTGCGGTCGCCCCGTATCAGGATGCGCTCGTCATAGCCCGTCTTTGCAATGGCGGCGAGCTTCGAGGCCACTTCCTCCAGCGGGTAGGATTCGTCGCCGATCCAGATTTCCCCCTCCCGGTTGACAGAGACCTCCAGCGGCTTGGTCTCCGTCGCGGTCGTCGCCGCATTGGCCTTGGGCAGATCGATCGGCACGGTGGAGGTCAGCAGCGGCGCGGCCACCATGAAGATAATCAGCAGAACCAGCATCACGTCCACGAGCGGCGTGACGTTGATCTCCGACATCAGGCCGTGATGACGGCCACGGCGTCTATGACCCCGTCCGCCGCGACCTGCACCCCCTACGGACATTCCCATGATCGTCTTTCCAATCCGCTCCTGGCCTCAGGCAGCCGCCCTTGGAGCAACCTTTTCATCGATTTGGCGCGACAGTATGGCGGAGAACTCGTCGGCGAAGCCTTCCATGCGCAGGCCGAGCTTGCCGACATCGGATGATAGCTTGTTGTAGGCGATGACGGCGGGGATGGCCGCCAGCAGGCCGATCGCGGTGGCGAGCAGCGCTTCGGCAATGCCGGGCGCGACCACCGCGAGGTTTGTCGATTTCGATCCCGCGATCGCCTGGAACGAGGTCATGATGCCAACTACCGTGCCGAACAGGCCGATGAAGGGCGCCGCAGAGCCGATGGTCGCGAGGAAGCCCAGCCTGCTCTCGAGCTGTTCCATCTCGCGTGTCAGCGCAAGGTCCATGGCCTTGTCGATGCGCGTTTGGAGGCCGATGGGTGATTTCGCGCCTTTTTCGAAGGACTTTTTCCACTCGCGCATGGCGGCGACGAAGATTGCGCCCATGCCGGACGTGCTGCGGTCGGCAAGGGTCCGGTAAAGTTCCTCGAGCGATTGCCCCGACCAGAAGATCTGCTCGAATCGATCAAGCGCGGTGCGCATGCGCGCATAAGCGAAGATCTTGTCGAACACGATGGCCCATGTCCACACGGAGGCCCCGAGCAGACCCACCATGACGAGCTTCACCACCCAGCCGGCTTGCCAGAACAAGCTCCAGACCGACAATTCCGCGCCAGTCGCCGCGAGAGGAAGTTGTTCCATATGTTTGTCCCTAAAAGAAACGGGCCCGCAATGTGGGCGCCACACAGTCTTTCTCTCGCACTGCCGAAATCCGGCCAGCCTTGCCTGGAAAGCGCGTTTCGCGGCCTTTTCACGGCGAAATTTGGTGAAAGGAAGGCATGTCGGATTCATGCAACCTTTCAGCATTCTCTTAATGAGCTGTTATGGTTAATGATCGGTTATAAAAGTCAATGGCTGCCGGGCAAAAACGCCGCGACCCATTCCTTTGGAAAACGGCGCGGACGTCCCGTTTCCCCTATGATGGCGGCCTCGACCCGTGCCTCCACAAGCACATCTTCGCCGCGCAGCAGGCGTTGCGCCATGAAGATGCGCGCGCCCGAAAGCTCCGCGACATGCGTTACCACGGTGATGATATCGTCGATGCGCGCGGGAACGCGAAAATCGATCTCCATGCGCCGCACCACCCACACGATGCGCTCTCCGTGCTTTCCGTCGTGCAATTCCGTGTGATGGACGCCTGAAAGGCGCAGGAAATCCGAGCGGCCCCGTTCGAGAAATTCCAGATAGCGCGCGTGGTAGACGACGCCTGAAAAGTCGGTGTCCGCATAGTAGACGCGCGCCACCAGCCGGTGGACGCCGTTTTCGATCACCCCAGTCAGGGCAAGGTTGCTTCCTTCCGCGCCCATCAAGATCATTCCTCCTGGAAGAGATTGATCTGTTGCTGCGCGAGGTCGTTCGGCGGATCGATTCCAAGATGCCGCCACGCGTTGGCGGTCAGGACGCGCCCGCGCGGTGTTCGCTGGATGAAGCCCTGCTGGATCAGATAGGGTTCGATAATATCCTCTATGGCGTCGCGCGGCTCGGACAGGCCCGCCGCGATGGTCTCGATACCCACCGGCCCGCCGCCGAAATTCGACGCGATCATGGTGAGGTATCGCCGGTCAAGCTGATCCAGCCCCAACTGGTCGACTTCGAGCCGCGACAAGGCTTCGTCGGCGATGTGGCGGTCCACCCGATCCGCGCCCGCCACGCTCGCAAAATCGCGAACGCGACGCAGCAGGCGACCGGCAATGCGCGGCGTTCCCCGCGCGCGCCGCGCGATTTCAACCGCGCCGTCGTCGGCGATCGGCATTCCGAGAATTCGCGCGCCGCGCCGCACAATCAATTCAAGCTCCTCCACCGTATAGAAGTTCAGCCGCACCGGAATTCCGAAGCGGTCGCGCAGCGGGTTGGTGATGAGACCAAGACGCGTCGTCGCGGCGACGAGCGTGAATTTCGCGAGGTCGATCTTCACCGAGCGCGCCGCAGGCCCCTCCCCGATGATCAGGTCGAGCTGGTAATCTTCCATCGCCGGATAGAGGATTTCCTCCACCGCCGGGCTCAGCCGGTGGATCTCGTCGATGAATAGCACGTCGCGCTCTTCGAGATTGGTCAACAGCGCCGCCAGATCACCCGCCTTGGCGATCACCGGCCCCGAGGTCGAGCGGAAATTGACGCCCATCTCGCGGGCCATGATCTGCGCGAGCGTCGTCTTGCCGAGGCCGGGCGGTCCCACGAACAGCACATGGTCCAGAGCCTCGCCGCGCCCCTTCGCCGCCTCCACGAACACTTTGAGGTTGGCGCGCGCCGCCGCCTGCCCGACGAACTCGTCGAGCGTCTGGGGGCGAAGCGTCTGGTCGACATCCTCGCCGCGCCGTTCTGAGGAGATCAGGCGTGGGGCAGTGCTCATACCGGCTTCCTCGCACGAGCTTTCGCCACGAACAAGGCGGGGATCAACGCGCCAGTTCCTTCAGCCCGAGCCGGATGAGCTTCGCGGAATCCGCGCCCTCGCCCGCCGCCTTCAGCGCCGCCGCCACAGCATTGGCGGCGATGTCGCGCGAATAGCCGAGATTTGCCAGCGCCGACACGGCGTCCACGACCGGCGATGGCGCAACGCCGTCTCCCAATGCCTGTTTCAGCCCGATCGTGCCACCCGCCTCGCCCGCATAGGCTGGAGCCTTGGCCTTCAATTCGGTGACGATGCGCTCGGCCACCTTCTTGCCGATGCCCGGCGCGCGGCTCACCATTGCAATGTCGCGCAGCGCAATCGCATTGGCGAGGTCGGCCGGCGAAAGCGTGGAAAGCACCGCAAGCGCGACTTTCGCGCCCACCCCCTGCACATTGTTCATGAGCAGGCGGAACCATTCCCGCTCTAACGCCGACTGGAAGCCGTACAGACGGATCATGTCCTCGCGCACATAGGTGTCGATGAAGAGCGTCACGGCCTCACCCGGCCCCGGAAGCGCGGACAGGGTGCGCGTCGAACAATAGGCGACATAGCCGACGCCCTGCACATCTATCGTGCAATGGTCGTCCTCGATTTCATCCACCAATCCCTTGAGCTTGCCGATCATCGCCCCTGCCTACCCCGCCATGGCCGTAGCCAGACGGCCTTGAACGCTCTGGCGATGATGCGCGTGGCAGATCGCGATGGCCAGTGCGTCAGCGGCGTCTTCGGTGTCGAACGTCGCCTTCGGCATCAGCACCTTAACCATCATGACGATCTGCCCCTTTTCGCCCTTGCCGACGCCGATCACCGCCTTCTTGACGGCATTCGGCGCATATTCGGCAACCGCCAGCCCCCCCAGCGCCGGAACCAGCATGGCGACGCCGCGCGCCTGCCCGAGTTTCAGCGTCGCCGAGGCGTCACGGTTGACGAAAGTGTTTTCGACCGCCGCTTCCTCAGGCGCGTAGCGGCGCATCACCTCCACCAGCCCGTCATGCAACTGGCACAGGCGCGACGCCAGTGCGGCCTTCTCGTCCGAGCGGACGGTGCCCGCCGCGACGAACCGCAGCGAATTTCCGACCGCCTCGATGACGCCCCATCCGGTGCGCCTCAGGCCGGGGTCTATACCGATGATTCGAATCGCACCCTGCATGGCTGAATTATCCCTTTTGGACCATCCCATGCCAGCGAAATGTGAACAAAGCAGAAACGTTCTGGGGAAATCAGCTCCGGCCGAATGCGGTCTTGAGCAGCAGAATCTGGTCCGAGACCGGATTGCCCCGGCGATTGGCCGCTGCGTCGCCCGGCTGCCCGTAAAGCTCCTCGTCCATGCGGCGCACCCGCGCCTGGAGCCGCAGCGACAGGTCAACCAGTTCGCGGAATTCATCGGGCAATTCGACCCATCCGGGCGTGTCCCGATGTGCCGAAGGCGTGTCCAGCCGCACCTTGACCTTCTCGGAAGCGACCTGATCGCGCGTCATCTCACCTGAATTGAGCGCGCGCTGGAGCAAGAGCCACGAGGCCACCTGCATGAGCCGGGTGGTCAGCCGCATCGATTCGGCTGCGTAAAGCGTCGCCGCCGGTCGCGACAGGCCCTTCGCGGCTGCACGGCCCCTGCCGTCCAGATATTCCGCTGTCCGTTCGACCAGAGCCATGCCCTCGCTGTAAAGTGGCTTGAAGGAATCCGAATAAACCCTTCGTTCCGCCAATCGGACGGTGTTTGCGGCTTCCTTCGAAACCTCAGTCATACCGGCGCCCCTGCCGTTTGTTTTTTCATTTTTTCGCCTGCCAACGTTCTTCTCCGCGCCTCTCTTGCGATCAAGCGGGTGGACGCGAAGATGCGCCGGAGATCACCGGTTGGCAAGTTTATGTTTAATAAAGGGTTAACGTGATCTCTTTGATTTCATTGATCGCGACCATCGAAATTCCAACTAGGAATAATTTCGAAGATTTTCAGCGACTTGAACGCATTTTAGACGCTATCTCAATCGGGTCGGGTAGTCTTGGCATCCCAATCAACAAACGACACAAAGCGCTCAATGAACCCCCAGTCATAGAGATTGGATCGAGTTTTTCCGTTCCTCTATGACATCCGATCAGGCCAAACGTCTCAAGCGCCTTTTCAGCACATGAGATTTCTTTGTCACGCATTTCGACAGTTTCGGCATTCTCCCAAAGCTCGGACAACTGCTTTACGCAAACCGGCTTATTTTCGGTCGAGTTCAAATGTGCGACGAGCATGCTTTCCCGGACGCATAATGCCGCCTCACCTTTGATCGTGCCGAACTCAATCGTTTTTTAGACCGACAAGCGACAATGCTGTGCCGGGCGCCTGCGGACTATTGCGGGCCAGCCTGCATGTGATGAATCGGATTCCCATCAACCGCTGTAGCCTGCGTGTTTTCGAGATTCTTGATATCCTTTTCGGTCATCTGAGGGCGGTCGACCTTAAGGGTCAACTTGTTCAGCTTCGCGGTGAGTTCAAACGGCGGCTTATAGTCGGCATCGTTGACGCCCGTAAGCGTGTCAGAGCCGACGTCGAAGCTTTCGTCCCACTGCAGGATCATCGGAAGGGTGTGCTCGAGCTTTTGCGTAGACACCACCTTGCCGTCGACTTTCAACGTCCCTACGCCCGGCTGACCCAGACCGCTCATATTGTTGTACGCCAGCGTTCCCACGCCGAGCCCGTCATACTTGAAATCGAACTCGATGATATGATTGCCGGGCTCCAATGCGTCGGGACCTTCCCATTTTACCCGTTTGAGATCGACGAGGTTCCACAGAAACGCCGGCTTTCCGGCGAGCAGATAGAAGCCGTATCCTCCAAAGCGCCCGCCCGACGTCAGTAACATGCCTTCCGCGCCGCCGCTGGGCACATCGATATCGGCGGTTATCGTATATGAGCTGTTGAGGATGGATGGCGAGTCGCCCTGGGGCAGGCCGACCATCGGTTTGGTATAGGTGAATTCGGTGCGCCCAGCCGTAATGTTCGGGCGGGGCGCCACTATACGCGCGGCCACCGAGGCATCCATCGGGAAGACTTCGTATTTCTTCGCTTCCGCAATGAAGACCTCTTTCAACTCTTTCACCTTGTCAGGATGCTGCTCTGCAATGTTGTGGGACTGGCTGAAATCGGTGTTCAGGTCATACAATTCCAGCACCTGGTTGTTGAGCGGATCCGGGTTAGCGGCTCCAAAAGCCTCCCAAGGTGCTCGGTTAACCTTGGTGCTGAGCAGCCAACCATCGTCATAGAGTGCCCACTGGCCCATCATCTCGAAATACTGGATCTTATGCCGCGTCGGCGCCTTGGCGTTGGCAGCATCAAACGTGTAAGCAAAGCTTGTGCCTTCCATCGGTGCTTGCTTGATACCGTCGACAGTTTCAGGCGCCGGAATTCCGGTCGCTTCGAGGATCGTTGGCACAACGTCGATGACATGCATGAACTGTTCACGCAAACCGCCTTTGTCCTTGATGCGATCCGGCCACGACACAGCCATGCTCTGGCGAATGCCACCCAGCTTCGACCCGTTCTGCTTGAACCAGGTGAACGGGGTGTCGAACGCCCAGGACCAGCCGGCAGACATGTGGTTGTAAGTCTGTTCGGTGCCCCATACGTCATACCACTTCATCTGCACATCAACGGGCATCTTGTTGATCCCGTTGAAGAATGCGACC